>JAXDIL010000055.1:0-15110 GCA_034664005.1 Thermoleophilaceae bacterium | reverse complement strand
GCACCGGCCAGACCGCCTTCAAGGTCTACGCCGGCAACGGCCTGGGCTTCAACAACAACTACGCAGGCCTGGCGATCGGCCCGACCGGCACCGCCTACCTGGGCGTGACCGGCGGAATGCTGGCGCTGCGCGACGCGCCGTAGACCGACGCTCTATCCAGCAGAGCTACGGGCAACGACCGTCGCGATCGCCAGCGCGGCTATTCCCTCGCCGCGGCCCACGAAGCCCATTCGCTCGCCGGTCGTGAACTTGACGTTCACAGCGTCCGGCTCGACTCCCGCCGCGGCCGCCAGGCGCATGCGCATCTCGTCACGCAATGGGCTCAGCTTTGGCGCTTCGCAGGCGACCGTTGCGTCGATATTGCTGATCGCGTAGCCGGCTTCGCTGAGTAGTGACCCCGCGCCGCGCAGGAGGTCCAGGGAGTTCGCGTCGCGCCAGCGCTCGTCCGTGTCCGGGAAGTGCTGGCCGATGTCGCCGAGGCCGGCGGCGCCCAGGAGGGCGTCGATGACCGCGTGCGTCAGGACATCGGCGTCGCTGTGGCCGGCCAGACCGAGCTCGGCGTCCTCGATCTCGACGCCGCCGAGCACCAGCCGGCGCCCGGCCTCGAGGCGGTGGGTGTCGAAGCCGATGCCGGCCCTCATCCGATCGGCTCCAGCCGCCGCGCGCGTCCCTCGAACACGGCGAGCTCGCGCACGCCCAGCCCGTCGAGCCACTCCACGGCGCGCTCGTACTCGTAGCCGAGCTGCTCGGGCGTGTGCGCGTCGCTCGACAGCGCCACCGGCCGGCCCGCGTCCAGGCACATCTCGAGGAAGGGCGCCGCCGGGTAGATCTCCCCCACCGGTTTGCGCAGGCCCGCGGTGGAGACCTCGATCGCCACGTCGCTCTCCGCGATGCCGTCCATCGCGCGCTCGTAGAAGCGGCGCAGGTCGCCTTCCGGGACGGGGACCTGGGAGCCGAACACCTTCACGAGATCGGGGTGAGCCAGGATGTCGAACATGTCCGTGCGCGCGGCCTCGCCGAGCGTCTCGAAGTAGCGCGACCAGACCTTCTCAGGATCGCCGCTGCGCCAGATGTCCCAGGCCTCCCAGTCGGGCTCGCCACGCAGGTCGAGCGCGTCCTCACCCATGAAGTGCACGGACCCTACGACGTAGTCCCAGGGGCGGCCGTCGAGCACGTTCGCCACGCGGTCCTCGCGGCCGGGAAGGAAATCCGCCTCGATGCCGAGCCTGAGGCCCTCCGCACGGACGAACTCGCAGTACTCGTCCATGTCGTCGGTCGCCCAGTGGCGGTACCAGGGGTGCTGCCAGATGTCGAGCGACTGCACGAAGCGGTGGATGTGCTCGGCGACGCCGAGCTCCTCGATCCCGCGCTCGCCAGCGGCCTCGCGGTAGCGCTCCACGTTCGCCGGCGTGAAGAAGCGCTCGGCGGTGCTCCCCTCCTCGTCGGGCCGGAGGTGCACGTGGTAGTCAGTCAGCAAGCAGTGCCTCGACGATCCGCAGGTCGTGCTTCTTCGTCACCTTGATGTTCTCCGGGAACGACTCCACCACCCGGACGGTCCCGCCGAGCTCCTCCACGAGCGCGGCGTCGTCGGTGGCGGCGGCGAGCGCCACGGCGTCGCGCTCGAGCGCGCGCCGCAGCACGTCCGCGCGGAAGACCTGCGGCGTCTGGATCGACCACAGCGCCGAGCGGTCGAGCGTGCGCACCACGCGCCGGTCCGAGGCCGCCTCCTTCACGGTGTCGGTCATCGGCACCGCGGCGATGGCGCCGTCGATCCCGGGCTCGAGCGCCGCGATGCAGCGCTCCACCAGCTCGCGCGATACGAGCGGACGAGCCGCGTCGTGCACCACCGCGACGGTCGCCTCGGGCGCCGCGGCCAGCGCGTTCCGGACCGAGGCCGAGCGCGACTCGCCGCCGCGCACGAAGTCGGGCTCCTCGTCCCAGCCCTCCGGCGCCGCGACGACCACCCGGTCGCAGACGGAGCGGAGCACCTCGAGGCTCCACTCCAGAAGCGGCCGGCCGGCACAAACGACGAACGCCTTGGCCCGAGCGGCACCATGGCGTTCGCCGCTGCCGCCGGCGGGAACGATGCCGCCGACCGTCACAGGGCTGACAGCGGGGGGCGCGCGCCCCGGCACCCCCGTGGCATCTGGCCGGCCGCGGAGGCCCTATGCCGTCGCGGCGGCGCCGTTGCGGCCGGCGTGCGCGTCGGCGATCAGGTCCTCCAGATGCGTCTCCGCCTCGTCCTCCTCCATGTCGAGCGCGTACATCAGCTCGGACGCGAGGATCTTCTTCGCGCGGGTGTACATCTGCTTCTCGCCCGTCGAGAGCCCCTTCTCGGTCTCCCGGATCGCGAGGTTGCGGACGACCTCGGCCAGCTCGAAGACATCACCGGTCTTGATCTTCTCGCGGTTGTGCTTGAAGCGCCGGTTCCAGTTCTTCGGCATCTGGCTCACGTCGTCGCGCAGGACCGCGAGGACCTTCTTCACATCGGCCTCGCCGATCACGCGCCGTAGACCCGCCTTGTCGGCGTTGCAGCACGGGACCATCACCGTCATGTCGTTATGAAGGATCTTGATGGTCAGGTACTCGCGCTTCTCGCCGAGCACCTCCTTCATCTCCTTCTTGAGGACCAAGCCAGCCCCATGATGGGGGTAGACGACCTGGTCGCCGATCTCGTAAACGGTCGGCTCCCGATCGATCTCGAGATCCTCGATGAACTCCTCTTCCAACACTGCGTCGCTGATGACGTTCCCCTCCTGCTTTTTTCACGGGCGCACTTCGAGCGCGCCGCTTGTTTCAGGTTTGCAAATACCGGTCCACGAGGTTGATCTCCTGCAGGCGGCGAAGGCCCTCGCGGATGTCCTTCGCGCGCATGTCCCCGACGCCCTCGATCCCTTCAAGCTCCGGATCGGCGGCGGCCAGGATCTCGTCCAACCCGTTGAACTCGCTGACGATCGACTGAACCACCATCTTCGGTAGGCGTGGGATGCGCCCGAGGATGCGGTAGCCGCGCGGCGAGGCGGGATGGTCGAGGGTGTTCAGCTTCCGGTCGTAGCCGAGAAGCTCGGCCAGGCGGCCGAAGTCAAGAAGGTCCTGGTGCGGGAGGCGGGCGAGCGAGTCGAGCACCATCGCGAACGCCTCCTCGGAGGGCTCGACGATGTAGTCGCGCACGAGCGCTGACTTGTCGGCGGCGACGCCGACCATCGTCTCCTCGAGCTGCATCTCGATCAGGCGCCCCTCGGCGCCCAGCTCGACGATGTAGCGCTCGATCTCGACGGCCATGCGCGTGACGAGCTCCGCGCGCTGGAGCACCGTGAGCACGTCGTGGAGCGTCACGCCGCCCTCGAACTCGAGCGCGGTGAGCCGCGTGGAAACCTGGTCCAGCCGGCTGCGGTACTTGTCGAGCGTGGCGAGCGCCTGGTTGGCCTTGGCGAGCACGACGGGGATGTCCTCGAGGATGTACTTCGCGCCGTCGAGGTAGAGCGAGACCACGCTCCGGCTCGCGCTGATGGCGATCACGAGCGCGTCGGTCTGCTTCGAGACGCGCTCCGCGGTGCGGTGCCGGGTGCCGGTCTCGAGCGAGAGGATGGTGGGGTCCGGCATGAGCTGGACGTTCGCCCACATGATCTTGGTGCTGTTGGCGGCGAGGATGATCGCGCCGTCCATCTTCGCCAGCTGGTAGAGCAGCGCGGGCGTGTAATCCACGTCGAGCTTGACGCCACCCGACAGCAGGAAGCTGAGCTCCTCCGACTCCCCGATGCAGATGAGGGCTCCGGTTCCGCCCTGGACGATGTTGTCCAATCCCTCCCTGACGGCAGTGCCGGGAGCGACCATCTCGAGAGCCCGAACGAGCCTAGGTTCCTGCCGCGCCTCGAGCTCTGCGACATCGTCTCCGGCGTACGGCATTGAGCCAATTCTACGGGAAAGGTCCCCGTTTTGGGTCACTTTGGTCGTTATGCAGGGGTTTTGCCAGCGCGGAGGGCCGAAAACGAGGGGCGTGAGCAGCGGCGATTCAGGCCCACCAGCATGCTCCGGTGGCGGTCGCCCACACGGACGTCGAGCCGAGCGCAGGCGGCGCGGCGCTTCAGGTGAAATCCGCCCACGAACCAGGGCCAGCGGTCGCCCGGACAGCTGGCGAAGCGCACCACCGAGCCGACCTCCGAACCGTCCCAGTGCAGCGCCACCCGGGATCGAGACCCAGGCGCCACGCTGATCGTGACCAGGCCCGCCCCGCCCCGGATCTGGACTCCCTGTTTCAGCCAGTACGGGAAGGGCTCGCCGTCCTCGCGTTCGGGCGGCCCCGGGACGTAACGGCGCGGCATCACAACGGCCCCGAGCACGAGCCGGCCCTCGCTGTTGGCGGCCGCCTCCGAGCCGGCGGCGTGCTCGCAGGCCACGCTTGGCTTGGCGGAAACGCGTGCCGGGTTCGACGAGGGCCAGAGCGCAACGGCGACCACGGCGCCCACAGCCAGAAGGCCGAGAATGCCTGCCAAGCGGAGCATCCTGTAGAAGCGTCCCATAATGGGACGGAACTACAGGCAGCCCTCCGTCAGGCGGCCTGAGCCTCCCCTTCAGAGCCTCGGTTGAGCACGGCGAGCGCTGTGCGGAGAGTCGTTACGGACTCCGAGGGATGCACGATCGTCTCGAGGCCGAACTTGCGGGCCTCGGCCACGCGGCGGTCGGCGTGGGCCACGTGGCGCAGCTCGCCCGTCAGGCCCAGCTCGCCGAAGGCCGCGAGCGGCCTGTCGGCCGCGGGCGCGATGCCCTTCGCGGCCGAGGCGAGTGCCAGCGCGATGGCGAGGTCGGCGCCGGGCTCGTCCACGCGGACGCCACCTGCCACGGAGACGAACACGTCGGCCGTGCCGAACGAGATGCCGGCGTGGCGGCTGAGCACGGCCAGGACGAGCGCGAGGCGGTTTCGGTCCACCCCGTTTGCCATGCGCCGCGGCGGGACGATCTCGCTCGGCGCGACGAGCGCCTGGACCTCCACGAGCAGCGGGCGCGAGCCCTCCATCGCGCAGAGCACGACCGAGCCCGGCGCGCGCGTGGCCTCGCTCACGAAGCGGGCCGAGGCGTCCTCCACCTCCACGAGCCCCTGCTCGTGCATCTCGAAGACGCCGACCTCGTTCGTCGAGCCGAAGCGGTTCTTCAGCGCGCGCAGCGTCCGGTAGGTGCGCTCGCGCTCGCCCTCGAACGACAGCACGCAGTCCACGAGGTGCTCGAGCACGCGCGGCCCGGCGAGCGAGCCCTCCTTCGTCACGTGGCCCACGAGCAGCGTCGCGATGCCGCGCTCCTTCGCGAGGCGCATCAGCCGGCCCGCGACCTCGCGGACCTGGGACACCGAGCCCGGCGCTCCGGTCAATGCCGGGTCGTACAGCACCTGCACGGAGTCGACCACGCAGACGTCAGGCCGCTCGGCCTCCAGGGTCGCGAGCACCGCATCCAGATCCGTGTCGGCCACGATCGGCACGCCCAGCGCGTGCGGGCCGAGCCGCTGCGCGCGCAGCTTCACCTGCGCCGCCGACTCCTCACCTGAGACGTACAGCACCTTGCACCCCGAGGCCGCGAGGTTGGCGAGCGCGCCGGTGGTGAGCGTGGACTTCCCGATTCCTGGCGCGCCGCCGATCAGGACCAGCGAGCCCGGCACGATGCCGCCGCCGAGCACGCGGTCGAGCTCGCCGATGCCTGTGCGCAGGCGCTCGACCTTCGGTGCCTCCACCTGCCCGAGCGTGACGGGCGTGAGCGCGCGGCCGGCGGCGCGGGCGGGTGAGCCGCCGCCTCGGCCGGCGGGTGCCGCCGCCCGCTTCTCCTCGGTCATCGTGTTCCACTCGCCGCAGCCCGGGCAGCGGCCGTGCCACTTCGGGCTCTCGTGGCCGCACGAGCTGCAGGCGAAAACGGTGGCTGAACGGGGCATCACAGCGAGGCTAAGAGCGGGGGAGGACGACTTCGCCCCCGGGGCCCGCAAGGCCGCCCGCGATCCGTCCGCTCGGCGCGCTTCGATGGCCGGTCCATGTCCGCGCTCGACCACCCCCTCGCCCGCGCCGAGTTCGTGGCGGTGGACACCGAGACGAACGGCTACGGCGGGGACCTCTGCGAGATGACCGAGGTGGGAGCGGTGCTGGTCGGCGGCGGCGAGCTGCACGAGACCTACGACTCGCTCGTGCGCGTGGAGCGCCCGCTGTCGCGCGGCATCCAGCGCTTCACCGGCATCAGCCAGGGCATGGTCGACGGCGCGCCGCCGCCCGAGGAGGTGCTCCCCGAGATCGCGGAGCTGCTCGAGGGCCGCGTCCTGGTTGCCCACAACGCCCGCTTCGACGTGGGGGTCCTCCGTCAGGCCTTCGAGCGCGCCGGCCTGGACTGGCCGAGCCCGCCCACGCTCTGCACGGTCCAGCTCGCTCGCCGCTTCGCGCCGCTGGCGCGCAAGCGGGCGCTGGCGCCGCTGGCCAGCTCGCTCGGCATCGAGGTGGACGAGGTGCACCGCGCGCTTCCGGACGCCCTCACGTGCGCGCGCGTGTTCTGCGCGCTCTTCCCGAAGCTGTGCGCCAATGCCAGTTCCGTCGGCGACGCGCTCGACCTGCTCCGCTCGCGCCGCCGCGCGCGCAAGACCGAGCCGGCCGAGCGCATCCCGCCGGACCAGCGGCCGGACCTCTCGACGCTCCCCGACGACCCGGGCGTCTACATCTTTCGCGACGAGCGCGGCCGGCCGCTCTACGTGGGGAAGTCGGTGTCGCTTCGCTCGCGCGCGCGTGCGCACTTCTGCGCGCCCGCCGGGTGGACCGAGCGCGCCGAGATCGTCGACTACCGGCCGACCAACTCGGAGCTCGGCGCGCTCGTCCTCGAGAACCGGCTCATCAAGGAGTGGAAGCCCGCGGGCAACAAGGCCCTGAAGCGCACGGACCGCTACTGCTACCTGCGCTGCCGGCTCGACATCCCCTACCCCGTGCTCGAGGTGGCGTCCGAGCCCGCGGCGGGACACGCCGTGAACATCGGTCCGCTGGGAAGCCGGGCGCTGGCCGCCGAGCTGGCCGACCATCTCACCTCGCTCTACCGGCTGCGCCACTGCGGTCGCACGCTGAAGGTGCGCGAGCACCCGTCGGCGTACGGGCAGATGGGCCGCTGCGTGTCGCCCTGCCTCGGCGACCTCGACCCGAACGCCTACCGACGCCAGCTCGACATGGCGCTCGCCCACTTCGAGCGGCCGGGCGCCGGCGAGGCGCTGGTCCGTGTGCTGGACGAGCGCATGCGCGAGGCGGCGCGCGACGAGCGCTTCGAGCGCGCCGCGGCACTGCTCCGCCGCAAGGAGCGGCTGGCGTGGGTGCTCGAACGGCTCGACGGCATGCTGCGCGCCACCCACTCGGCCCCGCGGCTGGTGCTGGCCCAGCACCCGGTGAAGGAGCGCTTCGACGCCTTCTGGATCGTTCAGGGCCGGCTGGTCGACTGGGGCCCGCAGCCGGGGCCGTCAGAGCTTGCCGAACGGACCGAGGCGGCCGTGTCGCGGCCGCCCCGCCGGACCGCGATCCCGGCCGACGAGATCGACGAGATCCGCATCGTGGCGAGCTGGATGGCGGAGAACGAGCCGCCCACGCTGACGCTCGACCCTATGCCGCCGGCTGCTTCGCTGCTGCGCTTTTCAGGCGCTCTAACGAGCGCTCCAGCCATGTATGCAGGAAGCGCCGCCCGGTGACCGCGCCGAGCACCTTCATACCGAGGCTGTTCGGCTCGATCGTGAACTCGCCCTCCACGAACGTGCCGCCCTGCGCCTCGGTGAGGACGAAGCGGGTGGTCACGCCGGTGCCCTCGCAGTGGATCGAGACCTCGCGGCAGTCGTCCAGGCGCTCCACCACGAGCTCGTGCTCCGCCGCGCCGAAGGGCCCCTTCACGACGCCGCGGTAGCGGCAGCCCTCCTTCAGGTCGGCGCACTCGATCTCGCGCATCTCGGGCCACCACTCGGGATGCCGGCTCGGGTCGCCCACCAGCTCCCATACGCGCTCGACCGGCGCGTCGATGAAGGCCTGCTGGGTGGTGGAGCGGTACATGACTAGCCCGACTCTCTCACGGCTCGCTCGGCCGCCTCGAATCCGATCCTCGAGTGGGTCTTGTCGCAGAACGGCTTCGTCGTGGAGGCGCCGCAGCGGCAGAGCGCCACGGCCTCGCCCTCGGGCAGCTCGTACTCGTTGCCGTCGGCGTCGAGCAGCGTTATCGGCCCCGTGACCTTGTAGGGCCCGTTGTTGCGCACCTTGATGACGACAGGCTCGGTCATGCACCTATTCTCGCTGGGAGTGCAACGAGTGGCCCGCATCCAGCATCCGGAGGTGCACGAGATCGTTCCCTCCCACCACTGCGTGGTGCGCTTTCGCCAGCGCCGGCCGGTCCGCGAGCGCGGCAGCGAGGCTGTCGCCGAGGCGCTGGTCGTCGCGCTCGAGGACGCGGACGTGAGTCGCTGGCCCCCGGGCTGGGCCGTGAACGACCGCCCCAACGACCTGTGGGCGGTGAACGGCTCGCTCGCCTTCCCGCTGGAGCGCTCGGACCGGCCCGGGCGCTACGTGGCCACGACATGCCTGTCGAAATCGGACAAATAGGTACGCTTGGTCGCGTGAGTGAGGTGGCCGGTGTAGTGCTGGCCGGGGGCCGCTCCACTCGCATGGGGCGGCCCAAGGCAACGCTTGAGTGGCACGGATCCACGCTGCTCCATCGGGTCACGGGCATCGTCGCCCGCGCGGTCGACGGGCCGGTCGTCGTGGTGCGCGCCGCGGGCCAGGAGCTGCCCGACCTGCCGCCCGGCGTGCGCGTCGTCGACGACGCCGCCGAGGGACGCGGTCCGCTCCAGGGCCTCGCCGCCGGACTGGCCGCGGTGGCCGACGAGGCGCGCGTCGCGTACGTCTCCTCCACGGACGTGCCGCTCCTCCACCCCGCGTTCGTCCAGGCGGTGCTGCGCGCCGCGAGCGAGGAGGATGTGGACGTGACGCTCCCGGTCGTCCACGGATTCAGGCACCCGCTCGCGGCGGCATACGCCACGTCGCTGCTGCCCGCCGTCGAGGAGCTGATCGCGGCCAACCGCATGCGGCCGGCGTTCCTGTTCGAGCAAAGCCGCGTGCGCGAGCTCAGCGAGGATGACCTGCTGCGCGATCGCGAGCTCGCCGAGGCGGACCCTGAGCTGCTCTCCGTGCTGAACCTGAACGAGCCCGACGACTACGAGCGCGCCCGGGCCCGGGCGGCGCCCAGTGTGACGGTCCGCCGCTTCGGCACGCTCGCGACGAACCTCGGGCGCGAGCCGCTGGCCGTGCGCGCCGCGACGCTCGAGGCGGCCGCGAGCGCCGCCGGCCTGGCGCTCGACCGCCACGTCGTGGCCGCCCTGAACGGTGACCAGATCACGCGCCACCCCGAGCTGCCGCTTGCCGGCGGCGACGAGATCGCCTTCCTCGCCGCGGACGCGGGAGGCTGAGCCCGTGAGCGACGCCATCCCCGAGCGCGCGCACCTCGTGCGGATCGAGCTGGACGCGCGCCTGACCGCCGCCGAAGGTGCACTTCTGGTGCGCGGCGATGCGCATCCCTTCGCACTCGCGGGCGATTGGGCGGGCGGCGGCGCGCTGGTGGGGTCGGAGCCCGTGACGGTCGCAAGCGCGGACGCGGACCCCTTCGCGCTGCTCGACCGGCAGCCGCGCATGGACGCGCAGCCGGAGGACACGCAGCCGGAGGACGCGCACCCGGAGGACGCGCACGCGGAGGCGGCGCAGGGGGCCGTCGGCGGCGGCTGGTTCGGCTACCTCGGCTACAACCTCGGCGGGCGACTCGAGCGGGTGCCGCCTCCGCCGCCGCGCCACGTGCCGCTGCCGGACTTCGCGCTCGCCTTCTACGACCACCTGCTGCGGCTCGACCGCGACGGGCGCTGGTGGTTCGAGGCGCTCTGGTCCGACGGGCGGGCGGAGGCGCTGAGCGCGCGCCTCGACCTCCTGCGCGCGCGGCTTGCGGAGGGAGTCCGCCAGCGACCCGTGTGGGTCGGCAACTTCGAGCCCGCGCCGCCCGGGGGCGCCGGGCACATGACGGCAATCGACGCGTGCCGCGAGCGAATCGCGGCGGGCGAGATCTTCCAGGCGAACCTGTGCCTGCGGCTCGAGGCCGAGTGGCAGGGTGATCCGCTCGACCTGTTCGCGCGCACGGCCGGCACGCTCGAGCCGCGCCACGCGGGCGTGATCGCGGGGCCGTGGGGCGCCGTCTGCAGCCTCTCCCCAGAGCTGTTCCTGCGCCGGCGCGGGCGCGAGGTGGTCACCGAGCCGATCAAGGGCACCGCCCCGCGCGTGCTGGCCGCCGGCCGGGAGGGAACGCGCGCGGAGGACAACCGCGCCGCGCTCGCCGCCTCCGAGAAGGACCGCGCGGAGAACGTGATGATTGTCGACCTCATGCGCAACGACCTGGGGCGCGTGTGCGAGTACGGCTCCATCGAGGTCACCGCGCTGAACGAGCCGCGCCCGGCGCCGGGCGTGTGGCATCTCGTGTCGACCGTGAAGGGCACGCTTCGTGACGGCACCGGCGACGGTGACCTGCTCCGCGCCAGCTTCCCGCCCGGGTCGGTGACCGGCGCGCCGAAGATCCAGGCCATGCGCGTGATCGCCGAGCTGGAGGCCGGTGGGCGCGAGGCGTACACGGGAGCGGTCGGCTTCGCGAGTCCGGTGGCCGGCCTCGAGCTGAACGTGGCAATCAGGACGCTCGAGCTGCGCGGCGAGCGAATCTGGATGGGAGCGGGCGGCGGCATCGTGGCCGACTCGGTGGCCGAGCAGGAGCTGGAGGAGTGCTTCGTGAAGGCGCGCCCAGTGGTCGCCGCGGCGGGCGCACGGATCGTCGAGGAGTCGCGCGTGAACCGGATCGCGCCCGTGAGCGCGCTCGCCGGCGAAGCCGACCGCCCCGACCCGGCTCTCGGGGTCTTCGAGACGATCCTCGCGCGCGGCGGCGTGCCCGTGGATGGCCGCGCGCACCTCGCGCGGCTCGAGCGGAGCGCGCTGGCGCTCTACGGAGCGGAGCTCCCCGGCGATCTCCACGAGCAGTTGCTCGCCGCGGCGGCAGGTGCGCCGCTGCAACGGCTGCGCGTGAGCGTCCGCGCAGGCGGCGAGCGGCCCGACGGCAGGGCGCCCGACGGCGAGCGGCCCGACGGCAGGGCGCCCGGCGGCGAGCGGCCCGGCGCGCCGGGAGCGGACCCGGCCCGCGTGCCCGCTGTCCTCGTCGAGGCCGAGCCGCTCGCGGCGGAGCCCGGACCCGAACCGGTCTCGCTTGCGCCCACTGTGCTCCCGGGCGGGCTCGGCGCGCACAAGTGGATCGACCGGCGGCTGCTCGACGAGCTCGCGGAGCGGGTCGAGGCGGTGCCGCTGCTCGTGGACCTCGACGGCGACGTGCTCGAGGCCGGTTACGCGAACGTCTTCATAGTCGAGGGCACGCACCTCGTGACGCCGCCGCTCGACGGCCGCCAGCTGCCCGGCACGGTCCGGGCGCGCGTGCTCGCACTGCATCCCGCACGCGAGGAGCGGCTCACGCTCGACCGCATCGCGGGCGCCGACGAGGTGCTGCTCGCCTCGTCGATCCGGGGCATCCACCCGGCGCGCCTCGTCGACGGCCCCGAGCCACGCTTCCAGCTGGGCGCCCGGCTGCGCGCGGCGCTCCGCGAGGACAGCCTAGGCGCGGTGGCGCGGTGAGCCGCACGGCTTCGGCATCGGCGAGCGCTCTGGCGACTGCCCCCGGCGGCTATTTCGGGCGTGCGCTCGTCGTCGACGTCGGCACGGGCGACGCGGAGCGGCTCGAGCTGTCCGAGCGGGTCCTGCGTGCCTGCATCGGCGGTGCCGGTCTCGGGTCGTGGCTCATGCACCGGCTCGCTCCGCCGGGTGTCGATCCGCTCGCGCCCGAGGCACCGCTTGTGTTCGTGTTCTCGCCGCTCGTCGGCACGCCGCTCACGACCAGCGCGAAGTTCGCGGTTGTCGCAAAGTCGCCGCTGACCGGTCTGCTGAACGATGCACTCGCGTCGTCACATTTCGCGATCGCGGGGAAGCTCAGCGGTCACGACGCGCTCGTCGTTCGCGGCGCGTGCGCGGAGCCGTCCGTCCTGCTGGTGGACGGCGACGGTGCGCGCGTGGAGCCGGCCGCCGAGCTGTGGGGTCTGTCGGCCGCGGCGGCCGAGACCCGGCTCCGGGATCGGCTCGGCCCGGCCTGGCGAGTGGCCGCCATCGGTCCCGCCGGCGAGCGGCTCGTGAAGTACGCGACGGTGTCGCACGACGGTCGCCACGCCGGCCGCGGCGGGCTCGGGGCGGTCCTGGGCGCGAAGAAAATCAAGGCCGTGGCCGTGCGCGGCGCGGGCGTGAAGCCGCCGCTGGCCGACCCGGGGGCTGTGCTCGCCGCCGCGCGTGACCTTCGCGGCCGCTCGTTCGGCCCCGCCACCGAGAAGTACCGTGAGCTCGGCACGCTCGCCAACCTCCTCTCGTTCAACGCCATCAACACCCTGCCCACGCGGAACTTCAGCGCGGCGTCGTTCGAGGGGGCGCCGCGCCTCGCCGCCGAGGAGCTCCACGAGCTCCGCCACGTGGCCCGCGACAGCTGCGCCTCGTGCACGATCGGCTGCGAGCACATCTACGCCGCCCCCGGCGGCGGCACGACGCGCGTGGAGTACGAGAACGTGTTCGCGCTCGGCCCGCTGTGCGGCGTGTCGGACCCGGACGCCGTGCTCGCCGCGAGCTCGCTCTGCGACGACCTCGGCATCGACACGATCTCCGCCGGCGGCACGCTCGCCTGGGCCATGGAGTGTGCCGAGAAGGGCCTGATCGACGCGCCCTGGCTCCGCTTCGGCGACGCGGACGCGCTCGCCCGCGCGCTCACGGAGATCGGCACCCGCACGGGGCTGGGCGACCTGCTCGCCGAGGGCTCGCGCGCCGCGGCCGCCGTGGTCGGCCAGGGCTCCGACGTCTTCGCTCCCCATGTGAAGGGACTGGAACTTCCTGGCTACGAGCCACGCACGCTCCACGCGATGGCGCTCGGCCTCGCCGTAAATGCGCGCGGCGCCGACCACAACCGCTCGGGCGCCTACGAGGCCGACCTCTCCGGCGATCTCGACCGCCTCGCCGGCGGCGACGCGCACGTGACAGCCGCGATCGAGACCGAGGACCGCGCCGCGCTCATGGACTCGCTCATCCTCTGCAAGTTCCTGCGCGGCGTGTTCGAGGAGCCCTGGCCGGAGTGGGCCGCGCTGCTCGCCCCGGTGACCGGCTGGGACGTCGACGCCGACGAGCTCCGCACCACCGCGCGGCGCATCGTGGTCGGCAAGCGGCTGTTCAACCTCCGCGAGGGCTGGACCCGCGCCGAGGACCGCCTGCCGCAGCGCTTCCTGACCGAGCCGCTCGAGCTCGACTCGGGCCGCCAGGCGACGCTCACCAAGGAGCGCCTCGATTCCATGATCGATGCCTACTACGACGGCCGCGGACTCGACCAGGCCGGGCTTCCGGCGAGTGGAACTCGGGTGGAACTCGGCTTGGACATATTTGTGCAAGAGCCGTAGGGAACGCTAGGCTGCGGGCGTGGCGATCACCGCTCCTCCAGCCGCTCGCACCCTCACGCTGAGCATCGACGGGCAGGAGCTGACGGTGCCCGAGGGCACCACCATCTACGACGCCGCGAAGGGCGCCGGGATCGAGATTCCGGTGCTCTGCCACGACGAGCGCTACGACCCCGTCGGCGTCTGCCGCATGTGCGTGGTCGACGTCGGCGCGCGCGTGTACGCGGCCGCCTGCGTGCGCCCGTGCGAGGACGGCATGGAGGTGAAGACCGGCACGCCCGAGGTCGAGACGCGGCGGGCCACGCTCACCCAGCTCCTGATGGCGGACCAGCCTCCCACCGAGGAGGACCCCAAGGAGACGACCACGGCCGACAACGAGCTGCTGGTGCTCGCGCGCCGGTATGGGATCCAGCGCGAGGACGGCATCCCGCTCGCCAGCGGCCGCGGCATCGACCTCAGCAACCCGGTCATCGCCGTGAACCACGACGCGTGCATCCTGTGCGACCGCTGCGTCCGCGCCTGCGACGACATCCAGGGCAACGACGTGATCGGCCGCTCCGGCAAGGGCTACGCCACCCTGATCGCGTTCGACCTGAACGACCCGATGGGCGAGTCGTCATGCGTGACCTGCGGCGAGTGCGTGGCGGCGTGCCCCACCGGCGCGCTCACGAACAAGCCGATCAACAACGTTCCAATTCAGCCACGGACCGAGCTCGACTCCGTCGACACGGTCTGCCCCTACTGCGGGGTCGGCTGTGCGCTCACCTACCACGTGGACCGCGAGCACAACGCGATCTCGTTCGCGGACGGTCGCGAGCAGCCCGGGTCGAAGCGGCGGCTGTGCGTCAAGGGGCGCTACGGCTGGGACTACGCGAGCTCGCCGCAGCGGCTCACGATGCCGCTGATCCGGCGCGAGGAGTCCTATCCGAAGGGGCCGCTCTCGGCCGACGTGCGCGGCGAGGGCGACGGGCGGCGCAAGCGCAAGAAGCCCGGCGGGCTCGTGGACTACGACGAGGTGATGCCGCACTTCCGCGAGGCGAGCTGGGAGGAGGCGCTCAGCCTGGTGGCCGAGCGCCTGACGGGAATCCACGCGGACGGCGGCCCCGGCGCGATCGCCGGCTTCGGCTCCGCCAAGTGCTCGAACGAGGAGGCCTACCTCTTCCAGAAGCTGATCCGCGCCGGCTTCGGCACGAACAACGTGGATCACTGCACGCGACTCTGCCACGCGTCGAGCGTGGCGGCGCTGTTCGAGGGCGTCGGCTCCGGCGCCGTCTCCACCACCTACGGCGACATCGTGAACGCCGACGTGGCGATCCTCGCCGGGACGAACACGACGGCGAACCATCCGGTCGCCTCGAGCTTCTTCAAGCAGGCGAAGCGGCGCGGCACGAAGCTGATCGTGGTGGACCCGCGGCGCGAGCGGATCGCCGACCACGCCGACGTCTACTGCCAGATCAAGCCCGGCACGGACGTGGCCTTCTACAACGGCATCCTGCACGAGCTGATCGCGAACGACTGGGTCGACCGCGAGTTCATCGCCGAGCGCGTCACGAACTACGGGGAGCTGGCGAAGGTCGTGCGCCAG
>JAXDIL010000120.1:0-28367 GCA_034664005.1 Thermoleophilaceae bacterium | reverse complement strand
CGGTCGCCTAGGCCGCGTCGGCGAGCAACTCGCGGGCGATCACCAGCTGCTGGATCGTGGGCGTGCCCTCCTCGAGCCAGTTGAGGCGCGCGTCGCGGTACAGGCGCTCGACGGAGTGCCTGCGCGTGTACCCGATCCCGCCATGCACCAGCAGCGCGCGATCGGTCACGCGGCCGACCGCCTCGAGGCCGAAGAGCTTGCAGACCGACGCCTCGCGCGGGATCGCAAGCCCCAGGTCGGCCTTGCGGGCCGCGTCCTCGAGCATCAGCCGGAGGCCATGGACGTCGACCTCCATCTCGGCCAGATAGCGGTGGATCGCCTGGCGCGCGCCGATCGGCTTGCCGAAGGTCACGCGCCGCTTGGCGTGCTCCACCGACAGCTCGAGGGCCCGCTCCGCCGTCCCGAGCGACGATGCCGCGACGAACACGCGGCTCAACTCCAGCGTACGCTCCATCCCGTCGGCGCCCTCGCCCTCGGCGCCGAGCAGGTTCTCCTTCGGCACGGTGGCATCGGTGAAGGTGAGCAGCCCGTGTTGGCCGCCCTTGCAGCCCATGGTCTCGGGCAGGGGCTCGATCGTGAGGCCGGGCGTGTCACGTTCGACGACGATCGTGCTGAGCGCTTCCGACGGCGTGTGGGCCGCGGTCTTGACGAACACCATGAAGTGGCTTGCGAAGTCGGAATTCGTGATCAGCCACTTCTGGCCGTTGAGGACGTAGTTGTCGTCCTCGAGCCGGGCCGTGGTGCCGGTGTCGGCTCCGGTGCCGTGGTCGGGCTCGGTCAGCGCGAACGCCACCGACTTCACGCCCTGGGCCGCTCCCGGCAGCAGCTCTTCGCGCTGGCGCTCGTCCGCCAGCTCGTAAAAGCCGTGCGCCATCGAGTTGTGTACGTGGACCATGGCGCGGATCCCGCCGTGCACCTTCGCGAACTCCGCGATGATCGGGAGGTACTGCGCGATGCTCAGGCCGAGCCCGCCGTACGCCTTGGGGATGAGGAACCCGAACGCACCCATCTCCTCGAGAATCGGCCAGACACGGTCACGCGGAATCGACTCGCTCTCTTCGATCTCTTCTTCCAGCGGCGCCAGTTCGCTCCAAAGCGCCGCTCTCAGCCCGGCGTAGAACTCTTCGTATTCGCCGTTTTCCATGTGCGCAGCATACCGACTGGACGGTATATCTATGCGCGCGGCATCACTCCCTCAAACCCGGGGCGGTGCAGTCTGGCCGTTCAGCCCGGCGCGCCGTCGAGCCGCTCGGCCTCGCCGGTCTCGTCGAGGTCCTCGACGACAAGTCCGATGTGGACGAAGCTGGTGACGCCGGTCGCTCGCTGCGGGTGTGGTTCAAGCCCCGGGAGCGCCACGCGCGAAGTCGAGGATCAGGCGGGCTGTGGTTCGTGGCCGCTCGACGTTCGGCGAGTGTCCCGCGCCGGCGACCGTTGCGGTTCGGGCCCCGGGGATCGATCGATAGGCGGCGAGCGACCTGAGCACGATCGCTATCTGGTCGTCCTGACCGAAGACCGCAAGCACTGGAAGGCCGATCGCGGCCAAACGCTCGTGGATCGGGCGCTCGTCCTTGTAGTCGTCCGATTCGAGCCCCGAGTCTCTGTAGGCGTTGTAGGTCAGGTCGCGAAAGCTCTCGAGCGCGAAGTGGGGTGGCTCGGTGCCCTTCGCGAAGGCGATCTGTAGGCCGTCGCTCACCATCGAGTCAGGCACCGTGCGGTAGATCAGCTCCCCGAGCACCGGAATGAAGCCCAGCTTGGCCGTCGGCCCGATCGGCTGCTCCCAGTCGTCGCCGGGTGCCTCGTCGATGACCACGATCCGATCGACCAGGCCTCGGTGACGCTCGGCGAGCGCTGTCGCGACCGAGACACCCATGGAGTGGCCCACCACCACAGCGTGCCGGACGTTCAGCCGCTGGAGCGCGATCGCCACCTGTCGGGCCTGATCACGCATCGAGTAGCCAGACCGTGGCTTCTCGGAGCCACCGTGGCCGATCAGGTCCAGCCGGATCACCCGGTGGCGCCTGGCGAGCGCGGGCGCGAGGCCATCCCACCATTCGATCGAGCAGGTGTAGCAGTGGAGCAGCACGATCGGAGGATCTCCGCGGCGCCCGTCCTCTCTGATCTGAAGGTCGGGGCCCGGCAGAGCTAGGACTCGGCCGACATCCGCCCGGGCGGGCTTCGCTTCCCTCTGGACGGACACGGTGTTGAGGGCGAGCCCGAGCACGAGCAGGCTAAGCAGCACCAGGGCGCCCCGCTTACGACTGACTCTCACACGGAACAATATCTCCGAACACAGTGTTCGGAAACCTGGTTCGTACAGCCCAGCCAGCGGGTAAGCTGCGGGCGATGGCGGTTCTCACCAGGCGGAAAGGGCCCGAGGCGCGGCGCGCCAGGCGCGACGCGCTCCTCGCACGGCTCGGCGATGCCGTCGAGGGACTCCTCCGCGAGGGGGGCTCGTATGCCGACCTCGCGGTCGAGCGGATCACGAGTCGCGCAGAGGTATCGAGGACCACCTTCTACGAGTACTTCGGCGACAAACGCGAGCTGCTCATGAGCCTGGCCGACCGGGCGACCGCCGATCTCGGACAGGCCGCGTCACGCTGGCAGCCGAACGGCCGCGACCTCGGCAGGGACGAGCTACGAGAGGTCCTTCGGCTCTTTTTGACAGCGAATAGGGAGCGGCCGCTCCTCGCCGCGCTCACGGAAGCCGCGAGCTACGACGACGAGGTGCGCGCAGCGTGGCTCGCCCACCAGGACGCCCTCATCGGCTTGATCGAAGAACGCCTACTGGAGGAGCAGCGCGCCGGACGGATGCCTCCCGGTCCGACGCGCGCCACGGCCTGCGCTCTCCACTGGATGGTGCAGCAGACCTGCTACCAGGAGATGGTCGCCCGTCAGCGGCTCAGCGAGGACGAGTACCTCGACACGATTACGACCTTGTGGATGCGGAGTATCCGCCGCGGCGATTGAAGCTCTGATGAGGCCTCGCGCGCCACACTCGAACACGGAAGGTCGCCTTGAGCTCGTCCCGTTCCTTCCGACGCAGGAGGGCGTCGAGCATGATGAGCGGTGAGCCTGGCTCTTCGCCCTGGTATACGCCAGGTCCGGCGAAAGCGTCGCTCACGAGGGCTTGCTCGAGCTCGCGCGGCCATAGCTTCTTCGTGCGCTTCGCCATCGTCCACTGATCGGGAAAAGCATGGCGGCTGGGCAGGACGGTCCTTTGCATGTCGTCGCATGTGGCCTATGGGGCTCAGGGATGTCCCACTCGGGTCCCATCGTGATCGGCTTTGACGGCTCTGAGGCCGCTGAGCATGCGGTGCGGGCGGCCGGGGAGCTGCTTCGAGGGCGGCCCGCTCTGGTTGTGAGCGTTTACAAGGCCGGGATCGGGTTCGAGCTGGTCGAGTTGCCGACCGCGAGCATCGGGTTGCCGCCGGCGCCGATCGACGTTCGCACTGCGGTCGAGGTCGAGCAGGAGCTGGCAGAGCGGGCTCAGCGGCTCGCGGGGCATGGGGCCGAGCTGGCTCGGAAGGCGGGCTTCGAGGCGGAGGGGATGGCCGTGGCGGACGAGGTCGACGTGCCCGTCGCCGAGACGCTCGTGAACGTCGCGCGCGAGCGCGACGCGGCCGCCATGGTGGTCGGCGCGCACGGGCACGGTCGGCTCAGCGAGACGCTTCTGGGCAGCACGTGGCGCGACGTGATCCGGCGCGCCCCCTGCCCGGTCGTGGTCAGCCGGGTCGCGGACAGTGACTGATCAGAGCGGCGCGAGCGCGTTCACGTACTCGCGCGGCAGCTCCACCGTGACGTCGGAGAACTCCTCGTCCCCGACCGCCTCGCGAAGCGTCATGAAGACCGCCTGGGCGTGCTCGAGCGCCGCGTCGTAGCCGCTGCCCTCGCGCTCGGCGACGCGGTCCACGAACTCCTCCAGCGACATGCGCGTCGCCTTGCCGCCGGTGTGCTCGCCGCCGCGTCGAAGCGGCTCGTGAAGCTGCTGCGGGAGGCGGTCGATCAGGTCGTCCACCTCGCCGCCGGCGATGCGTTCGGCGAGCGTCTCGAGCACGGCGTCGATCGCGCGGTCGGCGGCGGCGACGTCGATGCCGGCGCGATCGGCCACACGCTGGCGGAAGGCCTCGGCCGACAGCACCTCCACGTGCGGGCCACGGGCCAGCAGCGGCCAGTAGTCCTTCGACAGCTCCGCGACCAGATCGTCGTACTCGTCGGGCCCGACGGCCCGTGCGAGCGCGGCGAACACCGCCGTGACATGCCGCTCCGCGGTTTCGGTGTCGATGCCCTCGCGCTCGGCCACGCGCCGTATGAACTCGTCGGCGTCGAAGCCGTGAGCGGGCTCGATCGTGCCGATGAAGGGGGCGAGCTCGGGCGGCAGCCGCTCGGCGAGGTCGCGCGCCTCACCGGCGTCGATACGCTCGGCGAGCGTCTCGAGCACCGCCCGGGTGGCCTGCTCCGCGCGCTCGAAGCCGACGTCGGCGTGCTGGCTGACGACGGTCAGGAACTCCTCGTGGTTCACATCCACTGCCACTAGGCCGTGGGTGCCCGTCGTGCAAGCGTGCCGCCCCGGAGCGACGACAGCCGTGCGGGTCTATGGTCACGCACGTGGAAACGGTCAGCATCGTCCTCACCGACGACCACGAGGTCGTGCGCAACGGCCTGCGGATGGTGCTCGAGGCCGAGGAGGGGTTCGAGGTGGTGGCCGAGGCGGGCGACCTCGAGGCGACGCGCAGGTATGTACGCGCCCACCGCCCGAGCGTGCTCGTGCTCGACCTGAACTTGCCCGAGGGATCTAGCCTCCCGGTGATTCCGGAGCTGCGCGAGCAGTCTCCGGAGACCGCGGTGGTCGTCCTCACGATGCAGCAGGACCCGGCGTTCGCGCGCGAGGCGATGCGCGCCGGCGCCCTCGGCTATGTGCTGAAGCACTCCGCCGGCAACGAACTCGTAGACGCGGTGCGCGCCGCCGCTGCGGGCGAGACGTACCTGAACCCCAAGCTGGGCGCGCAGCTCGCCGCCGCCCCGCCCGAGCCTCAGGGCCCGCCCGATGGGCTGAGCGAGCGCGAGGTCGAGATCCTCCGGCTGATCGCTCTCGGCCACACGAACTCGGAGATCGGGGAGCAGCTCTACCTGAGCGTGCGCACCGTCGAGTCGCATCGCGCTCACATCCAACAGAAGACGAGTCGCTCGACTCGCGCCGAGCTGGTGCGCTACGCACTCGACCACGGTCTGATCGAGTAGACGCCGAGGGCAGTGCGCCTAGGCCGCGCCGGCCCGCTGCGGAGCGCTCTCCTCATCCGCCGAGTCGAGGTGCCGCGCGGGGAGCGTCGCCGCGACGCGTGCTCCTGCGCTCGGGCTCGAGTCGATCTCCAGCGTCCCGCCCGCGAGCTCGACGCGCTCACGCATGCCGAGCAGCCCGAAGCCGCGCCGGGGCTTTGCCGGGTCGAACCCCTGCCCCTCGTCGCGGATCTCGATGACGATCTGACCGTCCTGCTCGACAATGCCCACGCTCGCACGGTCGGTATCCGCGTGCTTGGCCGTGTTGCTGAGTGCCTCCTGGACGAGCCGGTAGACCGTGCTCTCGATCTCCGGCTCGAGTCGGTTGGCCGTGCGGCCGGACTCGACGTCGAGGTCGATCTCACAAGCCACCGTTACGCCATGTGCCTCGAGCGTGCGCTCGAAGAGGCTTCTCAGCGCCGGCTCCAACCCGATGTCGTCCAGCGCAGCGGGTCGCAGCTCGGTGATCAGACCCTGGAGCTCGGCGATCTGGGTTTCCAGCTGCGCGACAGCCTGTTCGGCCGCGACTCTCAGAGGCTCGGGGCCGCCCTGGTTAAGGGCGGTCGTGAGGATCACCTGCAGGGCGCCCAGACCTTGGAGTGTCTCGTCGTGCAGCTCGCGGGCCCAGCGGCTGCGCTCCTGGTCAGCGGACTGGATGCTCATCCGAAGCTGCTCCGCCTCGACGGTCTGTGCGGTGGCCAGCACCGTCGCCGCGCTGCCGGCAAAGGCGCGCATGAGCCGCTCGTCCTCGGCGCTGAAGGCGGCCGACGAGTCGTAGCGGTCGAGCGCGATAAGGACGCCCACGGGACGTCCGTGGAAGGACAACGACACGAGCATCGCGACGGTCGCGTCATTAGCCAGATCGCCGAGCCCGAGCCGCATGCGATTCGACATTTCGCTCAGGCGCTCCGCGTGTCCGCCCCGGAGGACCTCGCCAAGGGCGTTTTGAGACGAAGAGAGGCGAGTGCCGACCAGATCGTCGCGCGTCTCGCCGGCCGCGGCTGCCACGACGAGCTCCGCATCCTCCACCAGGAGCACAAGGAACTGACGGGCGTCGACGAGCGCGCGGCCACGCTTCACCACGAGTTCGAGCACCCGGCTGAGGTCGGTCTCGCCACCCACCGCGCGCGTGATCGCCACGGTGGCTTCGAGACCGCTGACCGCACGCTCGAGCTCGCTGCGACGCGCGTCGATGTCCTCGTACAGGTGGGCGTTCTCCATGGCGATCGCGACCCACCGCGCGAGGATGAGGAGCGCCTGCTCGTCGGCCTCGTCGAACTCACCGCCCTGCTTCTCGGTGAGGTAGATGTTGCCCCAGGCCTCGCCGCGCACGAGTATCGGAGCGCCGAGGAAGGTGGTCATCGGGGGGTGCTCTGGCGGGAAGCCGTAGCTGCGCGGATGCTGGCTGATGTCGTTCAGGCGCAGCGGCTCGGGGTGGCGAATCAGCTCACCGAGAATGCCGCCGCCGCGCGGGAGCTCGCCGATCGCGCGTCGAGTGGCCTCGTCGACGCCGACGGTGAGGAAGCGGTCGAGCTCTTTGCGGTCCTGATCCAGGATGCCGACGGCCGCGTAGCGCGCCCCCGTCAGCTCCCGGCCGGCCTCGAGGACGCGCTGAAGCACCGCCTCGCTGTCGAGTTCGGCGACTATTGAAGTTCCTACCTCCAGTAGAAGCCGGAGGCGCTGTTCGTCGAGTCCGCGACCGTCCATTCCGTCCAGACGAACGCTATCCCACCAACGCTGAGGCGGCTACCCGACCAGCGCCCGGCCCGCAAGAAATGGCCCGAGCTCTTCCGCGACCACCTTGTCGTCCTCCGGCCAGGGCGGCGTGTCGAACACCTCCGACTCGAAGCTCTCGGCGCCGACGGGGTGCGCACTCATGAAGACCGGATCGCGCCCCGTCAGGAGCTTGCCGCGGATCACCGGGTTGAACGCAGGAGCCTTCGTCAGAGCCCCAGCCAGCACGGCGATCGCCGCGGCGGCCGCGTCGGCCATCTGCGCGCCGAGGCCCCCATGCTTGACCGGGTAGTTCGCCGCGTCGCCGGCGGCGAAGACACGACCGCCGGTGCCAGGGACCGAGCAGTGCTTGTCGATCGGGATGAACCCGTGGGCCCCTGATCCTGCGAGCCCGCGCACCGACGGCCCGGCAATGCGCGGCATCGTGACGATCCGGTTCGGGTGGAGCTCGACGCCCTGCGGCTGGATCAGCACCCGGCGGGCCGCCGGCACCTTCGCCAGCGAGTTGCAGTAGATCCTGATCCCGGCACGCGCAAGCCGGTCGGTGACGACGGTGCTCGCGGCATCGCCGAAGACCGCCAGGGGACGCGGCTCCGGGGTCACGAGCGCAAGCTCGAGGTCCCGGATATCCATGCTCTCCGCTCGCTCGGCCGTCATGAGCGCGAGCTCGTACAGCGGCAGCGGCCAGACCGGGCCGACCGGCTGGATGAACGCGATGCTGCGCGAGTAGCCCTCCTCGACGTCCTGAACGATCCCGTGGTAGGTGTCATCGGCCTCGGCGTCGCGGAACGTCGCGACGTGCTCGTAGGGCTCGACTTGCCTGGCGCCGACGGCGACCAGTAACGCGTCGTACTCCACGCGCCTACCCGCGCTCGTGTGGACGACCTGGGCGTCTGGGTCGACCCACGACAGCGACTCCTGCGTCCACTCGGCATCGCAGTCACGCGCGATCGCACGCAATGGGTAGCGCCGCGGCGCCCCGAAGGCGAACGGCTCGCGCACCGCCGTCGGGCGGTAGACCAGATCCTCGTTGGGGGCTATCAGCTCGATGTTCACCGAGTCCCCCACGAGTCGCCGTAGTCGAAGCAGACCCTCGACGGCGGCGATGCCTCCGCCACAGATCACCACGCGAAAATCACTCATGTCTCAACCGTACGGTTCACGCTCGCGCCTGCCATCGGGGTCCTCCCACACGGCGTGCTGCGGGGAACTACGCATGCGGTTCAGGAGCCTGGGCCGATGTGCGCGACGCCCTGCGCGACGACGCTGAAGAGCATGACTTTCTCAGGCTGAACAAGGAGGCCCGCTATGTACCGCAAGATCCTCGTCGGATATGACGACAGCGACCAGGCGAAGGACGCCCTGACGCTGGGCAAGCAGCTCGCCGACGCGACCGGCGCTGAGCTGGTCGTGGCCGGTGTGTTCCTGATCGCGCCGATGTGGCACGGAGTGGACCCGACGCTCCGGGACGAGGAGATCGAGTTCGCGAAGACGGTTCAGGCGGCGGCGGACTCCGTCGGCGCTGTCGCCGAGCCGGCTGTCGGCACGTCCCCTGCTCGCGGTCTGCACGAGCTCGCCGAGGAGCTCGGGGCTGATCTGATCCTCGTCGGATCCACGCGTCATGGCCGCGTCGGCCGGGTGCTAATCGGCAACGTCGGCGTTGCCCTGCTCCACGGTGCGCCTTGCGCGGTCGGCATCGCGCCGTATGGCTATCGAAAGCGGGCCGGGCAGGACATCGGCGTCGTCGCTGTGGGATTCGACGGCTCTGCCGAGTCGGGTCTGGCCCTGATGGCGGCAACCGAGCTCGCCACGGCGACCGGAGCGAAGCTGAAGCTGGTCTCGGTGGCGGAGCCGCCCGCGATCGGCGCGGGCAAGGGCGGAATGGAAGCCTGGCACGCGCTGAAGGACGCCATCGAGGATCGGACCCGTGAGCAGCTCACCGAGGCGCGTGACACGGTTCCGGACGGACTCGAGGTCGAGGCGACGCTGATCAGCGGCGATCCCGTCGAGGCCCTCGTCAACATGGGAGGCACGCCGGGGACCGTCCTCATGACCGGCTCGCGTGCGTACGGTCCGCTGCGGCGCGTGCTGCTCGGGTCGGTGTCGTGGAACCTGGTTCGCTCGGCTCCTTGCCCAGTGATAGTCACCCCGCGCGGCGCGCACGAGGTCGAACAGGGAGCGCGGTCCGCTGAGGTAGCGGCCGTGCGATGAGCCGATGGAGCAGGCGCGGCACATCCTCGTCGCGGGTGCGGGTTTCTACGGACGTGTCACGCGGAACGTCCGCGCCAGCGGAAGTAGCTCCTCCCGATGCCGGCGGGCGAGCTGCGATTGATGATGTCCTCGACACCCAAGCCATAGGAGGTCTGTGATGAGCAAGCTCTACATCTACGCCGGAATCGCAGCGAGCTGCCTGATGATCTGCATCGGCATCGGCGCCACCGTTGTCGGCTTCAACGGCCGCTCGGACGTTCGTAGCGAGCTGGCCCGCGAGAACATCGTTGGCACGCCGGACATGAAGAAGGTCGCCAACGAGAAGATCGACACGGGCCAGGAGGCGCGCGACTTCGCCGCCGGTATGCGGGTGCACGCGCTCGAGGCCAGCGACGGCCAGACCTACTCCGAGATGCCGCGCTTCCTCGACGAGAACGGCAAGCCGGTCGCCGACGAGAAGGCTGCGGCGGTCGATCCCAAGTCGGGCCAGCCGGTCAGCAACCCGGCCCGCGACCTGTGGGTGACCGAGACGGCTCTCTCGACCGCTCTCAACACGTCGTACTTCGCTGAGAACGTCGCGAACTTCGCGATCATCATGGGCATCGCCCTGCTGCTCGCGGGAGTCGGCTTCCTCGTGCTGACGCTGCGGCTTCCGTGGCGCCGCGAGGAGGAGGAGGGGGTCACCTCCAAGGCTCCCACGGCCACGCCCGCGATGGCCAGCTAGACCACCCCCCAACGCGGCCACATCGAGCCCCCGTCCGGCGCACCGGGCGGGGGCGCCGCGCGTTCGCACCTAGTTCAAGGAGATGCCGGTGCGCGGTCTGACGTGCTGACCGGCACAGGAGCGGGGCGGCCCAGGTGGTAGCCCTGGGCGAAGTCGACGCCGTACACGCGCAACAGCTCCACGGTCCACTCATCCTCCACGCCCTCGGCGATGGTTTCCTTACCGAAGCCCTGGGCGAGGTTGACCACGGCCTTGACCAGATGTTGATTGGCCCGGCTCGATCCGAGGTTGCGCACGAACTCGACATCGATCTTGAGGTACCTAACAGGCAGCGTCTTCAGGTACGTAAAGCTCCCGAACCCGGTCCCGAAGTCATCGAGTGCAAGGCTGCAGCCGAGCTTCACGAGATAGTGCGTAAACGTCTCTGCGATCCTGGGGTCGCGCATGACGGCCGTCTCGGTGATCTCGAAGACGAGGTTGGTGGGCTCTGCGCCGGTCTCGCGAACCTCGCGCTCGATCAGCAACAGGAGCTCAGGGCTCCCAATCGACTCGCCGGACAGGTTGATCTGCACGCGCTGGCCGCCCGCCGCTAGCCGAATCCCCTGGGCCACGACCCATCGGTCGATCTCCGCTATCAGGCCGTACTTCTCAGCCGCGGGGAGGAACTTCCCGGGCGGAATGATCCCGCCGTCTCGATCGACCATGCGCACCAACAGCTCCTGGCTCGGTCGCTGGCCGCCGAGCGGCACGATGGGCTGCGAGAAGAGCACCAGCCGGTCCTCGTCCAGCGCGTCCCGGGTACGGCCGACCCAGCTGAGCCCGTCGAGCTCCTGCTTTACGCGGGTGCGATCCGCGCGCTCGTCGGTGGCGTCGCGGAACACCACCACGACGCCGGGCGCAATCGACCCGCTCAGGATGGGCGTTACCGAGTATGCGACGGGCAGGGTCGTCCCATCCGCGCGCATGAAGGTGTCCTCCAACACGGTCACGGTCTCCGCGTGGGCGCCCGCGCTCACGAGTGCGCATCCGCTTTCCGAGCAGTCGGAGCCGTCGTGGAGCGCGGCGTGGACGTGTGTGCCGCGCAGCCCATCTTCGCTCCACCCGAGCATCCGCGTTGCCGCCGGATTCATGAACGTCAAACGGTCGTCGGCATCCATCACGAACAGACCCTCGACCATGTTGTCCATGACCGCCGAATGGAGGGCCTGCGCCTCCTTGCGCTCGGTGATGTCGACCACGAGCAGGCCGATCCCGATGATCTCGTCGTCGAGGCGCACGGGATAGAGGCTCGACAGCCAGTAGCGCGTCGTGCCGGGAAGCGAACGAGGCTTCCCGACCGTCTCGCGGTTTACCACCGCCCTGCCTGTCTCGATCACGCCTCGATACAACGGCTCGAGCTGCGCCCACAGCTCCGGCACGACCTCCTCGACAGTACGCCCGATCTGCTCTTCGACCGGAAGCCCGTTGACCTCCGCGAGCCTCGCGTTCATGCGGCGAATCCGGAAGTCGCGATCCATGAACCCGATGCCGATGGGCGCACTTGACTGAAGCGTCTCGAGCAGGGTCAGCGACTCGGCGGTCTCCCGCTGGGAGTCGAGAAGCTTTGCGTCGAGCGCGCGAAGCTCCTGGCGTGCGACGCCCAGGTCCTGGGCGGCCGCGGCAGGGATGTCGTCGGGCTCCGCGGACTCAGCCACGTGAGCCCTCTTTTCCCCGTCTCAGCGACGTCACCGGTCATGCACCATTATTGATCGGGTCAGTGTCGGCCGTTTCAATTGGCGGCGATATACGCCGAATGGCGTATATCGCTCTGACTTGCCGCCGTCGATGCAGATCGAACACAGAGCAGCCCCTCGCGACTAACGCACGGCTGCTCGCCCTATAGGGAGGACTTCATGTCCCGTCCCATCCATCTCTCCCGCGTCGGGCGTGCCGCGATCGCCCTCGCCCTTGCCCTCAGCATCATCTTCTTTGCCGCCAGCTCGGCCGCACAGGC
The DNA here is from genome assembly GCA_034664005.1 of Thermoleophilaceae bacterium. GTDB lineage: Bacteria > Actinomycetota > Thermoleophilia > Solirubrobacterales > Thermoleophilaceae > JACVRW01. The sequence continues at coordinate 16,431 of JAXDIL010000120.1, read as the reverse complement.
CGCGCCGGTGAAGCTCGCCACCGCCAGTCCATTCGTGGTCCTGGGCGGTTCCACCGTGACGAACACCGGTCCGTCGACACTGAACGGAGACCTCGGGGTGGCCCCGGGGACGGCTCTCGTAGGCTTCGGGCTACCCGCCACGGTCAACGGGGCCACGCATGCCAACGACGGCGTCGCCAAGCAGGCTCAGCTTGACCTCACCACGGCCTACAACGTCGCCGCCGGCCAGCCGGTCGCACCGGCCAACGACCTGACCGGCACGAACCTCGGCAACAGGACGCTGACCGCCGGCGCATACCGGTACACCTCGTCCGCCCAGCTCACCGGACCGCTCACGCTCGATGCACAGGGCGACCCCGACGCGCAGTTCGTGTTCGAGATTGCCTCGGCGCTGACCACCGCGTCGGCCAGCGCGGTTGTGCTCATCAACGGCGCCTCTCCGTGCAACGTCTACTGGCAGGTGGGCAGCTCGGCGACGCTCGGGACCACCACGGCGTTCCAGGGCAACCTGATGGCGCTCACCAGCATCTCGCTGAACAACGGCGCCTCGGTAACAGGGCGGGTCCTTGCCCGTAACGGACAGGTCAGCCTGATCAACAACGTTCTGAACAACGCCGGCTGCCGCACTGGAGGAACGTCGGGAGACGGCGGGTCGGGAGACGGCACCGGCGGCACCGGCAACCAGGGGCGGACTACTCGCAACGGCACGGCGATCATGAGGCGCGGGCCCCGTAGCGACTGCACTGACGGGTTCAGCGCCACGGTTCGCGGCCACCTGATCAAGCGCGTCGTCTTCCGCATGGACGGCAGGCGCATCGGCAACAGGAAGAAGTCGCCCTTCCGGGTGTTCGTGAGAGCCGCTCCCGGCCGGCACCTGATCCGCGCGCACGTCACCTTCAAGGACGCCACCCGCGCCAAGACCCTGAGGTTCCACTACCGCGCCTGCGCCGCAGCGGTCCTCGAGCCGCGCCGCGGCCCGTCACGGCTCACCGGATGACGCGAATCGTAGCCGTGGCGGCCGGGCTCCTCACGGCCGCCACCGGCTGCGTCCTCGCCACTCCGGCGCGCGCTGATTCCACCGTGCGCGCGAGCCAGCCGCTCGTGGTGCTCCTGCACGACCACATCGCCCGCACGCGGCCGACCCTGCGCGCGCCTCGGATCGAGGCCGTCGGCTCCCTGCGGCCATTGACGCGCGTACGTACGGTCCTCCCTGTCCTCGGGCGTGCGGCCCGGGGCTCCTGGGTGAAGGTCCGGCTGCCGGGGCGCCCCAACGGCCACACGGGCTGGATCCGCACCTGGCAGACCAGGCCCGCACAGACCGAGTGGCAGATTCGCGTCAAGCTCTCCACGCGCCAGGTCGTGGTCTTCCGCGACGGCCGCGTGGCACGCCGATTTCGAGCGGTGGTGGGCACCCCGTGGACGCCGACTCCGCGTGGCCGCTTCTTCGTCGAGGAGGCCATCGCCCTGTCGTCCGGAGACCACGGCGGTCCATTCGCGCTGGCCACCAGCGCCAGATCCGAGGTGCTCCAGGAATTCGACGGGGGCCCAGGGCAGATCGGCCTTCACGGGACCAACCACCTCGCGGGTGCGCTTGGGACCGCGGCGTCGCATGGCTGCGTCCGGGTCAGCACAGCTGCGATCACATGGCTCGCCGGGCGAATCGGGAGCGGGGTTCCGCTTACGATTGCGTCGTAATACGCCGATCGGCCTATTGCATCAATTGTTACTTGCCGCCACGATTGTGTGACACAAGGATGGCCAGGAGGTCGCCGATCTTCTGCTCACGAGCGACCGGGTCGGGCACGGGGAGCTGAGACTGGACGGTATAGCGATTCCGGCGGCCGTGGCGCTCGCGCACGATATAGCCGGCGTCGGCAAGCTCGCTGACGATGCGGTGCGCGGCTCGCTCGGTGATGCCCACGGCTTCGCCGATTTCACGAAGGCGGATGCCGGGATCCTGCGCGATGCACACCAGCACCTGCGCGTGGTTGGTTAGAAAGCTCCAGCTCGTCACGAGGTTCGCCGAAACAGTAGCTACAAGACTCTAGACTCCAAGTTCATATATCTACGGACGGCAGGAAGAGAGGGGCGTTATGCCCCACCCAGTACGCGAAGTACCCCAGACCTCGCCGCCGACCGTCGGTGAAGACCATCAGCGCGCGGCCGAGTTCGCGGCGATCGTCGAGTCCGCACAGGACGCGATCCTCGCCAAGGACCTGGACGGAGTCATCACGAGCTGGAACCACGGCGCCGAGCGACTGTACGGGTGGTCGGCCCAGGAGGCGGTCGGGCAGCCGATCTCGCTCGTTACGCCGACCGAGCTGGAGCACGAGGAGAGGACCCTCCGCGAGCGCGTCGCGTGCGGGGAAACCGTGCCGGGATACGAGACGCGCCGCGTTGCCAGGGACGGCTCGGTGCGGCACGTATCGCTGACCCTGTCCCCGCTCCACTCCGGAGGCAAGGTGGTGGGCACCGCGGCGATCGCACGGGACATCGGTGACCAGAAGCGCGCGGAGGAAGCACTCCGTCGCAGCGAGGGGCGCTATCGCATGCTTCTTGACCACCTGCCGGACGCATCGGTCATGTTCTTCGGGCGCGATGGTCGCGTGATGCTCGCGGCCGGCCGGCTCCTGGTCACGTCAGGCTGGTCTCCCGAGGAGATCAACGGGAGCCGGCTGTCCGAACTCCTCCCAGATCATCGGGTCGTGCTCGACACGGCCTGCGAGCGTGTGCTTCAAGGGGAGCCGCAGAGCTTCGAGATACCCGGCTCGCGCGTCCCTGGGCTGGTTGTTTCCTACGACGTGGTGCCCGTGCATGACGAGGCCGGAGCGGTGATCGGCGGCATGGTTCTCGTACGAGACATAAGCCGTCAGACGAAGGTCGAGGACGAGCTGCGAGCGGCGCGCGAGCTGTTCGAGGGCGCATTCGAGAACGCGCCCGTGGGCATGGCGCTGGTGAGCGCCGCGCCGGACCACCGCGGGCGGTTCATCCGGGTGAACCCCGCCTTCGCCGCCATGCTGGGCCGGCGTCCAGCCGATCTGGTCGGCCTCACCGTCGGCGAGGTGACCTACCCCGAGGACAGCCCGGTCATGGGCCCCGGGCTCGAGCGGATGCTGCTCGGTCAGATCACCGAGCACCAGGGCCAGAAACGCTACGTCCGTGCCGACGGGAGCGTCGCGTGGGGTGACATCCGGGCGAGGCTCGTCTGCGGCGCGGATGGCTCGCCGAGGTACGCGCTCGCCGTGGTGGCCGACATCACGTTGCGGGTGAAGGCAGAACGGGAACAGGCTCGCCTCAAGGGGCTGCTCCATCAAGCGCAGAAGCTGGAGGGCATCGGGCGTCTGGCAGGCGGCATCGCGCACGACTTCAACAACCTGCTCGCCGTGATCCTCAACTACGCCGAGCTTGGGGCGGCCGATGCCGACGGCGACGCGGCCGAGGCCTTCAGCGAGATCGCCCGTGCAGGCCACCGCGCGGCCGATCTCACCAGCAGGCTGCTCGTGTTCTCGAGGCCGGAGGCGGCGAAGCCGGTGGCCGTCGACGTCAACTGCCTGGTCGAGGAGATCGAGAATTTCCTACTGCGGACGATCGGCGAGGACGTGGTCCTGTCCACCTGTCTCGATCCTCGAGCGCCCGTCGTGCTGTGCGACAAGCTGCAGCTCGAACAGGCGCTCATCAACCTGGCCGTGAACGCGCGCGACGCGATGCCGGATGGCGGACGACTCGTGATCGAGACTATGTCGGGCGACGTCGGCGACACGGAGCTGCGCGGTGTCCCGGGACTCGACCCTGGGCCCTACGCGGAGATACGCGTGACCGACACGGGCACCGGCATGTCGCCCGCCACCATCGAACGCGTATTCGAGCCCTTCTTCACGACGAAGGATGTCGGGGAGGGAACGGGTCTCGGCCTGGCAATGGTCTACGGCGCAGCGAAGGCGGCCGGCGGCACCGTGTTGATCGAGTCGGAGCTCGGCCAGGGGACGAGCGTCCGAATGCTCTTCCCCCATAGCGAGGAGGCGGCGAGCACGGTGCTCGAGCCTTCCACAGAACCTCCGCCGCCCGGCAACCCCAAGACGCTCTTGGTGGTCGAGGACGAGGATGCTGTCCGCGAAGTCCTCGAGCGGATCCTCACCGCGCACGGCCATCGGGTGCTGGCCGCGTCGCATCCCGACCAGGCACTTGCGATCCTGGGTGAGGGCCCGCCGGTCGACGTGCTGCTCACGGACGTGGTGATGCCTGGCATGTCCGGCCCACGGCTCGCGTCGCGCCTGACCGAGCTGCAGCCGGGGCTTCCGGTCGTCTTCATATCGGGCTACACCGAGCGCCCGGACGAGCTTCCGCCGGGTGCCACGGTTCTCAGGAAGCCATTTACCCGCGCGGCGCTCCTCCGCAAGGTCGCCGAGGCTGCGGTGCCAGCATGACACTGGTCACGGCGCTGGTGGTGGATGCGGACCCGAAGACCCGCCTTTTCACGGTAGGCCTTCTCGAGCGTCACGGGATGGCTGCGACAGGTGTTTCCAACCTCGCGACCGCGCGGGCCGAGCTCTCGGTGCAGCTGTTCGACCTGGTCGTGAGCGATCTGCTCCTGGGTGACGAGATGGGAGCCGCGTCCGCCACCATCCTCGTCCGCAGCGAGCGCACGGACGAGATCGCGGCGGATGCCTTGGCAGCCCGTTTCGACGACCATCTCCAAAAGCCGTTCTCGGCCGAGGAGCTCGCGATCGCCGTGACCCGTGCCCTGCGGAGGAGGGCCGAGCGTGTCGGGTCCCCAGAGCATCCGGATGCGCGGCTCGCGGAAGGCGTCCTCGAATGTCTCATCCGAGCAGGGCGCTTCCGCGACGAGGAAACCTCCGAGCACGTGGAGCGCGTCAGCCGCACCTGTGCGCTCATAGCCCGGAGCCTGGGATGGCCGGCGTCCGACTGCTGGACCCTGCGCGTCGCCAGCGCCATGCACGACATCGGCAAGGTCGGGGTCCCCGACGTCGTGCTCCGAAAGCCAGGCAAGCTGAGCGCATCCGAGCGGGCGGTCATCCAGCGTCACGCGCCGATCGGGCGCGACATCCTCGGCGGGTCAGGCGACCCGGTGCTCGAGATGGCGTCGACGATCGCCGGCTCCCACCACGAGCGTGTCGACGGCGAGGGCTACCCGGATGGGCTGGCCGGCGAGGAGATTCCGCTTGCAGCCAGGATCACGGCGGTCGCAGACGTGTTCGACGCGCTCACCCATGACCGGGTCTATCGGGACGCGCTGACGGTCGAGGCGGCGCTCGAGACCATGCAGGCCGGTGAAGGTAGCCAGTTCGACGGTCGCATGTTGGCCGCATTCCGCGCGGTGCTCCCGCAGGTCGTGCAGATCGGCGAGCTGTACCCCGACTCGGAGCAGGCAGAGCCGGGCCTCGAAGTGGGTGAAGCGCCCCAGCAGCCCCTGCGGGTGCTGATCATCGAGGACCACGGCGCGGTTGCACGCGGGCTGGCACTGCTTCTACGCCGCGAGGGAATGGAGGTCGCCGGAACGGCTGAGACCCTGACCGAGGCAGAACGCCTGGTGGAGCAGCGTGGGGCCGACGTGGCGATCCTCGATGCGGACCTGCACGGCGAGAGCAGCCTTGGCCTTATCCCGAAGGCACGCGCCCGAGGGGTGCGGGTGCTGCTCTACACGGGTGGCACGCCGGCAGTGCCGGTCTCGTCCGCGGATAAGCCCGACGGCATCGCGTCGAAATCCGGTGGGCCTGGCGAGCTGATCAAGGCGGTACGCGAGGTTGCGGCCGGGCGCTCCCCCACCGACAACCGGGTCGTGGAGCGGGCCCCCGTGGGGCTGCTGTCACCCCGCGAGTGCGAGATCGTCGGGCTTCTGTCCCAGGGCGTGACCGGTGAGGACATCGCGGGGCGGCTCTTCGTCTCACCCCACACGGTCCGCACGCACGTCCGCAACGCGATGACGAAGACGAACGCCCACACCCGCGCTCATCTGGTGACCCTTGTGGCGGAGAGCGGTCAGATCACCAGGATGAGCGGCTGATGCCGTCGACAGCCGAGAGGCGCAAGCGGACTGAACAAGCTGAGACATGGCGGCGGTACAAGCGGACCGGCGACCGCGGGGCCCGTAACCAGCTGATCCTCGCCTACTCGCCGATCGTCAAGTACATCGCCGGCCGAATGGGCTCGCGCATGCCGGCGCACGTCGAGCTGGCGGACCTCGTCTCCTATGGCCTCGATGGCCTCATCGAGGCCGTGGACCGCTTCGAGCCCGGACGCGGGATCAGGTTCGAGTCGTATGCGGGCAGGCGCATCAGGGGCGCCATCTTCGACGAGTTGCGGTCGCTCGACTGGGTCCCGCGCAGTGTCCGCACCGAGGCGCGCGACATCGAGCAGGCGACGGCCGCCCTATCGATGCGCTTCCGCCGGACGCCGACCGACGACGAACTGGCCGCCGAGCTGTCCATGGACTCAGCGGGCCTGGATGCCTCCTTGCAGCGTGTGGCTGACGCACGCATGTTTGCCCTGGATCAGCCGCGCGACGGCGGCGGTATCGACGGCTTCGTGACGACGCTGCTCCAGACGCTTCCCGATCCGAATGCCGAGGACCCTGCGGACAGTGCCGACGCCAGGGATCTGCGAGTACGCATCGGCGAGGCAATCGCGCGCCTGCCCGAACGCGAGCGCGTTGTCCTCGGGCTGCGTTACTACCAGGACCTGCGCCTCGCCGAGATCGGCGAGATCCTCGGCGTCACGGAGTCCCGCATCTCCCAGCTTCACGCGAAGGCGGTGCTCCAGCTACGGGCCCTGCTGCCAGACGAGATCCACGTGGGCTAGGCCCGCGGGAGCGCGCGGTCGATCGCACGGGCCACCTGCTCGCGAGAGCGTGCGCTCACCGCGCTGCCGAGCGCAGCCTGCCAGCCCTCCGGGCTCACCGGGCGCGCGTCCAGGCCGAGATCCGCGAGCAGCGCGCGCGGGTCGACATGGGAGGCGACCTGCTCGGCACGCCGATGGGCGGCGATGTGCTGCGCTCGGGCCAGGGGTGTGCGGCCGCTCTCGCCTGAGAGGCTGAGGAGGTCCCCGGCCACGTGTGGAACGGCCCGGCGCGCGCACTTCTCCCAGGGCGGATCGAAGGCGGAGTCGACGACGACCCGCCGCACTGCTCGCCAGCCAGCGTGGTGGGACTCGCAGCGATCCACCAGGAAGTGCGCGAGCGCATCGGCCAGGATGCTGGCGTCCGGCTCCGAGCCATGGATGTCCAGGTGGCGCAGCGCCTCGCCGACGCTCCGACCGTTCCCGACCGCCCGTGCAAGCTGTCGTGTGCTGCGGCGTGGCGTGTTTCTCCAGCCGTTCATGCCACACGCACCGCGTGGTCGCCCACCGTCACCACGTCCCCCGAGTGCAGCTGGCGGCCTCGTCGCGTCTCCGTCTCACCGTTGACGGTCACGGAGTTCTCGAGCAGGAGATCGCGGGCGTCCGCCCCCGAGCCGGCGATGTCTGCCAGCTTGAGGAGCTGCCCCAGGCGGATCATGTCGCCGCGGATCTCGATCTCCTGCACCCTCTGATCCTGGCACGTCAGCGCGCTTCGCGGCAGAGCCACCGGCTTGCAGAGGGGGGCGAAGCGCCGTCCCCATGGCTATCGGTCGAGCGGTCTGTAATCGGCATATCTCCTAGAATGCCGAGGCCTAAATCATGGACTTCAACACGAATACCGCAACTGCGTTACTGGCCTCGCTGCGGGTCGCTCGCGAACATGGGGGCGCCGAGGTGGCCCTCAATGCAGCCGGAATCCGCCTGCCGGAGGCCGATCGATTCGAGGGACTGTCACGCGACATCGGCACGCTCGTCGGAGCTTCCGCCGGCGATAAGCCAGTCGCCGAGGCTCTTGCTCTCGGATTTCTGGCCGGCCGCGTCGCGCATCGCCGGCGCCTCCGCGTCGCCGGCGATCCGACGTCGTTCCTCGTGGATCGGCACCTGGTCGTTCGAGGGGCCGAGGGCGAGTCGATCATGCGACTGCCCTGGTTCGAGGATGACCTGTTCGTCGGTCGCCAGGTTCCCGATATCACCGAGATGCCCGAGCCGGTGCGAACTCTCGCCGTGGAGAGGTATTCGGCCGCGCTGGCGGGCGAGCGAAGCGAGTTCGCCTTCACGAGCTACGGCCACGCGTACTCCGTCGAGACGGTCCCGGTATACGGCAGCGATGGGAACATCGATGCCGTGCTGGGCATCGCCACGCCCGGACGCATCGAGGAGGCCGCCGCCGCGGGGTACGACCGAACGGCGAAGCGCTTGGACGACTCCGCTGAGCGGGCGGAGCAGCGTGCGGAGGCGCATAGGCGCGCCGGATTCAGCGACCAGGAGCTGGCCGAACGGGAATCAGCTCGAAGAGCTCGCCGAGCCGCGGAGCACGCCAGGATTAGTGCCGCGCGACTGCGCGCCCGTCACGTCGACGGTCAGCGCGTGCCCCCGCCAGCGCTCACGTCGCGCGAAACCGAGGTGCTCCAACTCGCCTCTCACGGGCTCGGCACGGCTGACATCGCAGATCAGCTCGCGGTGAGTCCCACGACCGTCAAGACGCACTTCGAGCACATCTACCCCAAGCTCGGCACCCACGACAGGGTCGCTGCCGTGGCGGCTGCGTTGCGCCACGGGATCATCGAGTAGCGGCCGCACCGGCGCACTAGCGCCAGCCGTCCTCAAGCACGCGCCGCGCGTTCCCGCCCAGCACGGCCTCGATGTCGCCCTGCGCGAGGCCGTGCTGCTCCAGCAGCCCCTGGATCCTCGGGAGCTTGGCCTCGCTGTTGCAGTCGTCGGGCGGGTCGGTGAAGCCGTCGAAGTCGGTCCCGATCGCCACGTGGTCCCAGCTGCCGCCGCTCCAGGCGCGCAGCTGGTCCATCGTCTGCCAGATCGCCTCCAGCCCCGGCCCGGGGTCCGACTCGGCAAGCCAGTAGGGCATGAAGATCACGCCGACGATGCCTCCGGTGGCGACGATCGCCGCCACGTCCTCCTGGTCGAGGTTGTACGGCTCCGGGTTCATCGACTGGACGCCCGAGTGCGAGGCCACCAGCGGGATGCGGTTTCCCACGAGCTGGTAGATGTCACGCCGGGCCCGGGGCGTGCAGTGCATGACGTCCGGGAGCATGCGCAGCTCGACCATCCGCTCGACCACGGCGCTGCCGGTCGGCGTGAGCCCGCGCGCGAGGTCGACGTTGCTGTCCAGCTTGCAGAAGGGCAGGTTGCGCTCCGCCGCGGGGATCGCCTCGGCGTGTCCCGCGAGGTCGTTCGGGAACAGGTGGGCGAGCGTCAGCGACGCCACGCCACGCTCGGCGAGCTCTTCCACCCGGGCGACCCGACCGGCCAGGTCGGTCTCGGCGAGACCGGCGCCGAGCACGTGGCCGCCCTCGACCGTGTGGATGATCGCCGTCTTTCCCGACGCCACCACGGCATCGAGCTCGGCGTTCGAGCGGGCCAGCTCGAAGCGCTCGCCGGAGCGCGCCACCTGCCGCTCCATGTTGGCCATCATCGCGAGCAGGCACTGCCACGCGTCCTTCTTCAGGAGCATGCGCCCGCCCCTGGTGAAGTTGGCTGCGATCTTCAGGAACACGCAGCCGAACATGTTGCTCTCCGGGATGTGGTTCGACGACCACAGCACCTTCACGCCGCCCTGCTCCAGCATCTTGAAGTCCGTGAGGCTGGCGAGCGGGTCGAAGGTCTTCCCCGTCCAGTAGTGGCGGCGTAGGTCGCGGTCCCACAGGAACGCGTTCATCGCCGGGTGCGCGTGGATGTCGGTCAGCCCGGGGAACACGTCAGACCGTCCCGAGCCGCTCGCTGAGGTAGTCGTTCATGAACATCGGCTGGGCGAGCGGCTTGAACGCGTCGAAGTCATGGTTGCGCGCCACGAAGTCGGGGTCGATGAAGTTGATCTTGCCCCAGTGCGCCTTGAACGGGACGCCGGCGCTCTCGAAGTGCTCCCAGAGCCCGCGCAGGTGCTCGTAGATGGCCTCCTTCTCGCCCGGCTTCGTGCACACCTCGGTGAGGTACATGAAGTTCAGCTTCACGATGTAGTCCAGCCCCTCCCAGTTCCATGGGGACATGAAGTTGCCGTCCACGCGGCTCAGCTCGATCTCGGTCGGGATGTTCGGCCAGCCGTTCGTGTCGAAGTAGCTCTCGCACTCGCCGAGCACGCGCTGCAGGTCCTGCGGCCTGAAGCTCCACTCCGCCATCGCCACGTGCAGCGGCGCGCGCCGGTCCACCGGCAGCATGTTGCGAAGCGGGCCCGTGTCGTCGCTCGCCGTGTAGGTCAGGGTCAGGAGGTCGTAGACCACCTCGAGCGGCGCGTTCAGGAGCGGGCCTGTGTCGCCCAGCTTGTCCACCACCTTGAAGACGAAGTCGAGCACCTGCTCGGGCTGGTCTGGGGGGTAGTCGCCGTCCGGCTTCGACTTCGAGAGCGGGACCTCGGTCGCGGCCCACAGCAGCGCCTTGTCGGACTTCGGCGCCCAGTTCACCCGCCAGAAGTCGTAGGTGGCCGCGGTCTTGTCCAGGTCGTCGAGCACCTCGTCCATGTCGACGATCTTCTGGACGACCGCGAAGTAGCGCCCGTCCACGAGGTCGAAGCGCACGCGCGTGAGCACGCCGAGCAGCCCGAGCGAGCACACGGCCGCCGAAAAGTCGGCGTCGCCGCGCCCGATGCGCCGCTCGACGGCCTTCCCGGTGGCCGGATCCACCGCCACGAGCTCCACCCAGTCGAGCAGCTCGTAGAGCGCGTGGCGGGAGCTCGCCGGCGCGGTGCCCGTCGAGATCAGGCCCGCCAGCGTCTGAGCGTCGGTTCCGCCGGTCGCGGTCACCGACTTGCCGTGGCTGCCGAGTTCCGCGAGGAAGTCGTGCAGCGTCACGTTGGCGGAGGCCACGACGGCCGTGTCGCCATCCTCGAAGTCGATCGTCTTCGGCATCCCGGAGGTGTCGAGGACGGCGTCGGACTCGACGATCTTCGCGCAGGAGTGAAGGCTCCCGAGCACCCGCACGGTGCCGTTGCCCAGCTCGCGGCGATCGACCTTCTCGAGCATGGACTTCAGCTCGTCCACGGTGGTGGGCCGCAGGACCAGGGAGGGGTCGAAGGAGATGAGCTGAGCCCAATCCTCCATGCGCTGAGTTTAGGTGATAAAGCCCGAGCGCAACAGAGTTGTCGGCCCGGCTCAACGCCGAGCGACGGTGGTGGTGCCCACCTACCACCCGCAGGACGCCGCGTAGGCGCCCCGCGGGGGTAGTTGCGGGCTCGCGGCCCGAGCGCTACGGGTGCTGCATCTGGTTGACGGCCGTCACGCTGAAGCTCTCGTTCACGAGCACCTCCAGCTCCGTGCCGTCCGCGCGGCGCACGTGCGCCTCGTAGGGCGAGCCGTGGTCGGCGTCCGTCTCCACGCGCTCGACTGTGCCGCCGCCGACCTTGTCGAGCGCGGCGGCGCGCACCTTGGCGGCGACGTCACCGCTGAGCGCCTTCTCGCGTACGCCGTTTGCGCCCACGTGCCGGCCCGAGTCGCCGTCGGGCGGCCCGGGCCGCTGATCGGCGCCCGCGCTGTTCGAGCTCCCAGCAGCATCGCCGCCGGTCGCCGCCGAGACGCCGGCGATCCCGCCTGCCGTGCCGACCGCCGCGCAGACCGCCGCGATCGCGATCGTCCGGGTCATCTCTCTGCCTCGCATGAGGTCCTCCTTGGTTGGGTCCGATTGCCGGAGGGACCTTTGGAGGGCCGCGTAAGGGCGGCGTTAGAGGGGGCTAAGAGTCCTCTAAGACCTCTGAGCCGAGCCCTGCTCAGCCTTGTCCAGCGCCCGCGCGGCGCGGGTGTGGGCCTTCCGCGCGGCGCTCTCGGCTCGCTTCGCGTCGGCGAGCCGCTCGGCGGTCGTCTTCGCGCGCGCCGTGGCCTCCCTGGCGTGCGCCTCCGCCGCCTGCGCGCGCGTATCGGCGCTCTCGCGCGCCTTCGCGGCCGCCTCGAGCTCGCGCCGGGCGTGGCGCTCGTCGGTGCGCGCGGCGGCGAGGCGCTCCCGCCGCCTGGCCTCATCGGACGCGGCCGGCGCGCGTGCGCGCGTGGGGCGGTCCGCGCCGGAGGGGCGGTCCGCGGGCTTGGAGCCGCTCTTGGCGCGGGAGGGCGAGCGGCCGCGCGCGGCGGTGGCCCGCGCAGGCGCTGCGCCCGCGCCAGGGCCGCTCGCGCCGCGGCCGCTGGCGTCGTCGGCGCCCGCGTCCGGGCCGCCCGCGTCGGGGCCTGGCGCGTCGGGGCCGCCCGGGCCGAACGCGCCCGCGCCGAAGCCGCCGATCGCCTCGCGCTCCCTCACCAGCCTGCCGGCGCGCAGCTGCTCGGCCGTCTCCTGGTCGAGCGCCGCTGCGTGGAGCGTGCCGGCCACCTTTTCCTCGAATCCCGCGCCCGGCCGCTCGCCGGCGTCGCGCGCGAGTGCGACGGCGTCGCCGGCCAGCTTCGCCACGAGCTCGCGCTCGGCCGCAGCGGCGTCCTGGAGGGCGGAGCGCTCGCCGCCGCCGAGGAGCTGCTCCTGGGCCGCGCGGAGCTTCTGGCCCGCGCCGAGCAGCCGGTCCACGTCCTTGCTCCGCTCCCGGGCAAGCTGGTTGAGCGCCCAGGCCGCGACGGTCGGCTTGCGGAGTGCCTTGACCGCGTCGGCCGCATCGCGGTCGCCAGCCTTGCGGAGCTCCCTCGCGCGCGCGTCGCGCGCACGCGTGAACTCAGAGGGCGGCAGCCCGTACAGCTCCTGGACCGCCCGGTCTACCACCTTGCTCTCACGTGCCACCGTGTGAGTGTTCCAACTCCCGGGAACAAGGTGGGCATGGCAAAGGATCACGGACCCAGCGTGAAGGACGACCGCCTCTACGAGGAGCTGCGTGAGGACGGTGCGAGCAAGGAGAAGGCCGCGCGGATCGCCAACGCAAAGGCGAGCGGCGAGAACGTCAGCAAGAAGGGCGGCGAGGCTGAGGACTACGAGGACCGCACCAAGGAGGAGCTCGAGGAGCGTGCCCGCGAGCTCGGCATCGAGGGTCGCTCCGAGATGTCGAAGGACGAGTTGATCAACGCCCTACGCAACCACTAGCGCCGCCGAGGCTACCCGCGTCCGCCGCCCTTACGCGTGCGCCGTGAGCGGCTCCCAGTGCACCTCGGACAGCTCGTCCGGAGGGTCGCCCGTCAGGAGCCAGCTTCCGTCCGTGCGTCGCACCAGTTCGCCGCTCGCGTAGATGTGCTGGAGCGCCGTGGTCACGGAGGCGCGCCGGCAGCCGACCAGCTGGCCGAGCAGCGCGTGGGGTAGCCGCAGCCTCAGCGCGATCCCCGCTGGGGTCACGTGCCCCCAGCGCTCGGCGAGATGCCAGAACAGGACGATCAGGCGCGTCTCCACCGGGGAGAGCTGGAGCAGCGCCTCGTGGATCGACATCCGGTGCGTGCGCCGCACCGCCCGCTCGAGCAGCGAGCTCATCACCTGAGGCCAGCGCGCGAGCGAGCGCCCGAGCTGGTCGTCCAGCACCGCGAGCCGCACGGGGGCGAGCACGTGCCACGCCACGCGATAGCGAACGAGCCCGTCCTCGCGCGGCGCCAGCCACGGCTGGACGACGTCACCGTCGCCCAGCAGCTCGGTGGAGGTGGTGCCGGCAAGCGTCACGTCGCGGGCGAGCAGGCCGTCGAGGACGAGGAAGCCCAGCCGGCCTCGCGCTCCCTCGCCGTGCGGCACCTCCCAGTGCCCGGGGACGAGCGCGATCACCGACGCGGACAGCTCGGCGCGCGCCCTCGAGATCTCCGCGACCGGGAGCCGGAGCCCCAGCTCCGGGTCTGCCTCGAGTATGTGGACCGCTGCCTCGATGCATCCTCCAACGCCGAAGTATCGAGGTGATCGAGCGTAGCCCCAGCGCACGTTGGAAATCAACGTTGGGTTCCAACTCCCCCACTTTTTTCCAAATTGCGGGAGGCATAGCCTGAGCGCTCTTCGGCGGAGAGAGGCATCCGATGTGCCTGGCCATACCGGGCCAGATCGTTGAGATCGCGGACGAGGAAAACCGCCTCGCGAGGGTCGACGTGGCAGGCGTGCGCCGCACCATCAACATCGGCCTGATGGACGCCGACGGCGTCGGCGTCGGCATCGGGGACTGGGTGCTGATCCACGTGGGCTTCGCCATCTCGCAGGTGGACGAGGAGGAGGCGATCGCCACGCGCCGCCAGCTCGAGCGCATGGGCGAGAACTACGAGGCCGAGCTCGAGGAGCTCAAGGCGAGCGTGATCGAGTGAACGCGAACGCCTGCGGCGACCACTGCATCACCTGCTCCGACGAGGGCATCCCGATGCGGGTGGAGCGCATCGACGACGTGCGCCGGCTCGCCCTCTGCGCGGCCGAGGACGGCTCGAGGAGCACGGTCGAGATCGAGCTCGTGGACGTGGCGCCCGGCGACCGGGTGCTCGTGCACGCGGGCGTGGCGCTCGCGGAGCTGAGCGCGTGAGGTACGTCGACGAGTTCCGCGACCCCGAGCTCGGGCGCGTGCTCGCCACCGAGATCCTCGCCGCCGTCGAGCCGGGCCGCCACTACAAGTTCATGGAGGTCTGCGGCGGCCACACCCACTCGATCTACAAGTACGGCGTCGACGACCTGCTGCCGGCCAACGTCGAGCTCGTGCACGGACCGGGCTGCCCCGTCTGCGTGATCCCTATGGGCCGCGTGGACGACGGCATCGCCGTGGCGCGCGAGCCCGGCGTGATCTTCACCTGCTTCGGCGACATGATGCGCGTCCCCGGCTCGAAGGGCAGCATGCTCGAGGCCAAGGCCGAGGGCGCCGACATCCGCATGGTCTACTCGCCGCTCGACGCCCTGCGGATCGCGAAGCAGAACCCGGACCGCCAGGTCGTCTTCTTCGCCATCGGCTTCGAGACGACCGCGCCCTCCACGGCGCTCACGCTGAAGCGGGCGAAGGCCGAGGGCGTCCCCAACTTCAGCTGCATGTGCAGTCACGTGACGATCGTCCCGCCGCTGCGCGCGCTGCTCGACTCGCCCGACCTGCGCCTCGACGGCTTCGTCGGGCCGGGCCACGTGTCGACGGTCGTGGGGGCGAGGCCGTTCGAGTTCATACCGGCCGACTACGGCAAGCCGATCGTCGTGGCGGGCTTCGAGCCGCTCGACATCCTCCAGGCGATCCGGATGATCCTCGCGCAGCTCGACGAGGGCCGCTGCGAGGTGGAGAACCAGTACTCGCGCGTGGTGCCGTACGAGGGCAACCAGCGCGCGCTCGAGGTGATGGCCGAGGTGTTCGAGCTGCGCCCGCACTTCGAGTGGCGCGGACTCGGCTTCATCTCGCAGAGCGGCCTGAAGCTCTCCGAGGCCTACGCGGAGCTCGACGCCGAGCTGCGCTTCAGCGTGCCGGGCGTGCGCGTGGCCGACCCGAAGGCATGCCAGTGCGGCGAGGTGCTGAAGGGCGTCATCAAGCCGTGGGAGTGCAAGGTGTTCGGCACGGCCTGCACGCCCGAGCGCCCGATCGGGACCTGCATGGTGTCCTCCGAGGGCGCCTGCGCCGCGTACTACAACTACGGCCGCTTCGCCCGGGAGCGCGAGGTCGTATGAGCGTCACGGGACGCCAGGAGGAGCGCATCCTCGAGATCATCGAGACCGCTCGCTCGAAGCGCGGCAAGTTCCGCGACGAGCGGGTGAACATGGCTCACGGGGCCGGCGGCAAGGCCACGCAGAGCATGATCGAGGGCCTGTTCGCGCCGGCGTTCGGAGCACAGACGACCGAGGACGCCGCTTCGCTCGAGATCGGCGGCGCCGCTCTCGCGTTCACGACCGACTCGTTCGTCGTGAAGCCGCTCCGTTTCCCGGGAGGCTCGATCGGCGACCTGGCGGTCAACGGGACCGTCAACGATCTCGCCGTGGCGGGCGCGCGCCCGTGTGCGCTCAGCCTGTCGCTGATCTTGGAGGAGGGTCTCGGCGCCGAGGAGCTCAGGGCCGAGGTCGACGCGATTGCGGCGGCCGCGGGCGCGGCCGGGGTCGAGATCGTGGCCGGCGACACCAAGGTCGTCGAGCGCGGGGCGGCGGACGGGATGTACATCTGCACCGCCGGCATCGGCGAGCGCGATCCGCGAGCCGCCCTGTCCGCCGCTTCGATCCGGCCCGGCGACCGCATCCTCCTGTCCGGCTCGATCGGCGAGCACGGCACCGCGATCATGCTCGCGCGCGGGGAGTTCGAGCTCGACGCCGACATCGAGTCCGACACGCGCTCGCTGTGGCCGGTGGTGGACGCGCTGCTCGAGGAGGCCGGTCCGTCGCTCCGCTGCATGCGCGACGCGACGCGCGGCGGCGTGGCCTCCGTGCTCAACGAGCTCGCGCGCGCTTCGCGCGTGGCGATGGTCGTGCGCGAGGCGGCGGTGCCGGTCGACGCGGCGGTCGCCGGGGCGTCCGAGATCTTGGGAATCGACCCGATGTACGTGGCAA
>JAXDIL010000119.1:0-15959 GCA_034664005.1 Thermoleophilaceae bacterium | reverse complement strand
AAGGAGACGACCTCGGTCTACTCGCGCTTCCTCGACAACCACCTGGAGCGCGCCTTCGACGTCCTCCAGGACATGGTGCTCCGGCCCTCGTATCCCGACATCGACTCGGAGCGCCAGGTGGTGATCGAGGAGATCGCCATGTACGAGGACGAGCCGCAGGACAAGGTCCACGACGTGCTCGCCGGAGCGATCTTCGGCGACCATCCGCTCGGACGCCCGATCATCGGGCGCGCGGAGGTGATCTCGTCTGTGCCGGTGCCTGAGATCGCGACCTGGCACGACGGCCGCTACGTGCCCCAGAACATGGTGCTCGCGGCCGCCGGCAACCTGGAGCACGAGCGGATCGTGGAGCTCGCCGAGCGGGCCATCGGCGCGGCCGACCCGGCGCCGGCCGACGTCGTCGACACGCCCGACGGACACGGCCAGGTGCTCCGCTTCCACGAGAAGGACACGGAGCAGTACCACCTCTGCCTGGGCGGGCCCGGGATCGCGAGGGGCGACGATCGCCGCTTCGCGCTGCGCGTGCTCGACACGATCCTCGGCGGCTCGACCTCGTCGCGCCTGTTCCAGGAGGTGCGCGAGAGACGCGGTCTAGCGTATTCCGTTTACTCCTACGCGAGCCATTATGCCGACACCGGCCAGGTGGCGCTCTACGTGGGCACGCGACCGGACAACGTGGGGGAGGCCGTCGACGTGATCGGCTCGGAGCTTCGCCGCCTCACCGAGGACGGCGTGACCGCGCAGGAGCTGGAGCGGGCGCGCGACAACGTGAAGGGGCGCACGGTGCTCTCGATGGAGTCCACGCTCACGCGCATGAACCGGCTGGGCAGCTCCGTGTTGATGGAGGTGCCGCTGCTCACGGTCGACGAGCTGCTCGCCGCCTTCGACGCCGTTACGCTCGACGACGTGAACGAGCTGGCTCAGGAGCTCTGGCTGCCCGAGCGCATGTCCGCCGCGGGCGTCGGCGGCGACGAGACAGCCTTCCGGCGCGCGCTCGAGGCCGTCTCGCCGGCGCTCGCGGCCGCATGATCAACGTTGCCGTCTCCGGCGCGGCCGGTCGGATGGGCCAGACCGTCTGCGCCGCGGTGGAGGGCGCGGAGGACATGGCTCTGGTGGGCCGCGCCGACCCGCGTCTGGAGACCTCGCTGGTGGATGTCCTCGGCGACGCCGACGTGGTCGTGGACTTCTCCACGCCCGACACCGCGCTCGCCAATGCCCGCCACTGCATCGAGGCGGGCGTTCACTGCGTGATGGGCACGACCGGCGCCGACTTCTCCGAGCTGGAGGGCGTGGGCGACGCCAACCTGCTCGTGGCACCCAACTTCGCCATCGGAGCCGTGCTGATGATGGAGCTCGCACGGCGCGTGGCCGAGCACATGCCCGAATGCGAGATCATCGAGCTCCACCATGACCGCAAGCTCGACGCGCCGTCCGGCACCGCCGCGCGCACGGCCGAGCTGATCCGGGCGGCCGGAGGCAACGTGCACGAGCCGATCCACTCGGTGCGGCTTCCCGGGCTCGTGGCGCACCAGGAGGTCATCTTCGGCGGACCCGGCCAGACGCTCTCCATCCGCCACGACTCGACCGACCGCGAATCCTTCATGCCCGGCGTGCTGCTGGCGATCCGGAAGGTCAGCTCGCTGGAGCGCTCACCGACGATCGGCCTGGAGCACGTCCTCTAGCAACGCCTCGAGCGAGCGCTTGACGCCGCGCGGGACGACGATCAGCGGGCAGTGCGCCTCGACGATCAGGTGGTGGGTGACGCTTCCGAGCACGACGCCGCGCAATGGGCCGTAGCCGCGCGAGCCGCACACGATGAGGTCCACCCGGCGCGAGACGTCGGCGAGCAGCTCGGCGGGGTCGCCCGCCAGCGTCTCGACCTCGATCGGCACGTCGTGGCCGAGCTCGTCGACGGTCGCGCGGACTCGCTGCTCGGTCTTCAGCATGTACTCGCCCTCGACGTCCTCCGTGTCCTTGCCGAACTGTCCTGCCACGTAGCGCGGCTCGCTCTCGAGCTGCATGCGAAGGGTCTCGCGGACCACGCTGATCACTCGCAGCCTCGCGCCGATGTGCCGCGCGAGCGCGTACGCCGACTCGAGGGCGTGGCGCCCCTCGTCGCTCTCGACGTAGCCCACGCCGATCGTCTCAGGCCGGCCGTCCCCGCTCCAGTCGCCCGCCTTCCAGTCGCGCGGAGCGACCGCCACCGAGCACGGCGCGCCGTGCAGCAGGCGCGTGGCGGTGGAACCGAGGCGTCCGTGCCGCGAGGAGCCCACCACCAGCAGGCCCGCATCGCTGCGCTCGGCCTCGGCCTGTAGCCCCCGTGCCGCACTCATGCTCGGCACGGGGCGGACCTCGAACTTGACGCCGAGCGCCCGCAACTGCGGCTCGAGGTTCTCGAGCGCGGGGACGATGTCCGGCGCCAGGTCCGGATCGACCTGGCCGATCGCGTAGTCCACGTGGTCCTGCGGCGTGCCGACCGGGAGCACGGGCACGCCGCCGTGAACGAGGGCCACGACAAGCTGAGCGCCCGTCAGGCGCGCCAGCTCGGCGCCGAGCTCGACGGGCGCGAAATCGGCGGCGCCCGGGTCGTAGCCAACGAGGATCGCCCTGCTCATGGCCCCACCGGTAGGACACTCGGGCCGCCCGTCAAGATTCTCGCGGTGCACCCCGCTCGCCTCACCGCTCAGCTGCTCGCCGGACCGGACGTGTGCTGAAAATCTGGCGCTCCGCGCCAGATTTCTCGGCCACCAGCGGTTGTTCCGGGTCCCCCGGATGGGGTAGCGTGCCGCATGGCCGCCGGGCTCGCGTCCGCGGAGGTGGCGCTCCGCGGGCTGACCAAGCGCTTTGACGATGTCGTGGCGGTCGACGCCATCGACCTCGACGTGGCGGCCGGTGAGTTCCTCTCGCTGCTCGGCCCCTCCGGCTGCGGCAAGACGACCACGCTGCGGCTGATCGCCGGCTTCGAGCGGCCGGACGAGGGGGCCGTCCTGATCGGCGGCGAGGACGTCGCCCGGCTCCCGCCGTACAAGCGCGACGTCAACACGGTCTTCCAGTCCTACGCGCTGTTTCCGCACCTGAAGGTGCTGGACAACGTGGCGTACGGCCTGAAGCAGCGGGGCCTCTCGAAGGCGGAGCGGCACGGCCGCGCCCGCGCGATGCTCGAGCTGGTCCGCCTGCCGCAGGTCGAGCTCCGCAAGCCGACCCAGCTGTCCGGCGGCCAGCAGCAGCGCGTGGCCCTGGCGCGCGCGCTCGTGATGGAGCCGAAGGTGCTGCTCCTGGACGAGCCGCTCGGCGCGCTCGACCTGAAGGTCCGGCGCCAGCTCCAGATCGAGCTGAAGCGGATCCAGGAGACCGTGGGAGTGACGTTCGTCTACGTGACGCACGACCAGGAGGAGGCGCTCGCCATGTCCGACCGGGTGGCGGTGATGAACGCGGGCCGGATCGAGCAGCTGGGCACGCCCGGCGAGATCTACGACCGTCCGGCGAGCGCCTTCGTGGCGGACTTCATCGGCGAGACGAACTTCATCGAGCGGGACGGGACGACGGTGGCCGTGCGACCGGAGCGGGTGCAGCTGCGTCCCGGAGGGAACGAAGCGGAACACGGCATGGCCGGGGAGGTGATCACCACGATGGTGATCGGGCCGGCTGTGCAGTGTCTCGTCCGGGGGGACGACGGCCAGGAGGTGCTGGTACGCCAGCAGCGTGGCGGCGAGGAGAGCCCACTCGAAGCCGTGCGCGCGGGGGAGCGGGTGTACCTCGGGTGGCCGGAGGAAGCAGCGTTGGTGCTTGCCAAGTCGAGAGAGGGGACTGGCCGATGATCGATCCTGGGTGGAACCGCAACATCACACGAAAGGGCTTCGTCTTCGCAGGCGCGGCGAGCGCGTTTATCGCCGCCTGCGGAGGTAGCAGCGACACGTCCAGCAAGGACGACGGCAGCTCGAACAAGCCTAAGAAGGCGGCCGAGCTGACCGGCGTCCTCCACTACTACAACTGGGCCGACTACGTGAACCCGGAGACGTACACGGCGTTCACGGCGGCGACCGGCGTCAAGATCAAGAAGGACTTCTTCGTCTCGAACGAGGAGCTCCAGGCGAAGCTTCAGGGCGGGGCGCGCGGCTTCGACCTCGCGGCGCCTACCGGCTACATGGTGCAGATCCTGGCCGACGCCGGGCTGCTCGAGGAGCTCGACTGGTCGCAGCTGGCCACCGTCGAGAAGAACCTCGATCCGCAGTTCCGCAAGCTGCCCTACGACCCCGACGACAAGTGGTCGGTGCCGAAGGACTGGGGCACCACCGGGTTCATGTACCGCAGCGACCTCGTGAAGGAGAAGCCCACCACCTGGCGGGAGTTCGTGGACCTGGCCAAGGGTCCCTACTCGGGCAAGGTGACCGTGCTCGACGGGATCCCGGAGTGCGTCGGCTCGATGCTCTGCATGCTCGGCTACTCGTACAACTCGGAGGACGAGGCAGAGATCGACCAGGCTAAGAAGGAGCTGATCGACCTCAAGCCGCACCTGCTGGCGATCACGTCGACGGAGTACAAGCAGATGTTGATCGACGGCAAGGCCGTGATGGCGCTCGGCTGGAACGGCGACGGCGCCGCCGTGGCGGCGAAGAAGCCGGCCGACTACGTGATCGCGGAGGAGGGTGGCGAGTTCTGGGTGGACGCCTACGTCATCCCGAAGGGCGCCGAGAACCCAACCGCCGCGCACGCCTGGATCGACTACGTCTACGACCCCACGGCCAACTCGCTCGAGACGGAGTTCACCTACTACGGGTCGCCGGTCAAGCGTGACCTGCTCGAGCCGGTGATGGACAAGAAGGTGTTCACGAACGAGGACGTGTTCCCGCCCGAGGCCACGCTGGAGAACCTCGAGCCGAACTCCGTGTCGCCGGACGGCACGAAGCTGCGCGACCGCGCCTGGACCGAGTTCAAGGCCGCGTAGACGTCCGTGGGCGGGCCGCGTTACCCAGGGTGGCTGGCGCTGCCCGCCCTCGCTTGGTACCTGACCTTCTTCGTCGGGCCGCTGTCGATCATGGCCGTCTTCTCGTTCTCGAAGCGAGAGGGCTTCAGCGACATCGTCTACGACTTCAACCTCCAGAACTACGAGGACCTGGCGGACGCGCTGTACGTCAACGTCTTCACCCGAACGCTCGGTCTGGCGGCGTTCGGGACCGTGGCGACGCTGATCGTGGGGTTTCCGCTCGCCTACTACCTGGCGCGCTGGGCCAAGCACAAGACGCTGCTTCTGCTCCTGGTCGTCGTCCCGTTCTGGACGAGCATCCTGATCCGCACGTACGCGTGGCTGATCATCTTCGACCCGGACTTCCCCGTGATCGGCGGGCTCGACCTGCTGTACACGACCAAGGCCATCTACGTGGGGGTCGTCTACACCTATCTGCCGCTGATGATCCTGCCGCTGTACGCGGCGCTCGAGCGGCTCGACTGGTCGCTGGTGGAGGCCGCGGAGGATCTCGGCGACAGCCCGCTGCGCGCATTCCGGCGCATCACCCTGCCGCTGGCTGCTCCGGGCATCGTGGCGGGCTCGCTGCTCGTCTTCATCCCGCTGATGGGCGAGTACCTGAACCCCGTGATTCTGGGTGGCGACAAGACCATCTTCGTGGGCAACCTGATCGGGCAGCAGTTCCTGCTCTCACGCGACTGGCCGTTCGGGTCGGCGATCGCGATGGTGCTGATCGCCCTGATGACGGTCGTCGTGTTCTTCTACAGCCGGGCCGCCAACAGGCAGGAGGCCTACGGTGGGTAGGCAGCTCGTGCGCGGGTGGGCGGCGCTCGTGTACGCGTTCCTGTACGCGCCGATCCTCGTCGTCGTGATCTACGCATTCAACGGCGGCCGGCAGGTGCTGAACTGGGAGGGGTTCTCGACCAAGTGGTTCGGCGAGGCGCTCGCCGACCCGACGATCACGGAGCCGCTGAAGAACAGCCTCATGATCGGCGTGGGCAACGCGCTCGTGGCCTGCCTGCTGGGGACGGCCCTCGCGCTCGCCCTGCCGCGCCTCCGGCCCTGGATGCGCGTGCCGGTCGACGGGCTCGTCTACATGACGCTCGTCACGCCCGAGATCGTCTTCGGCATCTCCGCGCTCATCTTCTTCGTGCAGGTGGGCATCCCGCTCGGCCTCACGACGATCCTGATCGCGCATGTCGTGTTCAATGCGTCGGTGGTGGCGCTCATAGTGAGGGCGCGCGTGGTTGGCATGGGCGAATCGCTCGAGGAGGCGTCGTATGACCTGGGGGCCGGACCGCTGAGCACGTTCCGCCAGGTGACGCTGCCACGGCTGGCACCCGCGATCCTCGCCGGCGGGCTGCTCGCCTTCACCTTCTCGTTCGACGACTTCATAACGTCGTTCTTCGTGTCCGGCGCGGGCACGACGACCCTGCCGCTGCGGATCTTCTCGTCGCTCCGCTTCGGGATCTCGCCGATCGTGAACGCAACCGCCGTGATGATCCTCGTGCTGACGCTCGCCGCGATCGTGATCGCCTACCTCGTACTGCGACGCACGGCGGCTCAAGCCGGCCGCCGGTCCGCCGCAGGGTTGCCGGGGGTCTGAGGCATGGCGACTGTCGTCTTCTTCCCGGAGGGCGCCTATGGGCCGACCAACAACTGCGTCGGCATCGGCAACGCGCTCAAGCGGCGCGGCCACCGGGTGGTCTTCGTGGTGGAGGAATCGTTCGCGGGAACGCTCGAGGAGAAGGGCTTCGAGGAGCGGCTGATGCGGCTCGGTCCGCCCTCGGAGACCGACGAGGAGCCCGGCCAGTTCTGGAAGGACTTCATCCTCGAGACCGGCCCGGTGTTCCGGAGGCCGACGATCGAGCAGCTCGAGGGCTTCATCGAGCCCACCTGGCAGGCGCTCGTCGACGGCTCGAAGTACGTGGACGAGCGGCTCCGGGAGATCTTCGAGGAGCTGCGCCCCGACGTGATCGTCGAGGACAACGTCGTGGGCTTCGCCGCGGTGGTCACGGCGGACTGCCCGTGGGTGAGGATCGTGTCGTGCAACCCGCTCGAGCTGCCCGATCCGGACCTGCCGCCGGTGTTCTCGGGCTACCCGACCGCCGACCGGTCCGGCTGGGACGGCTTCCGCGAGGAGTACCGGCGGGTGCACGCCGGCATGCACGCCGACTTCGACCAGTTCATGCGCGAGCGCGGCTGTCCGCCGCTACCGGAGCTCGAGTTCATCCACAGCTCGGACGCCCTCAACCTGTTCCTGTATCCGCAGGAGGCCGACTACGAGCGCGCGCGGTCGCTGGGCCCGGCCTGGGCGCGCCTCGACTCGTGCGTGAGGGAGGAGCCTGGCGACTTCGAGCTGCCGGAAGGCGACGGTCCGCTCGTGTACCTGAGCCTCGGCAGCCTGGGCTCGGCCGACGCGGAGCTGATGCAGCGGCTCGTGGACCTGCTCGCCGCCGGCGGCTACCGCGCGATCGTCAGCAAGGGCCCCCAGCACGAGCTGATCGAGCTGCGTGAGGGCCAGACGGGGGCGGAGCTCGTGCCGCAGCCCGCGCTCCTGCCGCGCGTGGACGCGGTGATCACGCACGGCGGCAACAACACCGTGACCGAGTGCCTCCACTTCGGGAAGCCGATGGTGCTCCTGCCCCTGTTCTGGGACCAGTACGACAACGCCCAGCGGATGGACGAGCTCGGCCTCGGCGTGCGCCTGCCCACGTTCGAGTTCGAGGACGGGCAGCTGGGGGAGGCGATCGAGCGCCTGCGCGCCGACCAGGCGCTGTCCGAGCGCCTCGGCGCGATCTCAGCGCGCCTGCAGGCGGGTCCCGGCACGGAAACGGCCGCCGATCGCATCGAAACCGTCCTGCCCGGCAGCCCGTGACGGGGGGCAATCCAGGACGGTTGCTCTAAAGCTCTGGGCGTTCGCCCCGATTACCAGGGGAGTATGGACGACCACGACGCTCACCACGCGGACCTGCTGCTCGAGCGCGAGGCGCTCGAGTTCCTGCTAGCCCACGCCTGCGAGACGCTGCTCTTCTACGCCGAGCGCGGCAACTACAACGCCGCGGACGACGGAATGGAGGAGGCGGCGATGGACGCGCTCGTCTTCATCGCCGGCGCGGACGCGATGTCGGTCCGGGAGGCCGTCTCGTCCGGCTAGGCGGCGTTCTTCGAGCCGCCTGAGCGCAGCGCCCGCGGGATCACGAAGCGGATGCCGGAGCGGTCGTCGTCGATCGAGCAGGTCTTGTTGTCGATCAGCCCGAGCCGCTTCGCGAACGGTACGAGCGCCATCTGGTTCAGGTAGCGCTCGTGCCCGCGCTTGCGCGTGATCATCCAGAGGTAGCCGGTGTCGCGCAGCCGGGCCCGGTAGCGCACGAAGGCCTCCTTGGCCTCGTCCTCCGACTCCACCAGGACGATCGCGCCGTCCAGCGTGCCTGACTTGACGAGGCCGCGGCCGATCGCCTCCTTGACGTCGCGTCTGAGGCCCGGGCCCACGTCGCCGGTGATTTCCACGCGCTGCTCCGGGCCCACGCCCAGCTTCTGAACGGTGGAGCGGTGGCTGTAGTCGCGTTCCGAGGGCATGGGCGTCCGGAATTCTGACATTTGCAGCGGGAGTTCCGGTAGGGACTGCACGCCGTCATGCGCGATATCGTGCGCTCAACGAAAAGGGAGGACCCAATGGGCTTCATGGATAAGGCAAAGAAGCTCGCCGAGCAGGCTCAGGAGAAGCTCGACGAGGCGCAGAAGAACTTCAACAAGTCAGACTCGCCGCAGGCGCAGACCGGGGGAGTCCGCTACGACGAGCACGGACGGCCGATCCAGGAGGAGACGCCCGCCGCCGCGACCGCGCCTCCTGCCGCGGCTCCGGCCGCTCCCGCCGCTCCGGCCGGGCCCGCTGCACCCGCGGACGCTCCGCCCGCCGAGGCCGCCGCGCCGCCACCGCCGCCGGCCGAGCCGCCCGCTGACGACGCGAACGCCAGCCCGGACCCGTTCAAGCCGCTTCAGTAGTGGCTGACCGCTTTTCCAGCGTGACTATCGGCGGCGTAATCACGGCCATGGTCACCCCGTTCGACTCGAACGGCGGGCTAGACGAGGACGCGGCCGTCCGGCTCATGCACCACCTGCTGGAGAACGGCTCGGACGGGCTGGTCCTCGCGGGCAGCACGGGCGAGGGCGCGCTGATGAGCGACGAGGAGAAGATCCGGCTCTGGGAGCTGGGCGCCTCCGAATGCCCGGACTCGCTGATCATCGCCAGCACCGGCACGTACGACACGCGCCACTCGGTCGAGCTCACCGAGCGGGCTCACGAGACGGGTGTGGACGCCATGCTCGTCGTCACGCCGTACTACGTGAAGCCGCCGCGGCGCGGACTCATGGCGCACTTCAGCGCGGTTGCGGCCGCCACCGACAGGCCGATCGTCCTCTACAACATCCCGCAGCGCACGGCGATGGACATGCCGAACGATCTCCTCGCCGAGCTGGCGGAGATCGAGAACGTAGCCGCCGTCAAGCAGTCGCGCTACGAGGACATCGCGCCGATCGAGGGGCTCGACCTCCTGGCCGGGAACAACGACACGCTGGCGGAGGTCATGGACGCCGGCGGCACGGGCGGGATCCTGGTCGCGTCTCAGCTCGTGGGCAACGACATGCGGCGCGTGATCGACGAGCCGGAGCGCCGGCACGAGATCGAGGACGGGCTGCGCGACCTGTACACGGCGCTCGAGGTGGCCGTGAACCCGATCGGCATCAAGACCGCCATGGAGATGGCGGGCCACCAGGTGGGCCCGCTCCGGCTGCCGCTCATCGAGGCTTCAGAGGAGGAGCGGGCAGTGATTCGCGGGGCGCTCGAGCGCTACAGCCTGCTCGCCGCGGTTTGAGTCGCGACACGCTCCGGGTCCTGCCGCTGGGCGGGCTCGGCGAGATCGGGAAGAACATGATGGTCGTCGAGTACGGCGGCCGCATCGTCGTCGTCGACACGGGCCTGATGTTCCCAACGCCCGACCAGCTCGGCATCGACCTCGTGCTGCCCGACTTCACCTACCTGCGCGAGCGCGCCGACGACATCGACGCGATCGTGCTCACCCACGGCCACGAGGACCACGTGGGCGCGCTCCCGTTCGTCCTGCGTGAGCTCGACACCGCGCCGCCCGTCTACGGCGGTCCGCTCACGGCCGCAATGGTGCGCTCCAAGCTCGACGAGCACCGGCTCAAGGACGTGCAGGTCGAGGACGTGCTCGCCACTCAGACCTTCGAGGCGGGCCCGTTCTCGATCGAGATGGTCAAGATGGCCCACTCGATCCCGGACGCGTTCGCTGTCGCCCTCACGACCGAGCTCGGCACGATGCTGATGACGGGCGACTACAAGTTCGACCAGACGCCGGTGGACGGCGTGCCGGCGGACGTCTCGCGGCTGGCGGAGCTCGGCCGCGAGGGCCTACTGCTCCTGTGCGGCGACTCCACGAACGCGGACCGGCCCGGGGTGTCGCTGTCCGAGTCGAGTGTCGGCCCCCGCCTCGAGGAGGTCTTCGCCCGCTGCCAGGGCCGCATCGTGGTCACCTGCTTCGCGTCGAACATCCACCGCGTGCAGCAGGTGGTGGATGCCGCGGCCACGGTCGGCAGGCGCGTGTCGCTGATCGGGCGCTCGATGAGGAAGAACACCAACATCGGGCGCATGCTGGGGCACATCAACATTCCCGAGGGGATGCTCGTCGGGCCCAAGGAGATCGAGGACTTTCCGGACCACAAGCTCGTGATCATCTCGACGGGGTCGCAGGGCGAGCCGCTCTCGGCGCTGCGACGGATGGCGCACAGCGACCACCCGAACGTCGACCTCCACGACGGCGACACCGTGATCTTCTCCGCCACGGCGATTCCCGGGAACGAGCGCGCGGTCAACGAGACGATCGACCGCATCTACAGGCTCGGCGCAAGCGTGATCACGCCGGCCGACGTGCCCGTGCACGCGTCGGGTCACGGCTACGCCGAGGAGCTGAAGCTGATGCTCAACCTCACCAAGCCCCGCTATGTGATGCCGGTGCACGGCGACCACAAGCGGCTGCGGCTGCACGCGGAGCTGGCCGAGGCCGTGGGGATCCCGCCCAAATCGATCTTCCGCGGCGAGAACGGGCTGCCGCTCGAGATCAACTCGTCCGGCGCGGCCTGGGCCGAGCGGGAGCAGGCCGGTCTCATCTTCGTGGACGGGATGGAGGTGGGCGACATCGAGGACGTGGCGCTCCGCGACCGCCGCATGCTGTCCGCGGACGGCATCTTCATCGTCGTCGCGACCATCTCCGAGCAGGACGGCCACTCGGTCGCCCCGCCCGAGATCATCTTCCGCGGCGTGCCGTTCGCGGACGAGTCGGACACCTTCGTGGACGAGCTCCGCGAGGCCGTGGACGGGTCACTCGCACGCTCCGCGAAGGAACAGATCACCGAGATCGACCTCGTGCAGGACCACCTGCACGACGACGTCGCCGAGTTCGTCTACCAGCGCCTCAAGCGGCGCCCGATGATCCTGCCGGTCGTAGTCGAGGTCTAGCCCTGCA
The DNA here is from genome assembly GCA_034664005.1 of Thermoleophilaceae bacterium. Classification (GTDB taxonomy): domain Bacteria; phylum Actinomycetota; class Thermoleophilia; order Solirubrobacterales; family Thermoleophilaceae; genus JACVRW01. The sequence goes on along the minus strand of JAXDIL010000119.1, from coordinate 4,454 downwards.
GGGCCAGGTGGCCGTGGAACTTGCAGGCGCCCGACCCTGACGCGTCGCGGTAGAGCGCGATGTTGCCGGTGAAGCCCTTGCCACTCGGCGCGAAAGCCGCAGCGGTCGTCTGGGCATAGGCCGGGCTGGGCGCCGTCAGCTGCGCGATCTGGAACGGGCTGTCGGCCGCGTCGAGATCCGGCGACTGCGAGCCGGGCGTGCCGCCCGCGGCGGAGTTGTCCTCGGTGGTCGAGACCGTGAGCCGGGCCACCGTCGCCGTCGCGCACTCCGCGCTGAGCGTGAGCGGGCCATGGGTCGCGAGCACGACCGGAGAGCTGCCCGTGGCCACCGTGGTGAGCGGAATGATGGCCAGCGTGCCGACGGACGTCGCGCTATCCGCCGTGATCGCGCTCGGCACCTTCTGGAGCGTGTCCTCCTTGACATCCTCGCCTGTCACGGCGTTGAGCCCGATGTCGCGGCCCTGGACGGTGCTGTTGCGGATGTCGATGCCGCGGACCTCGTTGTTGCGGATGTCCTTCGTACGGACCTCGTTGTTGCGGATGTCGAGGCTGCGGATCTCGTTGTTCTTGATCTCGCGGCTGTCGATGAAGCCGGTCGCGACGCCGTAGGAGACACCGCTCAGGGAGATGAAGAGGGCGAGACACGCGACTATCAGTGACGGCGAGGGGCGCCGGTCCTTAAGCAGCGACTTCACGACTACTCCTTGGACGTTTCGGGGGTGAGGCCTGGTTGAACCAACACGCTAGCGTCGGAATCGGAGCGGGTACCGCTCTCCGCCGGAAGGGTCACGACGAAGTGGGCTCCGCCGCCCTCCGCGTCGCGCAGCTCCACGCTCCCCCCGTGGCCTGAGGCCACCGCCCTCACGATCGCGAGGCCCAGTCCGCTGCCGCCCCTGGGAGTGGCGTCCCCGGCGCCGCGCGCGAAGCGCTCGAAGACGCGCTCGCGCATGTCCTGGGGCACGCCCGGGCCGCGGTCGGACACCTCCAGCACGGCGCTGTCGCCGTTGCGGCGGACCGAGACCGTGACCGGCGTCCCGGCCGGGGTGTGGATCAGGGCGTTTTCGATCAGGTTGCCGGCCAGGCGGTGGAGGTCGTCGTCGAGCCCGTTCACCATCACCGGGCCGGGGAGGTCGAGCGACACGGGATGGCCGGAGGAGAGCGCGCCCGCCTCGCCCGCTGCCTCGGCGGCGAGGGCGGCGAGGTCCACCGGGGCGCGCTGCACGTGGCGGCCCGCGTCGGCCCGGGCGAGCAGCAGCAGGTCGCCCACGAGCCGCCTCATCCGGCGCGACGAGCGGAGCGCGGAGTCGGCCATGTCGCGCTGCTCGCCGGCGAGCTCCGCCTCCAGCAGCTCGAGGTTGGCGAGGATGCTCGTGAGCGGAGTGCGCAGCTCGTGCGAGGCGTCGGCCACGAACTTGCGCTGGCGCGCGAGCGTCGCCTCGGTCTCCTCGCGAGCCGCGCTCAGCTCGCGGAGCATGTCCTCGAAGGTGTGGGCGAGCTCAGAGACCTCGTCGTTCGCCTGCGGCTTCGGCAGCGTGATGTCCGGGTCGCGCGTCCGGGCCACCTCGCGGGCTGCGCGCGTGAGGCCCGCGATCGGACGCATCGCCCGCTTCGCCACCAGCAGTCCGCCCAGGAAGGCGAGCAGCGTCCCGCCGAGCACCCCGAACGCCAGGAACAGGCGCACGCGGTTCACGGTCTGCTGGATGCTCCCCTCGGGCTTCGCGTACTGGACGTAGCCGACGGGGATGGTGACCGGCTGGGGGATCAGCTCGAAGCCGCCCGGGGGAGCCGGGCCGGGGACGACCAGCTCGCGCGAGCTGACCCGGACGTCGCCGAGGTCGGTGACGCCGGAGATCGGGGGGCCGAGCGCGTCGACGCTCGGATCGTTCTCGGGCCAGAACGTCCGGTTCGAGGTGTTGACCACCCGGACCACGGCGTCCCCGGTCGCAAATGCGCGCAGCACGTCCTGGTCCTCGGGGCTGAGCACCGTGGTGTTACCCCGCTGCTCGAGCGAGATGCGGTCGGCGAGCTCGGCGACGGTGGCACGCAGGTCGTCGTCGAAGCCCGCGACGATGCGCTGCTCGGCCACGGCGCCTACAACGACCGCGAACAGGCACAGGATCGCGAAGGTCAGGGCGGCGCTCAGCACAGCCACCTTCAGCTTCACCGGCAGGCGGGTCCTCATGGCTCCCTCAGGACGTAGCCTGCGCCACGCATCGTGTGGAGGATGCGCGGCTCACCGCCCGCCTCGAGCTTGCGTCGGACGTTCGAGATGAACACGTCCACCGTGTTGGTCTCCGCGAAGGGGTGGTAGCCCCAGACCTCGTCGAGCAGCGCCTGGCGCGACACGACGATGCGCGCGTTGCGCATGAGGTGCTCGAGCAGCTCGAACTCGCGCGCCGTGAGGTCGAGCGCCCGGTCGCCCCGGTAGACCTCGCGGGTGTCGGGGTTGAGGCGCAGGTCGCCCACCACGAGGAAGGCGCTCCCGCGCGGCGGCCGGCGGCGGAGCAGCGCGCGGATGCGCGCGAGCAGCTCGTCGCGCTCGAAGGGTTTCACGAGATAGTCGTCCGCGCCCGAATCGAGCCCCTCCACGCGCGCGTCGAGCGCGTCGCGCGCGGTCAGCATGAGGATCGGCACATCGCCCTCGGCGCGCATGCGACGGGCAACCTCCATCCCGTCCAGCTTCGGCAGCCCGAGGTCGAGCACGACGGCGTCTGGCTCGAACACGCTCGACTGCTCCAGGGCGCTCTCGCCGTCGCCGGCCACGCGCACGTCGTAGCCCTCCTTGTCGAGGGAGCGTCGAAGCACTCCGGCGATGTCGTCGTCGTCCTCCACAACGAGGACGCGCGGGCGTCCACTCATGGCACCCATGGTAGGGAGGGTGAGCGGTTCTTCCGTCGAATGCAGGCGTTATGGCCAGCCGCAAGCGCCGGAAGCGACGTCCTGCCCGCAGGGCGTGGTTGCGCGATCTCAACCTGCCCGTACTCGAGCAGCGCCACTGGGACCTGATCGGTCTCGGCCTGGTCGCCTTTGCCGCGTTCTTCGCGTGTGTCTTCTACCTCGGCTGGGCGGGGGGCGAGGTGGGGCAGGCGCTGGCCGACGCGATCCTGTTCATGTTCGGCGGCGTGGGGTACGCGGCGCCGGTCCTGATGTTCGCCGCCGGCGCCCTGATCGTCGTGCGCCCGATGATCCCGGCGCTGCATCCTCTGAAGACCGGTGCGGCCTGTCTGATCGCCGCCCTGATGCTCGGCCTCGCCGCCGGCTCGCTCGGGCTCGGCCCGGGCGCCACGCCCCGCGACGGCTTCCTCGACGCCTACTACCTCCAGCACCATGGCGGGCTCGTCGGCGAATCGCTCCTCTGGGGCTCCGCGAAGCTGTTCTCGACCGCGGGCTCGCACATCCTGTTCGTCTTCCTGATGCTCGCCGGCGTGCTGCTCCTCACGGGCGCCTCGATCGCCAGCATCGTCACCGCTACGCGCGAGGCCGCCGCCACCACGACCGAGCGCGTGCGGCGCACGACGGCGACCGTGCGGGTTCCCTACCGCCCGCTTCCGCCGATCGTCCCGCCGGAGCCCGAGGACCGCGAGCCCGTGGTGCGCGCCACGCACGTGGAGGTGCCGGTCCAGGACACATCCGAGTTCGACGAGTTCGAACAGGATCCAGAGCCCGACTTCTTCGACGAGCCCGAGCCGGAGGTAGAGCACGAGCCGGAGCCGGAGCCGGTCCCGCAGCCGGAGCTCACCCCGATGGGCAACCGCCGCTCGCCGGTCACCGAATCGGACGACATCCAGTACCGCATGCCGAAGCTGTCCTTCCTCCAGCGCGCGAAGAGCGCGCAGAAGCTCGACACGAAGGGGATCGAGCGCGTGGGCGGGCAGCTCGTGGAGGCGCTCAGCCACTTCAACGTGGAGGCGCGCCTGGTCGGGACGGTGAGCGGTCCGCACGTGACGCGCTACGAGCTGCGGCTGGCCCCCGGCATCAAGATGTCGAAGGTCGCGACGCTGAAGGACGACCTCGCCTACGCGCTCGCCGCGGAGCAGGTGCGCATCCTCGCCCCGATCCCAGGCAAGCAGGCGGTGGGCGTCGAGGTGCCGAACCGCGTCCGGACGATGGTGCACCTCGGCGACGTCTTCCAGGAGGCGCCGAAGGGCTGGTCGCCGCTGTCGGTCTGGCTCGGCAAGGACATCGCCGGCAAGGCGATCGGCACGGACCTCGCCAAGCAGCCGCACATCCTCATCGCTGGCACCACCGGTTCGGGTAAGTCGGGCTGCGTGAACGCGATGCTGTCGAGCATCCTGCTGCACGCGTCGCCCAACGAGGTACGGCTCGTCCTGGTGGACCCGAAGCGGGTCGAGCTGAACCACTACGAGGGCATCCCGCACCTGCTCACGCCCGTCGTGACGTCGCCGCGGCTGGCGGCGAACGTGCTCAGCAACCTCATCAAGGAGATGGAGGAGC
>JAXDIL010000112.1:0-11171 GCA_034664005.1 Thermoleophilaceae bacterium | reverse complement strand
CTCCGGCGCGCTCCCCGAGATCTACGCGTACGGCCTCCGCAACCCCTACCGCTTCTCGTTCGACCGCCGCCTCGGCAGTCTCAGCATCGGGGACGTCGGCCAGAACGAGGTCGAGGAGATCGACTTCGTCCGCGGACGCTCGGGCGGGCGCGCGCCGCGCGGCGGCTACAACTTCGGCTGGGACGTCTTCGAGGGGCGCGAGCCCTATGAGCCCGGCTCGGCGCCGGGCCACATCCCGCCGGTGCTCCAGCACACGCACGGCGAGGGCTTCTGCTCGATCACCGGCGGCTACGTGATGCGCGACCGCTCGCTCGGCAAGGGCTGGACCGGCCGCTACGTCTACGGCGACTACTGCGACGGCACGCTCCGCGTGGCCGCACTCCGCCGACCCAGCTCGCGCTCACGCGCCACGCGCCTCAAGGTGGGCAGCCTGGTCTCGTTCGGCGAGGACGGCCGCGGCCGCGTCTACGCGGTGTCGCTGGACGGGCCGGTCTACCGCATCGGCCGCCGCTAGCGGTCGCCTAGGCGCCCAGGTTCACCCAGACGGTCTTGTTCTCGAGGTAGGCGTCGAGACCCTCGCGGCCGTGCTCGCGTCCAACGCCGGATGCCTTGAAGCCGCCGAACGGGGCGGCCGGGTCGCCCGCGCTCCAGGTGTTGATCCAGATGTCGCCCGCTCGCAGCAGCGCGGCGAGCTTGTGCGCGGCCGCGATGTCGCGCGTCCACACGCCGGCGGCGAGGCCGTACTCCGTGTCGTTGGCACGCCGGGCCACCTCCTCGATGCTGTCGTACGGCAGCGCCACCAGTACGGGACCGAAGATCTCCTCACGCGCGATGGTGAGGTCGTCTGAGGTCGCGCTGAACAGCGTGGGCTCGACGAAGTAGCCGTCGCCGTCACGAGCCCCGCCGCCGGTGACGAGCTCGGCCCCCTCCGACTTGCCGGACTCGATGTAGCCGCGCACGCGCTCCTCCTGCTCGGCTGAGATCAGCGGACCCATCTGCGTGCCCTCGTCGAGCCCGTGCCCGAGCCGTGCCTTGCCGGCGGCCTCCGCCAGCCCGGACAGCACGTCGTCGTACTGGTCCTTGTGCACGAACAGGCGCGAGCCGGCGTTGCAGGCCTGGCCCGTGTTGTAGTAGATCGCCTGGTAGGCGCCCTTCACGGCGGCGTCGAGGTCGGCGTCCGGAAGGATGATGTTGGGCGACTTCCCTCCGAGCTCCAGGGTCACCCGCTTCAACGCCCGTCCCGCCTTTCCGCCGATCTCACGCCCGACGGCCGTGGACCCGGTGAACGCGATCTTGTCCACGTCGTCGTGGTCCACCAGGGCCGCGCCGGTCTCGCCGTCGCCCGTGATCACGTTCAGGACGCCCTCGGGCAGGCCGGCCTCGAGCGCCAGCTCTCCGAGCCGCAGCGCGGTCAAGGGCGTCTGCTCGGCCGGCTTCAGCACGATCGTGCAGCCGGCCGCTAGCGCCGGGGCCACCTTCCACGCGGCCATCAGGAGCGGGAAGTTCCAGGGGATGATCTGCGCGGCGACCCCGACCGGCTCCTTGCGCGTGTAGCAGTGCATGTTCGGCTGCGAGACCGGCAGCACCTCGCCGTTGATGCGCGTGGGCCAGCCGGCGAAGTAGCGCAGGTGCGCCGAGGTGAGCGGCACGTCCACGCGGCGGGCCATCTTCACCGGCTTCCCGTTGTCGAGCGACTCGAGCTCGGCCAACTCGTCGGCGTGCGCGTCCACGGCGTCGGCGAAGGCCAGGATCGCGCGCGTGCGCTCGGCGGCGGCGATCCCGGACCAGCGTCCGTCCTCGAACGCCTCGCGCGCGGCCCGAACGGCGCGGTCCACGTCCTCGCTGCCGGCGTGCGGCACGTCCGCGATCACGCGTCCGGTGGCCGGGTCGAGCGTCTCGAAGGTACGGCCGTCGGCAGCCTCAGGGCGCTCGCCGCCGATCACGAAGCGGTGCGGCCCGGCGGCGAACGAGCGGGCGGCGTCGGAGAGGGCGTCTGGAAGCGTGGCGGCGTTCGTGCTCATGCCGCCTGATGCTACGAAAAGCGCAGCTCGACGCTCCCCAGTGCGTCGAGCTCGAGGCGAACCGTGTCGCCGGGGTCCGGCCTGTACGGCGGCGCGAGCACGCCCGTGATGATGCGCTCGCCGGGCTGGAGCTCTTCGCCGGCCGCCTCGAGTCGCTGGGCCACGGCCTCGATCATCGCGCTGAGGCTGGCGGAGGTCTCCTGGGCAGTCAGCTCGTGCTGGACCGCTCCGTTCACGACGATCCGCCCCGCTCCCGGCTCCTGTGTCTCCACGCGCGGGCCGAACGCGACGGCCCGGTGGAAGAGGTTGCCGGCCAGGATCTGCTCCAGCCCGAGGTCCAGTTCCGGCGGGTCGGCGATCTCGAGCGCCGGCGACATGGCCGCGATCGTGCGGCCGTCGCTGCCCAGCTCGACGGCGACCTCGCTCTCGACCACGACGGGGTAGTCGTCCCACTCGCCCTCCACGAGCGAGTCGGTGGTCAAAAAGCCGGCCAGCGGCTTGTCTATGCCGAGCTTCTCCTGGATCGCGTGCACGTTGAAGCCGACCTTCCAGCCGAGCGGCTCGGCGCCCTGGGCGAGGATCTCGCGCCGGCGCATCAGGAGCGCCTCGGTGCCGCGCTGGATGCTCATGGCTTCATCACGATCTTGAGGGCCTCGCGCCGGTCGTAGACCGCGTAGGCCTCGGCCGCGTCCTCCAGCTTCATGTGATGGGTCACGAGCGGGCCGGGGTCGAGCACGCCGCCGTCGAGCATGGCCAGCACGCGATCCACGTGGCCGATCACGTTCGCGTGCCCCGTCTTGACGGTGAGCGCCTTGATCCAGACGATTCCCATGTGAACCTCGATCCGCTCGGCGTACACGCCGATCGCGGAGACGATGCCGGCCTTGCGCGTGACGCGGCACGCCAGCTCCAGCGCGTCGGGATGGCCCACCGCGTCGATCGCGGCGTCCACGCCGCGGCCGTCGGTGGCCGCCTTGACGGCGGCGCGCGGGTCGTCCTCGGTGAGGTGCACCGCCTCGGCTCCGAACGACGCCGCGAGCTTGAGCCTGTCCTCGACCGTGTCGATCGCGATCACCTTCGCCGCGCCGGCGGCCTTCGCCGCCTGGACCGCGCACAGCCCCACCGGCCCCAGCCCGAGCACCGCGACGCTGTCGCCGGGGCGGATCTCGGCCTGGTCGACGGCGTGCCAGCCCGTGCCCATCACGTCGCCCGCGAACAGGGCGATGTCGTCGGACATCCCCTCGGGCACGCGCCGCAGCGTGAGGTTCGCGTGCGGCACGAGCACCTGCTCCGCCTGGGCGCCCTGGAGCGAGCCGAGCGTCTTGCCGTGGCCGAAGACGCGGCCCTCGTCGCACTTGTGGAAGTCGCCGCGCCTGCAGAAGAAGCAGTTGCCGCACGCCGAGCAGTAGCAGCCGAGCACCCGGTCGCCCACCGCCACCTGGGTCACGGCGTCGCCCGCCGCCAGGACCGTCCCCACGAATTCGTGGCCGAGGATGAAGCCCTCCTCCATCGAGACGCGCCCGTGGTAGATGTGCAGGTCCGAGCCGCACACGCCGGTGGCCTCCACGCGCACGATCGCGTCGTCGCGCTCTGACAGCTCGGGCTCCGGCCTGTCCTCCACCCGTACCTCGCCGGGTGCCTGGAATGTCACTGCTTGCATAGGCCCGGCACGCTATAGCGTGCGCCACCGTGCCGGACGCGTTCTACTCCGTCGATGGCGGCTCGGTTGTTCCCAGCGAGCTCACGCGCGGACCCTGGGACCCGAACGCCCAGCACGCCGGCCCGCCGTCCGCGCTGCTCGCCCGTGCGCTCGAGCAGTGCGAGTCGCACGAGGGCTCGCGCATAGGGCGCGTGACGGTCGAGATCCTCGCGCCCGTCCCGATCGCGCCGCTCACCGTGAGCGCGCGTGTCGTGCGCCCGGGACGCAGCGTCGAGCTGCTCGAGGCCGCGCTGACCGGTCCCGAGGGCGACCTCATGCGGGCGCGCGGCTGGCGACTCGCCGAGAGCGACATCACGGCGGACTGGGAGCGGGAGGATCCGCCGCCCGGTCGTGAGGGCGCGGAGGCGCTCGACTTCTTCCCGACCGGCGAGAGCGTCGGCTGGCACACGGGAATGGAGATCGTCTTCGCGCGCGGCAGGTTCCTGGAGCCCGGTCCCGCGACCGTATGGATGCGCCCGCGCGTGGCGCTCGTCGGGGGCGAGCCGATCTCGCCGCTCCAGCGCGTGCTGCTCGCCGCCGACGGCGGCAACGGCGTGAGCGCCCCGCTCGACTGGGCCGACTTCATCTTCATCAACACGGATCTGACCGTGCACCTGCTGAGGCCACCGGAGGGCGAGTGGGTGTGCCTCGACTCGGTGACGCACGTGCACGGCCTTGGGATGACGGACACCGCTCTGTGGGACGAGCGGGGCCGCATCGGCCGCGCGGCGCAGACACTGCTGGTGCGAGCGCGGCCCTAGACTTCCGCGCGTGGCTTACTTCAAAGACGCTGACGAGGTCTACAAATACATCGGGCGGCTCTTCGAGCAGCTCGCCGAGGACGAGGAGCTCGCCCCGAAGTTCCGCAAGGCGAACACGATCGTCCAGTACCAGTACCGCGACCCCGAGTCGCAGATCACGGTCAGCCTGATGGACGACGGCGACGGACAGGTGGATTGCGGCGAGACCACGATGGAGCCCGAGGTGGTCATGACGATGGACGCCGACACGGCGCACCGCTTCTGGCTCGGCAAGGTCAACGTGACCGTCGCGCTCGCGCGCGGCCAGATGAAGGCGAAGGGGCCAGTCGCGAAGATCCTGAAGCTCGTGCCGCTCACGAAGCCGATCTTCCCGCGCTATCGCGCGCTGCTCGAAGAGGACGGCCGCGAGGACCTGCTCGAGGCCGCTTGATGGAGGCGGGCTCGGCGCTTGATCCCACGCCGCTGCGCGGGTTCAAGGACTTCTACCAGTACGCCGGAACGACCCGGGTCATATCGGGGCGCGATCTGCTCAGCTCGACCGGCTTCGAGTTCCAGAAGGAGGGCGCCCGGCGCGTCTTCGTGGTGACCGACGAGGTGGTGCGCGGCACCGGCCTCGTGGAGCGCGTCGAGGCCGGTGTGGTGGCCGGCGGACTCGAGCTGGCCGGCGTCTTCGACCAGGTGCCGCAGGACTCCTCGACGCAAGTCTGCGACGCCTGCGCCGCGGCGGCGAAGGAGGCCGGCGCGGACTCGTTCCTCGCCGTGGGTGGCGGCTCGGTCATGGACACCGCGAAGGTGGCGGATGCCGTCTTCACGCACGGGGGCGACGCGCGCGAGCAGGAGGGCTTCTACCTGATGCCGCGTGCGGACGACGGCATGGGGCGCCCGCTCGACATGGCGCCGCTCGCCTGCATCCCGACGACCGCCGGCACCGGCAGCGAGGTCTCGATGGCGGCCGTGATCAAGGTCCCCGAGGAGAACGTGAAGATCGAGATCGCGGACTTCCCGCTGTTCCCGCGGCTCGCGATCCTCGACCCGGACACGACCCGCACGCTGCCCGCGAAGGTCGCCGCGGCGACCGGCATGGACGCGATGACCCACGCGATCGAGGGCTATGTCTCGGTGGACTGGAGCCCGCACCAGGACGCGCGCTCCCTGCAGGCGCTCCGGATGATCCGCGACAACCTCGAGCGCGCCGTCCAGCGCGGCGAGGAGGACGAGGAGGCGCGCGGCAACATGCTGATTGCGGCGAACCTCGCGATCACGATCGCGCTCGGATCCGTGCACGCCATGTCGCACCCCGCCGGTGCTCACTACGGCGTGCCGCACGGGATCGCGAACGCGATCCACCTCCCGCACGTGATCCGCCACAACGCGGCGGGCTCGGACGAGATCGCCGACCGTTACCGCGACATCGGCGACCTGTTCGACGTCTCCGAGCCGGAGATCGGCGACGCTCTCGCCGCGTACGTCACCGGCCTGAGCGAGCGGCTGGGGCTGCCCACGCGGCTCTCGGAGGTCGGCGTGCCCGAGGAGGGCATCCCGGCGCTCGTGGAGGGCGCGATGGGCGACGGCACCACGCTCCTGAACCCGCGTGAGATGACCGAGGAGGACTACGCGGCGCTGTACCGCGCGGCTCTCTGAGCGTCGGCCATCTCCTTGAGAGTGGCCCTGCTCGTGTGCTTCGGCCGCCAGCGCAGCAGCTTCTTCGCACGGTCCGTCTTCATCAGGACCGGCTTCCTCACCGAGTGGATCCAGGCCACCTGCTCGGGCATCAGCGGCAGCCGCGTGGCGATCTCGGCGGTGGCATCCACGAGCGGCTTCGGGACCGGGATCGAGTACCAGCCGAGCGCGTCGGCCACGTCCGACATGGTGAGCGTGCCGGCGCCGGCGAGGTTGTAGGGGCCCGGCTCGCCGAGGCCGCGCACGGCAGCGGCGAACGCGCTGGCCACGTCGTCCTCGTGAACGAGCTGGAAGCGGATCCCCGGGTCGGGGATCACCGGCTTCAGCACGGGCAGTGAGCCGAGCAGCCGCGCAACGGCGTCAGGCATGGCCTCCTCGAGGCGGTAGTACGGGATCTCCTCGAGCATCGTGCGCGCCTCGGGACCCGCCACGACGCAGGGCCGGAACGCGTAGGCCACGGTGTTCTGGTGCCGCAGCAGCACCTCGCCGAGCACGCGCTCGACCTCGGCCTTCTGGTGCGAGTACGGGTGCTGGGGCGACCCGCGCGGCGGGACGTCCTCGGTCAGCCAGTCCGGGTTGTCGTCGTGGAAGCCGTACGCGGCGACGCTCGACGCGTAACAGATGCGCTTCGCGCCGGCCTTCCCGGCCTCCTCGAAGACGCGCTGTGAGCCCTCCACGTTCAGCTCGCGGGTCGCGTCGCTCGCGTCGAGGATCGCGAACGCCAGGTGCACCACCACGTCGGCGCCCTTCACCAGCGCGCGCACGCTCGCCGCATCGGTCACGTCGCCCTGGCGGTACTCCGTCTTCTTCCAGCCGCGCTCGCCCGGGTCGAAGGGGCGCCGCGCCATCCCGACGATGCTCTTCACCGCGCGCGAGCGCTCGAGCGCGTTCACGATCGCAATTCCGAGATCGCCGGTGGGTCCGGTTACCGCCACCGTGAGCCGGTCGGCCGCCATGGCGGGGGTTCTACCCGATTGGGCGGGAGATCGACTCGCAGCCGATCAGAATGTCGATGCGGTCCGCCGTCACCGCGTCGCGGCTCCCCTGGCCGCAGTTGACGCGGTCGCGGCGCCCGTCGGCCGCCTCGACTCGGTCGTTGCCGGCCCCGGTCGCGATCGAGTCCTCGCCCGGGCCGCCCGATACATGGTCGTCACCGGAGCCGGTGCGGATGCGGTCGTTGCCGCCGCCGCCCTCGGCCGTGATGTCGCCGCCCGACGCGCTGATGATGTCGTTGCCGCCCGCCGCGAGCAGGGTGATGCCGGTGCCGTCGGCGTAGAGGAGGTCGTGGCCGGAGCCGGCGTCCACGAAGTCCTCGCCGCCGCTCGCATAGATGTGATCGGGGCCGGACCCGCCGAAGAGCCGGTCGCTCCCGTCCTGGCCGAACAGGCTGTCCGCGTCGGCGCCGCCGAGCACCTCGTCGTCGCCCGCCCCGGCGTAGACGAGGTCGCGCCCCACGCCGCCGTCGATCGTGTCGTTGCCGGTCCCCCCGATGATCAGGTCGACGCCGCCGCCGCCGTCCACGACGTCATTTCCGGGACCGGCCTCGACGAAGTCGCTTCCGCCCAGGGCCACGAGCGTGTCGTTGCCGCCCTCGCCGTAGAGCTGGTCAGGCCCCGGCGTGCCCTGGAGCCGCTCGTCGCCGTCGGTGCCGACGAACGTGTCGGCCACCGCGACGGCGGTCAGCGCGGCGAGCGCCGCGGCTGCGACCAGCAGGATGGAGAGAGAACGCCTCATCTGACCGTGCAAACAACCTACGGCCGCCGTGGTTGCGGCGCTAGGCGTCCTCGTAGCCGGCGTCGCCGGGCATCAGCACCTGCAGGGCGCCGTCGTGCGTCGCCACCTTCGGCATCACCGCCTCCACCGTACGGCTGCGCGCCGCGGCCAGCGTCTCCTCTACGGACCGCGTCTCCGTGAGCTGCTCGAGATGCTTGATCGTGGGGAAGACGAGCGCGAGCTCGTCCTGCGCGTGCCGGCGCAGTGCGTCCGCCGGCGTGAGCCAGCGCGCGTCCACGCACTCGGCGCCGTCCGGCCGCGGCTCGGCGCCGGCCGGCGCCACCGCGGCGAAGAACCACGTGTCGAAGCGGGTCTGCACCTCCTCCGGCGTGATCCAGCGCGAGAAGGGCACGATCTCCGTGTCGGCCGGTAGCGCGATGCCGGCCTCCTCCTCGAGCTCGCGTACGGCGGCGGCGGCGTGGTCCGCGTCCTCGCCCGCGTGCACGGCTCCGCCCGGGAAGACCCAGGCGCCGCCCATGAAGCGTTGCTCCGGGTTGCGCTGCACGAGCAGCACCTCCGCGCCCTCGGCTGAGTCGCGCAGCAGGATCAGAGAAGCGGCCTGCCGTGCCTCGGTCACCTCGCCCGGATTCAGCTCTTCGCCTGACGGGTGACCGGGAGCGCTCACGGCTCGTAGATCTCGAAGTCCCTCTTGCGGGCGCCGCAGACGGGACAGAACCAGTCGTTCGGTATGTCCTCGAACGCGGTGCCCGGCGGGATCCCGCCGTCGGGGTCGCCTTCGGCTGGGTCATAGATGAACCCGCACGAGGTGCAGATCCATTGCTGCGTTTCGGTGGTCTGAGTGTCGTTCACGGCGCGGGAAGACTAGCGCCCGCGCCTGACCGCCTGCCGCTGCTTGGACAGGGCCTTCCGATGAGCGCGGCTGTGTGCCCTCCGCGCTCGCTTGCGTGCCTTGGTGCCTGGCTTGGCCTTCTTCTTCTTGGCCGCCGGAGCGGGAGCGGGTGCGGCCTGGGTCTGACCCGTGAGGCGCGCGAGCGCACCCGCAGCGTCGAGCTGGCCGCCGGCCACGACGCCGGCCACGCTGCCAGCCCGACGGGCCGAGGCCACGAGCGCCTCGCGCAGCTGGGCGCCGGAGGCGCCCGGGCGGACCGACGCGAGCAGAGCGGCTGTGCCGGACACGTAGGCGGCGGCGAAGGAGGTGCCGGAGCGGGCCGAGTACCCGCCGCCGAGGTTTGCCGTGAGCACGTCGGCGCCGGGGGCGGCTATGTCGACGCTGCTGCGGCCGTAGGCGGACGCGTACCCGAGCCCGCCGGAGCGGTCACTCGAGGCCACGGTGATGATCGCGGGGGAGTCGATCGAGGCGGGGTAGGACGCCACCTGGTCGCGGTCGCGACCGTCGTTGCCGGCGGAGGTCACCACGAGCGCGCCCTTCGCCTCGGCGTCGCCGATCGCCTGCTCGAGCGCCAGGCTCCTGTCCGGGCCGTTCACGCTCATGTTGACGACGCGCGCGCCGTGGGCGAGCGCGTAGCGGAGGCCCTCGATCAGCGTTGCGGTGGTGCCCCAGCCGGCGTCGTGCAGCACCTTCACCGGCATCAGCCGGACGCGCCAGCCGACGCCGCTCATGCCGACGCCGTCGTCGCCGCGGGCGCCGATCAGGCTGGCGACCGCCGTGCCGTGGCCGAACCCGTCGGCCGGATCGCCGTCGTGGTTGACGATGTCGGCGCCGTGCGCGTCGTCCACGTAGCCGTTGTGGTCGTCGTCCGCGCCGTTGCCGGGCAGCTCGCCGCCGTTCGTCCACAGGTTCTGGTTCAGCTCGCCATTCGCGAAGTCGATCCCCGAGTCGAGCACCGCGACCGTCACCTCGCCGCCGACGGTCGTGCGCCACACGCCCGGGACGTGGGCGCTCTGGAGCGCCCACTGAGAGCCGAAGAGCGGATCGCTGGGGGCCTCGACGCTGCTGGCCCTGAAGCGCCGGTTCGGCTCGACCCAGCGGACGCCGGGCATGCGCCGCAGCTGGCGCCGGGAGGCGCGCTTCGCGTCCACCACGCGGATTCCGGGGGCGATGCGGGCGCCGGGAACGGCGCTGGCCGCGCTGGCCGCGCCGGACTCGGTCACGACGAGCCAGGAGCCGGGCTCAGCGGCGCGCGCGGAGGTGGGCGCGAGCGCTACCAGTGCCAGCGCCGCAAGGATGCTCCACCTGCGAAGTGAATTCCGCCCCACCTCCCTCCTGAACGGCACATAACGGGGCTGTGGGCTCCCCGATCGGTGGTAATTATGGGAATCCGACCTTTAGGCGGCTTGGGGCACTGCCGCCGCGGTCGTTGCCGCGTCGATCGCCTCGGCGGTGATGCCGACGAGACGAGTGAGCTCGTCAGACGTAATCGACAGCGGCGGCATCAGCACCACCACGTCGCCGAGCGGCCTGATGATCGCTCCCCTGCGGCGGGCCTCGAGCGTGACGCGATGGCCGATGCGCACGGGCAGCGGGTGCTCCACGAGCTCGATGCCGACCATGAAGCCGCAGCGCCGCACCGCGGCCACGGCCGGGTGCTCGGAGAGCGGCGCCAGCAGCTCGGCCAGCAGGTCGAGCTTGGGCGCGAGCCGCTCCAGCGTGCGCTCGTCGCGGAACACGTCGAGCGACGCGATGCCGGCCGCGCAGGCGAGCGGGTTGCCGGTGTAGGTGTGCCCGTGGAAGAAGGTGCGGAACTCCTCGTGCTCGCCGAGGAAGCCCTCGTAGATGCGCTCGCTTGCGAGCGTCGCGGCGAGCGGCAGGTAGCCGCCCGTGATGCCCTTCGCCAGGCAGAGGAGGTCCGGCGCCACGCCCTCGTGCTCGCACGCGAACATCCGCCCGGTGCGGCCGAAGCCGGTGGCCACCTCGTCGAGGATGAGGAGCACGCCGTGGCGATCGCAGAGCTCGCGCACCGCGCGCAGGTAGCCCGGCGGGTGCACGAGCATGCCGGCCGCGCCCTGCACGAGCGGCTCCATGATCACCGCGGCCACCTCGCCGGGGTGCTCTGAGAGCACGCGCTCCATGTCCGCGGCGTCGCCCGGCTCGGCCTTCAGCGTGTCGAACAGGAGCGGCTCGTAGAGCGAGTGGAACAGGTCGATGCCACCGACGGACACGGAGCCGATCGTGTCTCCGTGGTAGGCCATGCGAAGCGAGACGAAGTGGCGCCGCTCCTGCCCGCGCTGGCGCCAGTACTGGAAGGCCATCTTCAGCGCGATCTCCGTGGCCGTGGAGCCCGAGTCGGAGTAGAAGACGCGCGTGAGCCCCGGCGG
>JAXDIL010000095.1:0-33254 GCA_034664005.1 Thermoleophilaceae bacterium | reverse complement strand
GGCAGGAAGGCGAGCGGGTCGTGGTAGTCGTGGCGGGTGCCGGCGTCGCGGACTCCGAAGTGCAGGTGCGGCGCGGGCGCGGAGCGAGTGCCGGTCGTTCCGACCGCGCCGATCCGGTCACCACTCGACACGCGCGCCCCGGCGTGGACGGCGGCCGACGAGAGGTGCAGGTACGAGGTGTCGTAGCCGTCGTCCGTCCGAACGCTGATGGTCAGCCCCGACGAGCCGGCCGTGCCCGCGAAGCGGACCGTGCCCCCCGCCGCGGCGACGACCGGCGTGCCCACTGGCGCAGCGATGTCGATCCCCCGGTGCTGTCCGGTCGCATACGGGTCCGTTCCGTTGCGATATGCGGTGATGACGTCGCCCGAGACGGGCCAGACCCAGGCGGCGCGGGCCGGCGCGGCCTCCGCGAGGCACGACGCGGCGAGGACGACAGAGGCGAGGACGACAGAGGCGAGGAAGGTGAGCACGAGTCGGCGCATCGGCCGACCGTACGGCGACGGCGACACCCGTTCGCCGAGCTCGACGCGGAGCTGTGCGCGTTCGTTACTCGGAGGTGAGTGCGCGGTACAGAGCGTTCGCGCTCGTGCCCGTCAGGGAGGCGACCACGGTGGCGGCCTTGCGTGGATGGGCGCCGGCTTCTACCAGCTTGCGCAGGGCGTCGAGGGCCTCGAGGTTGGGTGTGTCTGGGGAGTCGGCCGGCGGCGCGAGCACCAGCACGATCTCCCCCTTGGGCGGACGCTCGGCCCAGCGTGCGGCCAGCTCGGACGCGCTGCCGCGGACGATCTCCTCGTGGAGCTTGGTGAGCTCGCGGCAGACGGCCACGTCGCGCTCGGGGTCGAGCTCGGCCAGCAGCGCCAGCGTCGCCGGCAGGCGGCGCGGCGACTCGAACGCCACCAGCGTTCCCCCGGCGCGCCCGAACAGGTCCCGGAGCTCGCCCTTCTTTCGCGGCAGGAAGCCGTGGAAGTGCCACTCGTCGGCAGGCAGGCCCGACGCGACCAGCGCGGTGATCGCCGCCGACGGCCCCGGGAGCACCTCCACCGGGAGCCCGGCCGCCACGCAGGCGCGCACGAGCACATAGCCGGGGTCGGAGACGAGCGGCATCCCGGCGTCCGACACGAGCGCCACCACGGCTCCCTCGCGCATCCGCTCCACCAGCTCCGCCGCGCGCGCCCGCTCGTTGTGCTCGTGGTAGGAGACCAGCTTCGCCTGCACGCCGTAGCGGTCCAAGAGCACGCGCGTGCGGCGGGTGTCCTCGCAGGCGACGACGTCGGCCTCGCGCAGGGCCGCGAGCACCCGCAGGGTCACATCCTCGAGGTTCCCGATCGGCGTGGGACAGACGACCAGCCGCCCGCTCATCCGACCGCCTCGAATCCGAGCAGCGCGGCGCCCATCATCCCGGCCTCGTCGCCGTAGTGCGCGGCGACGATCCGCACCGCCTCGCGGGCGGGCCCGAGCGCGCGCTCCGCCACAACGGCCCGGGCCGGCTCGAGCAGCAGGTCGCCTGCGCGCGCGGCGCCCCCGCCGATCACGATCGCCTCGGGGTTGAAGGTGTTGACGAGCCCGACCAGCGCAAAGCCGAGCCGCTCGCCGATCTCGGCGAGCACCCCGCAGGCGCCCGGATCCCCGCCGTGAGCCAACTCGGTGACGATCCCACCGTCGATCTCCTTCCCGGCCGCGAGCCGCCGGCCGAGCGCCGAGTCCGGCTCGGCTTCGCCAGCGGCCATGCCCTCGCGCCCGATCGCGTTCCCCGACACGAGCGCCTCGAAGCAGCCGACCCCGGGGCAGTTGCCGGGGCAGTCCGGGCCGTGAAGCGCGAGCACGGCGTGGCCCAGCTCCGCACCGACCCCCGTCGCGCCGCGGTACAGCGCGCCGTTCAGCCACAGCCCGCCGGCGATCCCGGTCCCGAGCGAGACGAGCACCGCGTGGCGCGTTCCGGCCGCCGCCCCGCTGCGCGCCTCGGCCAGCATCGAAGCGTTGCCGTCGTTGTCGACCACCACCGGCAGCCCGAGCCGCTCGCTCATCAGGTCGCGGAACGGCACGTCCTCGAGCGGCAGGTGGTTCGACCAGCGCGACACGCCCGCCTCCCAGTCCACCAGCGCGGGGATCCCGAAGCCGACTGCCTCCACGTCCGGCGCGGCCGCGCGGACCTCCTCGACGGCGTCGGTGAAGATGTCGAGCGTCTCCTGCAGGCCGGCCCCGCGCCAAGTCCGGTGGACCCGGTGGTGGACCACGTTCTGCTCGTCGACGACACCCCCGAGGAGCTTGGTGCCTCCGGCGTCGATGCCGATCACGCGCCGTGGTGGCATGGCCGGTAGATATACAGAGGGGGGTGAACGACCCGACGCCCGGCCCCCCGGAGTACAAGGTCTACCGCTCTCGGCGCAAGCCGAAGGTGGGCGGCGGCGATCTCGATTCGCTGCGCAAGAAGCTCTCGCGCCACCGCGACGACGACGGCGCCCGCCCGCCCCGCGAGCGGCGCGCGATCACCCCCGGCCGGGTGCTGAAGTGGATCGTCCTGGCCATCGCCGGATGGCTGCTCCTCTCGCTGGTCATCTTCCTGATCAGCGCGCAGACCCAGGAGGGCGTATCGCCCGAGACCGAGCGCGCCCTGTCGGACCAGGGCAGCCTCTTCAGCGGGAGCAACATCCTCGTACTCGGCTCCGACGCGCGGACGGGCGACTCGATCGACCAGTCGCAGTCCGGCCCCAGCCGCGCCGACACGATCATGCTGGTCCACGCCGCGTTCGGCAGCGTCCGCAAGCTGTCGATCCCGCGCGACGTGGAGGTGGACATCCCAGGTCACGGGGTCAACAAGATCAACGCGGCGTACGCGTTCGGCGGCGCGCCGCTGACGATCGAGACCGTCGAGTCGTTCCTCGGCAACGGCCTTCAGATCAACCACGTCGTGGAGGTGGACTTTCAGGAGTTCCCCGCCTTCATCGACTCGCTGGGCGGCATCACCGTTCAGAACAAGACGCGGGTCTGCTCGCCGCCGTTCGACAACTTCTGGAAGGGCATCCACTTCCGGAGGGGCGCGATCGATCTCGACGGCAGGCGCGCGCTCGGTTACGCGCGTGTGCGGAAGAACAGCTGCGCGCCGAACGAGGACGATCGCGACCGCGCCCGGCGCCAGCAGCAGGTGCTGGCCGGGATCGGGTCGCAGGTGAAGTCGCCGAGCACGTTCGTGCGCCTCCCGTGGGTGAGCTGGAACGCCCCGCGCACTCTGAAGACGGACATGAACGGCTTCCAGCTCATGATGCTGTTCGCCGACATGGCCACCGGCAGCTCCGACCAGACCGAGGTGCTCGAGGCCACCTGCTGCAACGGCAGCAACCTGTTCGTCTCAGACGGCGCCAAGCGGGACGCCGTCCGGAAGCTGCTGAACGGCGACTAGTCCGAGCTCGACGACTTCGAGGCGGCCTTGCTGCCGCCCGAGTCCTTCGACCCGGACGACGACCCGCCGGAGTCAGAGCTCTTGCCGGAGTCAGAGCTCTTGCCCGATTCCGAGGAGGCGGACGAGGACTCCGACTTGCCGTCCGAGCCGGCGCCCTTCTTCTTCTTGCCGTAGTCCGTGTTGTAGAAGCCCGAGCCCTTGAAATGCACGGCCACGGGGTGGAAGACGCGCTGCACGGGCGTCCCATGT
Organism: Thermoleophilaceae bacterium; assembly: GCA_034664005.1. GTDB lineage: Bacteria > Actinomycetota > Thermoleophilia > Solirubrobacterales > Thermoleophilaceae > JACVRW01. The sequence continues at coordinate 29,608 of JAXDIL010000095.1, read as the reverse complement.
TCCTCGCAGACGGTCAGCGCATCCTCCGAGATGCGTTGCGTCACCTCGAAGTTGTGGCCCTTTTCGCAGCGGTACTCGTAGATCGGCATGGCACTCTCAGTATAGGAGTGCCAGACGGGAACGCCTCAGGCGTTCCGGGGCGGGCTCGGGCTGTCCAGATCCTCGAGAAGCGAGACCCGCGCCGCGTGCCAGACGATCCAGGCGGTGAGATGCGAGATGGGGCGCAGCGCCATTCCGACCATCGCGGCGAACGTACCCGAGCAGCGAACAAATAGTCACATTGTCTTCACACGAAGGTGCGGAAAGTGCGGCGTCGATAGCCTGCTCGCCCTGATGGCCGGCCCGGTGACCATGGACAAGATCGTCGCGCTCTGCAAGCGGCGCGGCCTCATCTTCCCCGCATCGGAGATCTACGGCGGGATCGCCAACACGTACGACTACGGCCATTACGGCGTCCTGCTGAAGAACAACGTCATCGGCGCCTGGTGGAAGGCGATGATCCAGGAGCGCGACGACATCGTGGCGCTCGACTCGGCGATCATCCAGCACCCGCGCACCTGGGAGGCCTCGGGGCACCTGGCCGGCTTCAGCGACCCGCTCGTGGAGTGCCGCACCTGCAACCTCCGCTTCCGCGCCGACCATCTCCAGGAGGTCCGCGACGGCACGGCCCAGCACGAGGGCATCCGCTGCGGCCGCGCCCCGTCCAAGCTCCCCGGCGACCACGCGGACTGCGACCTCACCGACGCGCGCGAGTTCAACCTCATGTTCGAGACGCAGATCGGCCCCGTGAAGGACGCCGGCTCGACCGTCTACCTCCGCCCGGAGACCGCCCAGGGCATCTTCCTCGCCTTCAAGACCACGCTCCAGTACGCGCGCAGGAAGCCGCCCTTCGGGATCGCGCAGATCGGCAAGTCGTTCCGCAACGAGATCACGCCCGGCAACTTCATCTTCCGGACGCTCGAGTTCGAGCAGATGGAGATGGAGTTCTTCGTGCCGCCCGCCGAGGCCGAGAAGTGGCATGAGTACTGGATGGAGCAGCGGCTTGAGTGGTACGTCTCGCTGGGGATCGAGCGCGAGGCGCTTCAGCTACGAGCCCACGAGGCAGATGAGCTGTCGCACTACTCAAGCGCTACGAGCGACATCGAGTATCGCTACCCAATCGGGTGGTCAGAGCTGGAGGGAGTCGCCAATCGTGGCGATTACGACCTCAGGCAGCACGCCGAGCACTCCGGTCAGAAATTGGAGTTCAAGGATGCGGGCGAGGCGTACGTGCCGCACGTGATCGAGCCGGCCGCCGGCGTCGGTCGCACCGTGCTGGCGCTGCTCTGCGACGCCTACGACGAGGACGACATCGGCGGCGAGCAGCGCACGGTGCTGCGGCTCGCCCCGCACATGGCGCCCGTCAAGGTGGCGGTGCTGCCGCTCGTGAACAAGGACGGCCAGCCGGAGAAGGCGCGCGCCATCTACGAGGAGCTCCGCAGCCGCTTCCCCACCGAGTACGACAGCGGCGGGTCGATCGGCAAGCGCTACCGCCGTCAGGACGAGATCGGCACGCCCTGGGGCGTCACAGTCGACCACCAGACGATGGAGGACGACACCGTGACCCTGCGCGACCGCGACACGCTCGAGCAGGAGCGCATCGCCGTCGGCGAGCTAGCTGCGGAGATCGAGCGCCGGCTGGGGTGAGGCTGAGCGGCCCTCGAAGCCGGCGTGCGGCAGCACGCGGTCCACGCGCTTCGGCAGCCACCAGTTCCAGCGCCCCATCAGCTCCATCGTCGCGGGCACGAGGATCAGCCGCACCAGCGTCGCGTCGAGCGCGATCGCGACCGACATGCCCACGCCGATCTCCTTGATCGACGGTGTACCGGTGCCCGCGAACACGGCGAAGACGGCGACCATGATCAGGGCGGCGCTCGAGATCGTGCCGGCGCTGGCCCGCAGGCCCTCGGCGACCGATCGCTTCGAGTCGCCGGTGACGTCGTAGCTCTCGCGGATCCGCGAGAGCAGGAAGACCTCGTAGTCCATCGACAGGCCGAACACGATCGCCAGCAGGAACGGCGGCGTCATCGCGTTCACGTAGCCGAGCGAGTCGTAGCCGAGCAGCCCGTCGAACCAGCCGTACTGGAAGACCATGACGAGCACGCCGTACGCGGCCGCCACCGACAACAGGTTCATCAGCACCGCCTTCAGCGGCAGCAGCACCGACCGCAGCAGCAGGAACAGCACGATGTAGCTGAAGACGAGCACGAACAGGAGGATCTTCCACATCGAGCCCGAGACCAGCTCGATGAAGTCCTTGTTGAACGCGGTGGCGCCGCCGACCTGGACGTCGGCCACCCCGCGGAGCGGTCCCGCGTCCGCGCGCATCCTGTCGACGAGCGCCTCCGCCGCCGGGCTCTCGGGGTCGTGCCTCGGCAGCACCGTGACCAGGGCCGCGCGGCCGTCACGGGACGGCTGCGGCGGCGCGACCTGTGCGACCTCCCGGTCGGAGCTGAGCTCGCGCACGTAGGCGGACAGCGCCGCGCTGTTGGAGGTGTCGCTCACCCCGCCGTCGCGGAGCTCGGCGATCACCTGCAGCGGACCGGACGAGCCGGACCCCGCCTTCTGGGCGGCCAGCTCCGCGCCCACGCGCGTCTCGTGCTCCTTCGGGAACTGGCGCAGCGCGCCGTTGCCGAAGTCGAGCGAGAGCGCGGGGACGGCGAGCGCCAGCAGCACCGCGGCCGCGCCGACGGCGGACACCCAGGGCCGGCGCGTGACCGCGTCGGTCCAGCGCTCCCAGAAGCCGACGCGCTGGCGCGGCGCGCGCGTCGAGCCGGGGCGGCGACGGCGCGTGCGAGCCATCCGCACGAGCAGCCCGAACAGCACACCGAGCCGGCCGCGCGCGTAGGCGCGCTTGCCGAGCAGGTTCATCAGCACCGGCAGCAGCGTCACCGCCGCGAGGATCGAGACGGCCACCACGATGATCGCCCCCATGGCCATCGAGCGGATCGTGGTCGAGTCGACCAGGAACAGACCCGCCAGCGAGAGCATCACCGTGATGCCCGAGAAGGTCACCGCCAGCCCGGACGTGCGGAGCGCGATGCGGCGAGCCTCCACCCGGTCGGCGCCGCGCCGGATCTCCTCGCGATAGCGGGCGAGCACGAACAGCGAGTAGTCGACCGCAACACCGATCCCGATCATCGACGCGATGTTCGTGACGAACACCGACATCGGCGTGGCCTGCGAGAGGAAGTAGATGACACCGCCGGTGAGCGACACGCTGGCGAACCCGAGCGCGAGTGGGAGCGCCGCCGCGGCGAGCGAGCCGAAGACGGCGAGCAGGATGAGGAGCACGACCGGGAAGCCGATCTTCTCGGCGCTTTCGAGGTCCTTCTTCGTGAGGTCCTGCATGCCGGCCCAGAGCGCCTGCTGACCGACAAGGTGGGGCTCGGCGCCTCCGTGAGCGGCGGTACCGAGCTCGTCATGGAAGTCGACCGCCGCGTCGGCGACGGCGTCCTCGTCGCCGGAGACCTCGAGCGGCAGCACCGTGATCGACGCCGACCCGGCCTCGCGCTTCGCCGCCGCCACGGCGCGCGGCGTGACGGCCACGTTGGGGAGCCGCTTCGCGATCGCAGCGGCGCGGTCGATCTCCTCGCGCACGGCCTGCGTCGTGGCGCCCGGGCGCCGCGCGAGCACCACGGCCAGGTGCTCTCGCTGCGCGCCGTCGAAGCGAGCGATGTTCTCGTCGACCACCTGCGACTGCGAGCCGGGCGCCTGGAACCCGCCGCTCGTCAGGTGCTCGGTCTGCTTCGCGGCAAACGGCAGCGCGGCCAGGAGCAGGAGGAGCCAGGCAGCGAGCACCAACCAGCGCCGGCGCTCCAAAAATCCGGCCAGCCTGTCCATCGCGCTTTGCATGACCTCCTGAGAGTTACCCAGGAAGCCGCTTTCATCTGTGACCTAAGTCACGAAGAGGCGCCGAGCATGCGGCGCGCGGTGGACACGCCGAGCTCGAAGGCCGCCGCCCGGTCCCAGTCCGGGTCGGACAGGACCTGGATCCCGAAGCCGTCGCCGAGCGAGAACAGGATCGAGGCGACCGCCTCGGGCTCGGCCTGCAGGCTGACCACCCCCTCGCTCTCCTTCGTGCGGAGCCAGCCGGCGAGGCGCTCGCGCCACTGGCGGTAGAGCTCGGCCAGCTCGGCGCGGATCTCCTCGGAGTGGCGCGAGGCGCTCAGCATCTCGTAGATGACGGCCTGGCCGCCCGCGTCGTCCTCCAGGAACTCCTCGAGGCCGACGACGAGCGCGTCCACGATCTCGTCGGGGCCGTTCGCCTTCGCGAGCCGCTCGTCCATGTTCTGGTTGCGGACCTCGCAGTCGTGGCGCACGACCTCGACGAGCAGCCGCTCCTTCGTGCCGAAGTAGTAGTGCAAGAGGCCGCGCGAGACGCCGGCCTCGCGCGCCACGTGGTCGAAGGTCGAGGCGGCCGCGCCGCGCGTGCCGACGCTGGCGCGCATGGCAGCGATGATGCGCTGCGCCTTGTCGCCCTCGAGCCGGCGAGGGGCGTCCGTGCGGGTCGCGGCCTCCATCCCTGCGCGGATCTTAGTTGGCTGGCCAGTCAGGCAACCGGGCTGATCGCCGGCGCGGGCTCGCGCGTCTCGTGCAGCTCGTCGTAGTCCTCGGGCGAGGTCTCGTCCGCGGCGTGAGCACGCCGCCCGCCGAGGAGCAGGGAGAGCACCGTGGCGACGGCCAGGTTGAGCGCCAGCGCGACGAGACCGGTGTAGACGGTGGCGCCCACAATCGGCGTGTCCCAGACGGGCGTGTACTCCTGCGAGACGGCGATCCAGGTCCCGACGACCATGCCGACGAGCCATCCGGCCAGAAGGGCCCAACCGTGGAGCCAGCGCGTATAGAGCCCGACCACCACGGCCGGCAGCGTTTGGAGCATCCAGACCCCGCCGAGCAGCTGGAGGTCGATCGAGAACTTCGTCGGCAGGAACAGCACGAACGCGAGGGCTCCGGCCTTCACGACGAGCGACACGATCTTCGCGACCTGGGACTCCTCGCGGTCGCTCAGGTTCGGGCGCACGAACTCCCTCCACACGTTGCGTGTGAAGAGGTTCGCCGCCGCGATCGACATGACAGCCGCAGGCACGAGCGCGCCGATCGCGATCGCCGCGCAGGCCACTCCGAAGAACCACGACGGGAACATGTCGCGGAACAGCGCCGGGACCGTCAGGTTGGGCTCGGCCACGCTGATGCCGGCCGCGATCGCCATGTAGCCGAACAGCGCCATCAGGCCCAGCAGGAACGTCCACGCTGGAAGCAGCGACATGTTCCGCCGCACCACGTCCTGGGAGCGCGAGCTCAGCACCGCGGTGATCGCGTGCGGGTAGAGAAACAGCGCCATTGCCGAGCCGAGCGCCAGCGACGCATACGCCACCTGCGCGTCGGCACCCGAAGGGATCAGCGCGCCGGGCTTGTCGCGCTTCGGCAGCGCGTCGGCCGCCGCGCTGAAGATGTTGTCGAAGCCACCCACCTTCGACGGGATGTAGATCACCGCCACGATCACCGTGAGGTAGATGAGCGAGTCCTTGACGAGCGCGATCATGGCCGGCGCGCGCAGGCCGCTCGTGTACGTGAACGCGGCCAGGACCACGAACGCCACGATCAGCGGCCACTCGCCCGAAATGCCGAGGCCCTTCAGCACGAACTCGATGCCCACCAGCTGAAGCGCGATGTACGGCATCGTCGCCAGCAGCCCCGTGAACGCAACCGCGGTTGCGAGCGGGCGGCTGCCGTAGCGGCCCTTCACGAAGTCGGCGCCCGTCACGTAGCGGTGCTTGGACGCCACCGACCACAGTCGCGGCATCACTAGGAACACGAGCGGGAAGACGATGATCGTGTAGGGCAGCGCGAAGAAGCCACCGGCCCCGATGGCGAACACGAGCGCCGGCACCGCGATGAAGGTGTACGCGGTGAAGAGGTCCCCGCCGAGTAGGAACCAGGTGATCACCGTGCCGAAGCGGCGGCCGCCCAGGCCCCATTCGTCGATCAGGTCGAGGTCGCCGCGCTTCCAGCGGGCGGCCCCGAACCCGAGCACGGTCACGAGCCCGAACAGCAGGATGCAGACGACGATCGCTGTCCAGTCGGGCTCGAAGCTCTCGATCATGAGGGCCGCGTCATCCGGTAGACGAAGTAGGTCAGTGCCGCCGTGACCGGCACCCACGCGAACTGGTACCAGTAGAAGAACGGGAAGCCGAACAGCTCAGGCGTCTCGCGCGCGTAGATCGGCGGGTACAAGAGGCCCACCAACGGCAACAGCAGCAGCACGTACCAGAGTCGCATCTCTGCCTCCCCAGGAACGCGCTACCCGGGCACCCCGGCGCGCGAAACCACAAACGAGAAGGGCGCCCGCTGGGCGCCCTTCTCAGAAGCTCGATGTGAGACCGCGCTAGGCGGTGCCCACCGGCTCGCTCGTGCTGCTCGGCTCCGGGGTGGTGCTCGACGTGTACTCGAACTCCTCCTCGGCTCCGAAGAGCGCGTCCAGGACCTTCTTGCGAAGACCCTCGCTCGCGGCGAGCGCGATGCCCCCGCCGATGAGCGCCATCAGGAGCAGGCGGCCCTTGCCGCGCTTGCGCCGCTTGGCTCCGCGCAACGAGTCAGCGGCGTCCTTAAGCGACGTCGCAGCCTCGCGCAGCTCGCGCTGCACCTTCTTGTCCTCCGTGACCGCCTTGACGGGGCCCTTGCCATTCGACATCCGCGAATAAGCCTTGCGAGCGGACTCGAACGCGCTGCGGAGGTTGTCGCGCAGCTCGTCGTCCTCGACGAGTCGCTGCACATAGGCGTTCGAGCGGACCGCCTTGCCGGCGGCGTACGCTCCGGCTCCGGCCTTCGCGGCCTGTTTCTTCGCTGCCATTTGTCTCCTCGATCCGCTTGCTAGCGGGCACTCTACCCGGGTTTGGGGGCCCGCGAACGCCGCGCTCGCTTCTGCAGGGCCGCTTCCAGCACCTCGTCGACGTGATCGACGGGCGTGAACTTCATCTTCTTGCGCAGCGGCTCGGGGATGTCGTCGATGTCCACCTCGTTGCGACGCGGGATGATCAGCCTGGTGATGCCCGCGCGCTGCGCCGCCAGCGCCTTCTCCTTGAGGCCCCCGATCGGCAGCACGTTGCCGGTCAAGGTGATCTCGCCCGTCATCGCGACGTCCGATCGCACCGGGCGGCAGGTCACGCGCGACGCGATCGCGGTTGCCATCGTGATGCCCGCGCTGGGGCCGTCCTTCGGGATCGCCCCGGCGGGGACGTGCACGTGCAGGTCGTGGTTCTTGAACCACTCCGCGGAGAGGTCGCTCCCGAGCTCGCCGGTCTCGGTCTTGCTCTTCACGTACGAGAGCGCCGCCGCCGCCGACTCCTTCATCACGTCGCCGAGCTGGCCGGTGATCTGGAGCTTGCCGTCGCCGGGATACGCGATCGCCTCCACGAACAGCACGTCGCCTCCCACCGGCGTCCAGGCGAGCCCGGTCGCCACCCCGGGCTCGCTCGTGCGCCGCCGGACCTCGGACTGGTAGCGCGGCTTGCCGAGCATCTCCGCCACGGTCTCGGGGCTGATCGTGCGCTTCGAGCGGCGCGTGCCCTCGGCGAACTCGCGCGCGACCTTGCGGCAGATCGAGCCGATCTGGCGCTCGAGCTGGCGCACGCCCGCCTCGCGCGTGTAGCCGTCGATGATGCGGTCGAGCGCCTGCTTGGTGAACGCTATCTTCGACTTGCCGAGGCCATTGCGCTCCATCTGGCGCGGCACGAGGTAGCGGATGGCGATCTCGCGCTTCTCCTCGTGCGTGTAGCCCGAGAGCTCGATCACCTCCATGCGGTCGAGCAGGGCGGGCGGGATCGTGTCGACCAGGTTCGCCGTGCAGATGAAGAACACGTGCGAGAGGTCGACCGGGACGTCGAGGTAGTGGTCCCGGAAGCTCGTGTTCTGCTCGGGGTCGAGCACCTCGAGCATCGCGCTCGCCGGGTCGCCGCGGAAGTCCGAGCCCATCTTGTCGATCTCGTCGATCATCAGCACGGGGTTGTTCGAGCCGGCGTCGCGTAGGGCGCGGACGATCGTGCCGGGCATGGCGCCGATGTAGGTGCGGCGGTGGCCGCGGATCTCCGACTCGTCGCGCACGCCGCCCACCGAGATCCGCTCGAAGGCACGCTCCATCGCGGAGGCGATCGAGCGGCCGAGCGAGGTCTTCCCCACGCCGGGTGGACCCACGAACAGCACGATCGAGCTGCGCGCGTCAGGGTTCAGCTTCCTCACGGCGAGGAACTCGAGGATGCGGTCCTTCACGCGCTCGATGTCGTAGTGGTCGCGGTCGAGCACCGTGCGCGCGTGCTTCAGGTCGAGGTTGTCCTCGGTCGACTTCGACCACGGCAGGCTGGCGAGCCACTCGAGGTAGTTGCGGATCACGCCGTGCTCGGCCGACTGCGGCGGGAGCCGCTCGAAGCGTCCCAGCTCGCGCTCGGCGACCTTCCAAACGTCCTCGGGCAGGCCCGCCTCCTCGAGCTGCTTGCGCAGCTCCTCGGCCTCGGCCTGCTGCTCGTCGACCTCGCCGAGCTCCTCCTGGATGGCGCGCAGCTGCTGGCGCAGGATGTACTCGCGCTGGCCCTTGTCCATCTCGGACTGGACCTGCGTCTGGATGCGGCTCCCGATCTCCACCAGCTCGAGCTCGCGCGTGAGGATCTCCAGCAGGCGCCTCAGCCGCTTCGTGACGTTGCGTTCCTCGAGCAGGCTCTGCTTCTCCTCGGTGGAGATGCGCAGCGCCCCGGCGATCACGTGGGCGAGCTCGGCCGGGTCGTCGATGTTCGCGACGGCGAGCTGGAGCTCCTCCGGGAGGTAGGGCAGCTCCTCGATGATGCGCGTGGCGATGGCCTGGACGTTGCGGCGCAGGCCCTCGAGCTCGGGCGAGGGCTCGAGGATGTCGGGCGCCTCCGTGATCCGCGCGATCAGGTAGGGCGTCGTGGCCACGTAGTCGCCCAGCTCCACGCGCTGGCCGCACTGCACGAGGATGCGCGCGGTCCCGTCCGGCACCTTCATCATCCGCACCACCACGCCGACGACGCCGACGCCGTAGAGCTGGTCCGGACCCGGCTCCTCGGCCTGGGGGTCCTTCGAGGCGACCATCACCAGCATCCGGTTGCCCGCGAGCACGTCGTCCACGAGCTTGACCGACCGCTCCTGCCCCACCGCGAGCGGCATCACCATCTCGGGGAATGCGACCGTGTCGCGCAGCGGCAGGACCGGAAGCGCCTGCGGCAGCTCGGCCTGCGTGGCCTCGGCCGTGTCCCCATTAACGGTTGGCAGGTGGATGGTCATTGGTCGGAGATGGGAACGCGGCGAACGGTCTGCTCGGGCGCCGCCAGCGGGATCTCGACCTGGAGGACACCGTCCACGTACGAGGCGCTCGCCTCCTCGGCCACCACGTCGGCGCCGAGCTCGACCACGCGCCGGAACGGCCCGTGCTCGATCTCGACCTGCTGATAGAGCCGCCCGCCCGCTTCCCTCGGGCGGCGCTCGCCCACGATCACGAGCTGGCGCCCGCGGATCTCGAGCGCCACGTCGGCCGGGTCGACCGCGGCCAGATCGACCTTCACCACCGCGCGGGGCGGATTGTCCGTGTAGTAGACGTCGACGCGCGGCGTGAAACCGCGGCCGCGCATGACGCGCCTGCCCTCGAAGACGTCACCGAAGAGCTCGTCCATCTCGCGCCGCATGCGGTCGAAGTTTGCGAACAGGTCGCGCTGAGAGGTCACTTCAAACGAGAATAGTCCGCAGGGCTAGATGTCAAAGACGGCGCCCTCGTGGGCGACGTCCACCTGGCCGCCGAACGCCTCTGCCGCCTGCTCGCGCGCGGCGTCGGCGTCGAGCTCGTCGGAGATGTGCACGAGCACGAGGCGCTTCGCCGCCGCCTGGCGGGCATGGCCGCCGGCCTCCTCCGCGGTGAGATGACCGCGCATCCCGGTTCGCTCCGGGCGCGGCAGCGTCGCCTCGACGAGCATCAGGTCCGCGCCGCGCGCGAACTCGGTGAGGGCGTCGGTGGGGCTCGAGTCGGCGCCGTAGACGATCCGGCCGGGCCCGTTCGTCGAGCTGATGCTCATCGCGAACGTCTCCGTGAAGTGCGGCACGGGCTGGAGGCTCACGCGGATCGGCCCGATCTCGATCTCGCTCGCGGGGTCGTACTCGCGCAGCTCGAAGGCCTTCTCGATCAGGTCCTCGTTTCCCCAGGCGCCGACGACGCGCCGGAACAGCTCGCGCGCGCCGGGCGGCGCGTGGAGTACCGGGCAGGCCGGGCAGTCGGTGCCGGGCCAGCGGTCCACCGGCACGGGCTGCTGGCGCGGCGCGTAGGTCAGCGCGTACGAGTACGGCACCAGGTCGAGGAAGTGGTCGGCGTGGAGGTGGGAGATCACGACCCCGTCCACGTCCACGTAGTCGATCCGCTCGCGCAGCTTTCCGAAGACGCCGTTCCCGCAGTCGACGAGGACGGCGGTGTCGCCATCCTCGATCAGGTAGCCGGAGCAAGCGCCGCCGGCGTCCTGCCATGACGGCGACTTACCAAGCACCGTGAGCCGCATGAGCGGACTCTAGGCGTTCGGCTGCGGAAACGCATAGGCCGCCGTGGTGCGCTGGGCCCTGAACACGAAGGCGAGCTGGCGCTCCGGGGCGAGCCCTCGCTCGGCCGGCCGGAACGTCGTGCACGGCTTGCCGAGATTGAGCGCGCAGAGCATGTTCTGCTGGAAGTAGCAGTCTTCGCAGCGGGCTGGCTTCGACTTCGGCATTGGTGCCATCAGACAACAACCGGGCCGCTCGCGCCACCCCCCGTTTGACGGAGTTTGCAGGGTCGCTTCCGCGAGTGCCCGCAACCTCCGCATTTTTCAGGGGGGCGAATTTTGGGGAGGTACTGTCCCTCGTCGTCATGGAGCTCGTGACCGGGGGAACCGGGTATGTCGGCAGCCGCCTGCTGGGCCGCCTCTCCGCGGAGGGGAGGGACGTGCGCGTGCTGGCGCGGCGGCCGGAGCGCGTGCCGGATCTTCCCGGCGTGGAGGCCGTGCGCGGCGACCTGCTCGCCGCCGCCGGCATCGAAACCGCGCTCGAGGGCTGCACGACCGCCTACTACCTCGTGCACTCGATGGAGGCGGCCGCCGGCAACGGCGACTTCGCCGGCCGCGACCGGCGCATGGCGGAGTCCTTCGCCGAGGCCGCAGCCCAGGCGGGCGTCGAGCGCATCGTCTATCTCGGCGGCATCGTCCCGGCCGGCGCGGGCGGCGACGCCGCCACCGGAGCGGGCGTGCTCTCCCCCCATCTGCGCTCCCGGCTCGAGGTCGAGGAGATCCTGCTCGGCGCGGTGCCCGGCTCCACCGCGCTGCGCGCGTCGATCGTGATCGGCGCGGGGTCGTCGTCCTTTCGCATTCTCGTTCGCCTCGTGGAACGCTTGCGCGTCCTCCCGATGCCGCGCTGGCGCGATAACCGGACGCAGCCGATCGACGAGCGCGACGTGGTCGAGTTCCTCGCTCGCACGCCGCAGGTGCCGGCGGCCGCCGGCCGGTCGCTCGACGTGGCCGGCCCTGACGTGATGACCTACGGCCGCATGATCGAGCGAATCGCCGACGGGATGGGCGTCGGACGGCTCCCGCTGGCGCTGCGGGGCTCGCTCACGCCGCCCGCTAGCGCGGTGGTTGCAGCCGTGACGGGCCAGCCGATCGAGCTGGTGCGTCCGCTCATGGAGAGCCTCGAGACCGACCTCCTTCCGCGCGACCCCGACGAGGCGCCGCGCCTCTACGGGCTCCGCCCCCACGGGTTCGACCGCGCCCTCGACCACGCGCTCGCCGAGTGGGAGAAGCTCGAGCCGCTGGGGGCACGCTGAAGGTCGAGCGAAACATCCGGATCGACGCGCCGCCGCAGCGGGTCTACGACGTGGTGATGGACCCGCGCCGCCTCGAGGACTGGGTGACGATTCACCACCACCTCGAGGACGCGCCGTCGGGCCCTCTGAAGAAGGGCTCGAAGCTGACCCAGTGCCTGAAGCTGGCAGGCAAGAAGTTCAGCGTGGACTGGACCGTCGTGGAGAACGAGCCGTGCGACCGCGTCGTCTGGGAGGGCCAGGGACCCGTCGGCTCGCATGCTCGCGTCTCGTATGAGTTCGGCGAGTCATCGGGCGGCGACTGCACCGATTTCCATTACATGAACGAGTACGACCTCCCGGGAGGGCCGCTTGGTCGTATCGCGGGCCGCGGGGTTGCTCGGGTGACCCAAAAAGAATTGGACGCCACGTTGCAAAAACTCAAGCGCATTACCGAATAACCAATACAGTTACCGTAATGGCTGATTTTTTGGACGAAAAGCGCCGTGAGATCGACACGCGGCTGAAGGAACTGCGACCGCTGGTCGAGGAGTACAACCGCTTGGAGAAGGCGGCGGCTGCGCTGGCCGGCGTCGGCAACGGCGGTACGCGAGCTGCGCGGGCTCCGAGACGCCGCGGACGCGGGCGGCCGCGTGGCAGCGGCACCCGTGCCAAGCAGGCGCTCGAGCTGGTGCGTGCGCGGCCGGGCATCAAGATCTCGGAGATGGCGGAGGCGATGGGGATCCACGCCAACTACCTGTACCGGGTGATGCCGACCCTCGAGTCAGAGGGTCAGGTCGTGAAGCGCGACAAGGGCTGGCACCCGGCCTAGACCAGGCCCAGCTCGCGCACGCTGTCGCGCTCTTCCTTCAGCTCGTTGGCCGTGGCGTCGATCTTGCCGCGCGCGAAGTCGTCGACCTCCAGCCCCTCGGCGATCTCGTAGCTCCCGCCGCTCAGGCGCACCGGGAAGCTCGAGATCAGCCCCTCGTCCACGCCGTACTCGCCGTTGGAGTGCACCGACATCGAGCGCAGGCCGGTGGCGCCCAGGACCCAGTCGTGCACGTGGTCGATCGCCGCGTTCGCCGCGCTCGCCGCGGACGAGGCGCCGCGCGCCTCGATGATCTCCGCACCGCGCTTGCCCACGCGCGGGATGTACTCGTTCTCGTACCAGTCCATGTCGACCTGGTCGACCGCGCGCTCGCCGTTCACCTTCGCGTTGAAGAGGTCGGGGAACATCGTGGGCGAGTGGTTGCCCCAGATGGCGAGGTCCTCCACGTCCTCGACCCCCACGCCGAGCTTGTCTGCCAGCTGCGCCACCGCGCGGTTCTCGTCGAGCCGGGTCATGGCAGTGAAGCGCTCGTTCGGGATGTCGGGCGCATTGCTCATCGCGATCAGCGCGTTCGTGTTGGCCGGATTGCCCACCACGAGGATCTTCACGTCGTCGGCCGCGCCCTCGTTCAGCGCCTCGCCCTGAGGCTTGAAGATCTGGCCGTTCGCCTCGAGCAGGTCCGCGCGCTCCATGCCCTTCGAGCGCGGGCGCGCGCCCACGAGCATCGCCACGTTCACGCCGTCGAACGCTTTCCGGGCGTCATCGAAGATCTCCGTCGAGGCGAGCAGGGGGAACGCGCAGTCCTGTAGCTCCATCGCCGTGCCCTCGGCTGCATTGACGGCGTCCGGGATCTCGAGTAGCCGCAGGTCGATCTTCTCGTCCGGGCCGAGCATCTGCCCGCTCGCGATGCGGAATAGAAGCGCGTAGCCGATCTGGCCGGCGGCGCCGGTGACTGTGACGGTGGTGGCCATCTACGAATTCATCTCCTCGATAACTGCGTCAGCGAACTCGCTCGTACCCACTGCGGACGGATCGTCACGCGAGGGCTTCAGGTCGTAGGTCACCTTGTCGCCCTTGCGGATCACCTCGGCGATGCCCTTCTCCATGCGGTCGGCCGCCTCGGTCTCGTCGAGGTGGCGGAGCATCAGGACGCCGGAGAGGAGCAGGGCGGTCGGGTTGACCTTGTTCTGCCCCTTGTACTTCGGGGCCGAGCCGTGGGTGGCCTCGAAGATCGCGCCCTCGGTGCCGATGTTCGCGCCGGGCGCCAGGCCCAGGCCGCCGATCAGCCCGGCGCCCAGGTCGGACACGATGTCGCCGTAGAGGTTCGGCAGCACGATCACGTCGTACTCCTCGGGGCGCGACACGAGCTGGTTGCAGAGGTTGTCGATGATGCGGTCCTCGAACTCGATGTCGGGGTGGCGTTCGGCCACCTCGCGCGCGACCTCGAGGAACAGCCCGTCGGAGAACTTCATGATGTTGGCCTTGTGGGCCGCCGTGACCTTCTTGCGGCCGTTCTCCTCGGCGTACTTGAAGGCGGCCTCGACGATCCGCTCCGAGCCGAATACGGAGATCGGCTTGATCGAGATGCCGGACTCCTCGCGCGTCGGCGAGTCGAGCTCGTCGGCCAGGAATGTGCGCAGCCGCTCGACCTCGTCCGAGCCCTTCTCGAACTCGATCCCCGCGTACAGGTCCTCGGTGTTCTCGCGGACGATCACGAGGTCGGTCTCGGGGAAGCGCGTGCGCACGCCGTCGTAGGCCTTACAGGGCCGGATGCAGGCGTAGAGGTCGAACTCCTTGCGGAGCGCGACGTTGATCGAGCGGAAGCCCGACCCGACCGGCGTGGTCGTGGGGCCCTTGATGGCGATCCCGCGCTCGCGGATCGACTCGAGCGTGCGGTCGGGGAGCGGGTTGCCCTCCGACTCGTACACGTCGACCCCGGCGTCCTGGAAGTCCCAGTCGAACTCGACGCCTGTGGCCTCGAGGACGCGGCGCGTGGCCTCGGCGAGCTCGGGCCCGGTGCCGTCGCCTGGAATGAAGGTGACTCGGTGTGTGCTCATAGCGGGCCGGATTACTAGCAGCCGCGCTCAGCCCGCGGCGCTTAGGAAGTCACGCCGGCGGACCAAAACCAGCGCGAAGGCCGCGCCCACGAACGCAACCACGGCGGCCACGATCAGCAGCTCGTTGAACGCGTCGATGTACGCGACGTGGGCAGCGTCGCTCGCGAGGCCGCGGGCGTCGAGCGAGTGCGTGAGCTTCGACTGGAGCAGCGCGCCAAGGCCGGCGATCCCGACCGCGGTGCCCACCTGCCGGAATGTGCTGTTGATGCCGGAGGCCGCGCCGCTCTGGCGCGGGTCCACGACCCCGATCACGGCGGTCGCCAGCGGTGGGTTGATCAGGCCGATGCCGATCCCGCCGACGATGAAGCCCGGGAGCAGCGTGGTCCAGTCGTCGTTCGGTTCGACGCCCGACATCAGCACGAGGCCGAGTCCCACGAGACCGAGGCCGCCGGCGAGGAAGAGGCGGATCGGGAAGCGCTCGGCGAGCTTGCCGGCGATCGGCGCGGCCAGGAACGACAGGAGCGAGACCGGCAGGAAGCGCACGCCGGTCTCGAGCGGCGTGTAGCCGAGCACGTTCTGCATGTAGAGGACGATGTAGAGGAACATCGAGAACATCGAGGCGTGGATCGCGAAGGCCACGATCTGCGCGCCCGTGAACGTGGGCACGCGGAACAGGCGCAGGTCGAGCATGGGCCGGTCGCTGCGGAGCTCGACCGCCACGAAGAGGACGAGCAGGACGACGGCCGCCACGAGCAGCCCGGCGATCTTGGCGCTCCCCCACCCGTCGTCGTTGCCGCGGATGAGCGCAAGGACGAAGCAGATGAGCCCCGCGCTGAAGGTCCCGAGGCGCGGCCAGTCGAGGCGCGCGGTCGGGTCGCGCTCCGACCCCGGCACGCGGGCGAGCGTGACCGCGGCGGTGACGAGGCCGATCGGCACGTTCACCAGGAAGATCCACTCCCAGCCGAAGGCGTCGGTGAGGGCGCCGCCGGCCAGCGGCCCGACGGCGACGGCGAAGCCCGTCGTGGCGCCCCAGATACCGAAGGCGGTGCCGCGCTCCTGGGGCGGGAACTCCTGGGCGATCAGCGCCAGCGAGGTGGCGAACATCATCGCGCCGCCGGCCCCCTGGAGCCCGCGCGCGAGGTTGAGCATCACCGGCGAGCCGGAGAGCCCGCAGAGGAGCGAGGCGGTCACGAACACGAACAGGCCGACCACGAACACGCGGCGGCGGCCGAGCAGGTCGGCAATCGAGCCCGAGGCGAGCAGCAGGGCGGCGAGCGCCAGCGCGTAGGCGTCCACGACCCACTGCAGGTCCTCGAAGTCGGAGTGGAGCTCCCGCTGGATGTCGGGGAGCGCGACGTTCACGATCGTGACGTCGAGCAGCAGCATGAAGATCGACAGGCAAACGACCAGGAGCGTCCACCACTTGGTAGCCATGCCACCAAGCTAGGGCAGTCGGCGTCTGACACCATCCCCCGCATGTTCGGCGGCAGCTCGATCCAGCTCGCCCGCATCTTCGGGATCCGCATCGGGGTGGACTTCAGCTGGTTCCTGGTCCTCTTCCTGATCATCTGGCAGCTGTCGGGTTACTACGACGACGTCGCGCCGGGCTCGAACGCCTTCATGCTCGCCGTGATCAGCGCCCTGCTGTTCTTCCTCTCGATCCTGCTGCACGAGCTGGGCCACGCCTGGGTCGCTATCCGAAACGGCATCCCGATCCTCGGAATCGACCTGTGGCTGTTCGGCGGCGTGGCGAAGCTCGGGAGGGACGCCGACTCGCCCGGCGTGGAGTTCCGCGTGGCGATCGCCGGACCGGCCGTGACGGTCGCCATCGCCGCCGTCTGCTTCGGGCTGATCGCCCTCGTGTCGAGCGCGTCCGACGCGCTCCACAGCTCGCAGTTCGATCAGACCGTGAGCGGCTCCACGACCGCGGTGCTCGGCTACCTGACCTCGATCAACGTGCTGCTGCTGCTCTTCAACCTGATCCCGGCGTTCCCGCTGGACGGCGGCCGGATCGCCCGCGCCATCGCGTGGAAGATCACGGGCGACCGCACCAAGGCCACCCGCTTCGCGGCGATCCTGGGCCGGATCGGCGGGTACACGATGGTGGGCATCGGCGCGTACATGTGGCTGGTGCAGGACGCTCAGGTCACCGGAATCTGGCTCGCCTTCGTCGGGTGGTTCCTGGCGAGCGCCGCGCGCTCGGCCGAGCTCCAGGCCGCGTTCGCCGGGCGGATCGAGCACATCCGCGTGGCCGACGTGATGGACGCCGACCCCGTCGCGATCGAGGAGGGCACGCCCCTCTCCGACGCCGAGCACTCGTTCTTCCTGCGCTACGGCTGGCCCTGGTTCCCCGTGGTCGACTCGAGCGGCAGGCTCGTGGGCGTCGTCTCGCGCGAGGCCGTGGAGAGCGTGCCGCTGCAGGAGCGCTCCGGCCGGCCGGTGGGCTCCGTGATGGCACGCGACGACGGCACGAGCGGCCTGCGCGTGCAGCTGGAGGAGCCGCTCGAGAGCCTGCTGGGCCAGGAGGGCCTCACGCGACTCGGCGCGATGATGGCCGTGGACGGCGAGGGCATCCTGCGCGGCGTCGTCACCGTGGACGCGGTACGGCGAGCGCTCCAGAGCGCGGCGCCTGCCTGAGCAGGTTGTCGAGCTCCGCCGCCAGCTCGCGCGGTTGACGAACCACCTGCTCGTAGGACACCCGCCAGACGCCATCCCGCGGCGATGAGGCGCGCGTCACGCAGCGGGTCACGCCGCCTCGCCCTAGTCGTCCCGTGGGCACGCGCACCGTCAGTCTCGACGATCAGCCGCTGCTCGCGCCAGACGAAGTCGCACTCGAAGCCCTCTATCTGGAACGTTGACCTCGGGCCGCGGCAAACCGTGTCCTCGTGGTTCCGGGCCGGTGAACGCCGAGCACTGAGGTCAGCGCTCTGCTGCCCGCTCTCCCGTGCCTCGGGGCTGCGCCGCCCCCTCACCGCAAGCGAGCACCGCGGCCATGAAGCGCCCGTTACGCGTGAGCCCCAAATGGCCCACGGCATACACAGCTCGGTGAACGCGGTGCAACCGCCCGCGCTGCGCCCAGCGTCCCACAGCGCTCTCGCTCATCCCGAGATCGAACAGCTGCCGCAGCGTCACGACCCCGTGCTGGCGCCGAGCAAGGGTCGCGAGCGTGCTCTCCAGGGGGTCCGAGGTCGATTTCTCCCGCATACCGGGAGTTAGTGACCTCGGACCCCCGTTTCGCCCCCCTTCGGTGCCGCCTCTCGGCGAAACGGTGGCCGAAACGGCGGCCGTCGGAGTGGCCGGGGTGCGGGCGTGAATAGACTGCGCGCCGCATGCCGCAGCACGACGTACTGGTCATCGGGGCGGGCCTTGCTGGCCAGCGCGCCGCTCTCGCAGCCGCCGAGGCGGGCGCATCGGTGGGCATCATCTCCAAGGTTCATCCCGTTCGATCGCATTCCAATGCGGCTCAGGGCGGCATCAACGCGGCGCTGGACCCGCAGGATTCCTGGGAGTCGCACGCGTTCGACACCGTCAAGGGGTCGGACTACCTCGGCGATCAGGACGCCATCGAGATCATGTGCCGCGAGGCGCCGCACGAGCTGCTCGAGCTCGAGCACCTCGGTGTGACGTTTCACCGGGACGAGCGAGGTCGCCTCGGCAAGCGCGCGTTCGGCGGGGCGTCCGCGGCACGGACCTACTACGTGGCCGACATCACCGGGCAGGCGATCCTCCACGTGCTCTACGAGCAGCTCATGAAGTACGACGAGGTCACCCGCTACGAGGAGTGGTTCTCCACGGCGCTCGTGCAGGACGACGGCGGGCGGATCGCCGGCGTCGTCACGCGGAACATCCGCGACGGCTCCATGGAGCTGTTCGCCGCGAAGGCGGTGATCCTCGCCACCGGCGGGAACGGGCAGATCTACGACCCGACCACGAATGCACTGATCTGCACCGGGGACGGGATCGCCATGGCGTACCGGGTCGGCGCGCCGCTGATGGACATGGAGATGATCCAGTACCACCCCACCACGCTCGCCGGCCTCGGCCTCCTCATCACCGAGGGCGCTCGCGGCGAGGGCGCCCACCTCTACAACGCGCAGGGCGAGCGCTTCATGGAGAAGTACGCGCCGAACAAGATGGAGCTGGCCAGCCGCGACGTTGTCTCCCGCGCCGAGCAGACCGAGATCAACGAGGGGCGCGGCTTCCCCGACGGAACGGTGGCGCTCGACATCACGGTCGTGCCGCGCAAGCGCATCCACGAGGCGCTGCGCGAGATCGTGAACGTGGGCCGCGACTTCGCCGGCGTGGACATCACGCGCGAGCCGATCCACATCAAGCCGGGCAACCACTACGTGATGGGCGGCGTGAAGACCGACATCCACGGCCAGACGCCCATCGCGGGCCTGTACGCCGCCGGCGAGTGCGCCTGCGTGTCCGTGCACGGCGGCAACCGGCTCGGCGCCAACTCGCTGCTCGACACGCTCGTCTTCGGCCGCCGCTCCGGCGAGCACGCCGCCAACGCCGTGCGCAACCAGGGCATGCCCGGGCCCTCGCGCGCCGCGCTGCAGGACGAGGAGCGGATGATCCAGTCGATCGTCGGCCGCGACGGCACGGGCCGGCGCGTCTCCGAGCTGAAGGCCGAGCTCGGCGAGACGATGGACAAGTACGTGGCCGTCTTCCGCGACGAGCAGGGCCTCAGGTCCGCGCTCGAGGCCGTGCGCCGCCTCAAGGAGGAGGCCGAGAACGTGGCCATCGACGACAAGGGCACGGTCTTCAACCAGGACGTGCTCGGCGCGCTCGAGCTCCAGTTCATGCTCGACAACGCGGAGACGATCGTCGTGTCCGCGCTCGAGCGCAAGGAGAGCCGCGGCGCCCACACCCGCCTCGACTATCCGGAGCGAAACGACGAGGAGTGGCTGAAGCACATCAACGTGTCGGCGAACGGTGCCGAGCCTGAGCTGTCCTATTCACCGGTGACGATGACGCAGTGGGAGCCGCAGGAACGGACTTATTGAGATGGCCGATTTCAAGCTGAAGATCCGCCGCTTCGACCCCGAGTCGGCCGAGCCCGCCTACTGGGCCGACTACGACGTGGACCTCCCGCCCGAGCGCTCGGTGCTCGACGGCATCCTCCAGGTGAAGGACCGCGAGGACGGCTCCATCGCGATCCGCTGCTCCTGCCGCGCCGCGATCTGCGGCTCCTGCGGCGTGCGCATCAACGGGCGCTCCGCGCTCGCCTGCAACACCCGCATCGGCGAGGCCGCCGAGCGCGGCCGCGACGGCGTGATCACGGTCGAGCCCATGGGCAACATGCCCGTCGTCAAGGACCTCGTGACGGACATGGAGGCCGTGCACTGGAAGAAGGTCCGGCGCGTGGTGCCGTGGCTCGTGCCCGCCGAGGAGCCGCCCGAGGGCCAGGAGTACATCGTGCCCGCCGAGGCGATGCTCGACGTGACGCAGGCGATGGCATGCATCCACTGCGGCGTGTGCGTCTCGGCATGCCTCTCGCTCGAGGTGGACCCCGAGTTCATCGGTCCCGCCGCGCTCGCCAAGGCGTACCGCTTCGTGGGCGACCCGCGTGACGGCGAGCACGAGGCTCGCCTCAAGGACCTCGCCGAGGATCCGCACGGCATCTACGACTGCACCCACTGCTTCGCCTGTGTCGAGGTCTGCCCGAAGGACGTGGCGCCGATGAACCAGATCATGCGCCTGCGCCGGAAGGCCACGAGCGACTACGGCATCAAGGACGACAACAACGGCTACGGGCACGAGAAGGCGTTCGTGAACCTGGTCGAGAAGTACGGCACGCTGCACGAGGCGCAGCTCCTGCCGCGCTCGTTCGGCGACGGGTCGCTCGTCAAGGGGCAGACGCGCCCGAGCGCCGTCAAGCAGCTCGTGGAGACCCTGCCGACGGCCGCGCGCGGGCTCAAGTCCGGGAAGGTCACGCCGAAGAAGGTGCTGCTGCACCCGAAGCTGCCCGACCAGAAGCAGGTGCGCCGCATCTTCCATGAGATCGAGTCGCACGACGAGCGGATCGAGCTGAACCTGTACATCGTTGGAGAGATGGGCGAGGAAACCGAATGAAGCTGGCCTACTGGCCCGGGTGTGTGTCCCGGGGATTCACACCGGAGCTGCACGGCTCGGTCGCGAAGGTCGCGCCGCTGCTCGACCTGGAGCTGGTCGAGCTGGACCGGGCCAACTGCTGCGGCGCCGGCGTCATCGCCGAGCACAACCAGGAGCTCGCCGACACCCTGAACGCGCGCACCTTCGCCATGGCGCAGCAGGTGCAGGGCGCCGCGGGCATGATGAACATCTGCTCCACCTGCCAGGGCGCGCAGTCCGAGTGCCAGGAGCGCCTCGACGCCAGCTCGAGCTATCGCGCCGAGGTGAACACGCACCTCGACTCCGAGGGGCTCTCCTACCAGGCGAGCGGCGACTGGTGGAACAAGAACTTCCTCTGGATCCTCGCCGAGGAGATCGGCTTCGACGCGCTCCGCGAGCGCGTGCGGCGCCCGCTCACCGGCCTGCGGATCGCGCCCTTCTACGGCTGCTACATCGTGCGGCCGTCGAAGCGGCTCGGCTTCGACGAGCACCCCGGGCGCGACGCCTACCTGGAGCAGCTGATCGAGGCGCTCGGCGGCAAGGCGGTCGAGTACGCGGGCGCGCGCAAGTGCTGCGGCTTCCCGGTCATCACGATGAACCGCACCACCTCGCTGCGCCAGGCGGGGCGCCATCTCGCCGACGCGATCGACGCCGGCGCGGACTGCCTCGTGACCCCGTGCCCGCTCTGCCATCTGAACCTCGACATGCAGCAGCCGGCCGCGCAGAAGTACGTCGAGCGCGACCTCGGCATCCCCGTTCTGCACCTGCCGCAGATGGTCGGCCTAGCGCTCGGCCTCGAGCCGAAGGAGCTCGGGATGGGCAAGCACGTCGTGCCGACTGACGACGTGCAGCGCAAGGTCGCCGAACTGGCCGCCGCGTAAGCCGCGTAACTTTCCGCACCACCGGGTAACCCGCGGGTGAGTATGGATGCTCACCCGCCCCCATGGCGACCGTAGTCGCCGGCACTTTCGAGGACCTCATCGAGATCGGCCTGTCGGTCCTGATCGAGGACGACCCGAGCCTGGAGCTCGTGGCACGCGACGTGCCGATGAGCGAGGTCGAGGACGTCATCGCCAAGCACTCGCCGTCGGTCGTCCTGCTCAACTTCAGCGCCCTCAGCGGACCCTCGGACGTGCTGCTCCTTCACAAGCGCTTCCCCGAGAGCAGGATCGTGCTGCTGGCCGACCGCCCGACCGCATCGGACTGCAACCAGATGCTCACGTTCGGGGCCACCGGCTGCCTGTCGAAGGAGACCGAGGCGCGCGACATCATCAGCGCGATCCACCTCGCGTCGCGGGGCATGCACGTGCTGCCGCGCTCGGCGGCTGTGGGCGGAGGCATGGGCGGGCTGAAGGGGACCGAGCTGACCGCTCGCGAGCTGCAGGTCTCGGAGCTCCTCCAGGACGGCCGCACCAACGCCCAGATCGCCGCGCAGCTCTCGATCGGCATCGAGACCGTGCGCACGCACGCGCGCAGCATCTACCGGAAGCTGGGCGTGCCGTCCCGGCGCGAGCTCGCCAGGATGGCGCAGCAGGAGGCCGTGGCGGTGGACGACGAACGCCGCCCCGTGCCGACTACTTAGGCAGGGTGCTGGGCGGCAACTCGTCAGGCGGCGCGTGCCGCACGCAGCAACCCGCGCACGTTGAGCAGCTCCGCGACCTGCACCGCGTTCGTGGCGGCGCCCTTGCGGAGGTTGTTCCCGACGATCCAGAGGTTGAGGCAACGCTCGTGCGAGGGATCGCGGCGGATGCGCCCGACGAGCACGTCGTCGCGTCCCGCCGCGTCGAGGGCGGTCGGATAGAGACCGTTGGCCGGGTCGTCGATCACCGTGAGCCCGGGGGACGACGCGAGCAGCTCGCGGCACTCGTCCGGCGTGAGCGGCTCGCGCGTCTGCACGTTCGCGGACACCGAGTGACCCGTGAACACCGGCACACGTGCGCAGGTGGCCGAGACGCCGATGTCGTCACGACCGAGGATCTTGCTCGTCTCGAGCATGCACTTGCGCTCCTCGGTCGTGTAGTCGTCGCCGTCCTTGAAGGTCTCGACCTGCGGCAGCACGTTGAACGCGATCTGGTGGGGATAGACGGTCGGGGTCGGGATCTCCTTCGCGTGGAGCTGCGCCTCGACCTGGTCGTGCAGCTCCTGGATCGCGCGCTGGCCCGTGCCGGACACGGCCTGGTAGCTCGACATCACAACGCGCTCGATCCCGGCCTGCTTCAGGATCGGGCCGAGCGCCACGACCGTCTGCATGGTGGTGCAGTTCGGATTGGCAACGATGCCCTTGTGAGCGTCGAGCGCCTCCGGGTTGACCTCGGAGACCACGAGCGGCACGTCCTCGTGCATCCGCCACTGCGACGAGTTGTCGACCACGACGGCGCGGGCGTCCGCGAAACGCGGCGCCCACTCGGCGCTGACGCCCGAGCCCGCCGAGAAGAGCGCGATGTCGAAGCCCTGGATCGTCTCGTCGGTGAGCGGCGTGGCCGTCAGCGTCTGGTCGCCCCAGTCGATCGCACGGCCGGCCGAGCGCTCGGAGGCGAAGGCCACCACCTCGTCGGCCGGAAACGAGCGCTCCCGGAGCACGCCCAGCATCGTCGACCCCACCGCGCCCGTGGCGCCCACCACCGCGACCCTCATCGGGCTAGGCCACCTTCGGGCGGTGCACTCCCGCCACGTCCTCCGGGAGCACGGCGTCGGCGCCCAGCTCGAACGCGGTGTGGAGCTGACGCACGGCGTCCGCCACATGCTCCTCGCGCACCACGCACGAGATCTTGATCGGAGAGGTCGAGATCATCTCGATGTTCACGCCCGCCTCGCCAAGCACGGTGAACGTCTTGGCCGCGACGCCCGGATGGCTCTTCATTCCGGCTCCCACGACGGAGACCTTCCCCATCCGGTCGTCCGACTGGATCTCGCCGAAGCCGAGCTCCGCCTGCAGGGCGCCGAGCGATTCGCGCGCGAGCGCCACGTCGTCGCGCGGCACCGTGAACGACATGTCCGCGAGGTGGCCATCGGCCTGCGGCTCGTTCTGGATGATCATGTCCACGTTGATGTTCGCCTCCGCAAGCGCGGTCAGCACGCGGCCGGCGATGCCGGGCACGTCCGGAAGACCCGCAAGCGTGATGCGGGCCTCGGCGGTGGAGTGGGTCACGGCTGTAACGAGCGGTCGTTCCATGGTCTGTTCCTCGTCCTGGACCACCGTACCGGGTCCGTCCTCGAAGCTTGATCGGCAGTGGATCGTGACGCCGTGGTTTCGCGCGTACTCCACCGAACGCAGCTGGAGCACGCCCGCACCGCTGGCAGACATCTCGAGCATCTCCTCGAAGGTGAGCACCGGGAGCTTGCGCGCCTCGGGCACGATGCGCGGGTCGGCGCTGAACACGCCCGCGACGTCGGTGTAGATCTCGCAGACGTCGGCGCCCAGGGCGGCGGCGAGCGCCACGGCGGTCGTATCGGAGCCGCCGCGGCCGAGCGTGGTCACGTCGAGCGATTCCTGCGAGACGCCCTGGAAGCCCGCCACCAGGACGATCTTGCCGCCGTCCAGGCCGCGCCTGATGCGGTCCGCCTTCACCTCGATGATGCGCGCCTTCGTGTGGCCGCTGTCGGTGACGATCCCCGCCTGCGAGCCGGTGAGCGAGATCGCCTCGTGCCCGAGGTCGTTGATCACCATCGCGGCGAGTGCGCAGGTCACGCGCTCGCCGGTCGAGAGCAGCATGTCCATCTCGCGCGGGTCGGGCCGGTCGGAGACCTCGTAGGCGAGCGAGACGAGCTCGTCCGTGTGCTTGCCGCGCGCGGACAGCACGGCGACCACCCGCGAGCCGGCCTCCTTCGCGGTCACGATGCGCTGAGCCGCGCGCTGAATGCGCTCGGCGTCGGCAACGGAGGTGCCGCCGAACTTCATCACGACGGTGTCGGAGCCGGCGGGCGGCATGGTGGGCAACGATAGCTTTCCGTCGGTGGTTCCTGAACCTGGCCGGCGCCGCCTCGTGATCGCGGTCCTCGTCACGCTGGCGGTCGCGGCGGGGACCGTTGGCGTGGTCGTGGGGGCCGGGGGCGATGGCGGTGACGAGAAGGCGTCGGAGGTGCCATCCCCTGGCCGCAGTGCGCCGCGCGAGCGCATCTCGTTTCTCGCGCGGCTCGTGCCGCCGCCGGCGCGCGCCGCGCGCGGCGGCTCGGGGGCGGCGTTCCCGCGCAGCGTCGCGCGCATCGCTCGTGGGATGTCCCTGGAGCGGAAGGTCGCGCAGCTGTTCGTGTTCGGCTTCCAGGGCACCGACGCGACCGCCGAGATCTTCGGACGGTTACGCCGGTACGACATCGGCGGTCTCGTCATCCACCCCTCCAACTACGTGAGCTCGGACCAGCTCCTGGCGCTGACGGGCGAGGCGGCCGTCGTGGCCAGCGAGCAGAAGCACGTCCCGCCGTGGGTCATGGCGGCACAGGAGGGCGGCGAGGTCAACACGTTCCCGGACCTGCCACCGGCGAAGGCGCCAGCGGAGCTCGCCTCGGCCGAGGAGGCGGCCGTTGGCGCTCGCGAGTCCGCCGCGGCGCTGCGCGCGCTCGGGGTGAACGGCGTGCTGGGGCCGGTGCTGGACGTGGGCGGCGGTGAGAGCGGCTCGGTCCTCGGTGCGCGCGTCTACTCGGACGACCCCGCCGAGGTGGCGGCCTACGCGGAGGCGACGATCCGGGCCTACCGCGCGGAGAAGATGTTCAGCGCCGCCAAGCACTTCCCGGGCCTCGGCGCGGCCGACCAGTCGACGGAGGAGGGCCCGGCGACGGTCGGGCTCGGGCTCGACGAGCTCGAGACGCGCGACCTCGTGCCCTTCAAGGTCGCGGCGCGGGCGGGCACGCCCGGGATCGTCGTGAGCCATGCGCTCTATCCGTTCACCGACTTCACGCTGCCCGCCTCGCTCTCGAAGGAGGTCGACACCCGTCTTCTGCGGCGGCAGCTCCGCTTCAAGGGCGTGGCGTTCACCGATGATCTCGCCGACCCTGCGATCACCGCGATCCACACAGTGCCGGACGCGGCCGTGCGGGCGCTCCGCGCCGGAGCCGACATGCTGCAGATCTCCGGCTCGGCGGGCGAGCAGCAGGCCGCCTACGTGGCGGTGCTGCGCGCCGTACAGCGCGGCCGGATCCCGCGCGCGAGGCTCGACCAGGCGATCGGCCGCATCCTCCTTGCGAAGCGGCAGTACAAACTACTTGGGGGTCAGACCCCTTGAGGGTTCGATCTCCACGCGGTTGTCGTTGAAGGTGGGCGCGTTCCCCTCGGCGGTGAGCAGCTCGGACGTCGTGGCCTGGGGGCTGCGGCCCTCCGGGTAGTCCGCGTTCCACCAGCCCATCGGCGCCACCAGCACGCCCGCACGGGCGTCGTCGGAGACGCGGGCGGCACAGCTGAACGAGCCGCGGTCGTTGAACACCCGCACCTGGGCGCCGTCCTCGATCCCGCGCGACGCCGCGTCCTCCGGGCTCACTACGACCTCGGGATGCGGCTGGGCCGAGTGCTGGCGCGGCTGGTTGGCGAACGTGGAGTTGAGGAACAGGTGCGTCTTCGGCGTCACCAGCGCGAGCGGCAGGCGCTCGGCGAGGGCGGCGTCGGCCACCTCCGCCGGCGGCTCGTAGCGCGCGTGCAGCATGGCCCTGCCGCTCTCGGTGCCGAAGCCGCCGTCGGCGTGCGGCACCGGGCCCTGGCCGAGATCGATCTTCGTCCAGCCGCGCTCGCGCAGCCCGTTCTCCGGGAAGCCGGCAAGTAGCGCATCCACCAGCTCGGCGTCGGTCTCGCGGAAGCAGGGGTCGTCGAGTCCGATGCGATCCGCCAGGCGCCGGAAGGTCTCCGTGTTCGGCTGTGCCTCGCCGAGCGGCTCGACCGCCGGCTCGTTCCAGGTCAGGTAGTGGTGACCCCACGAGAAGAGCACGTCCAGGTGCTCGAGCAGTTCATGACGGACACGGCCCAGCACGCGGACGTGGTCTTCCCCGCCACCACCCAGCTCGAGCACGACGGTGAAGAGGTCGTCGCGGCGGAGCCCGTCGAGCACGCGCTCCTGATCGGGCGCTATCACCGCGGGGTTCGAGTTCCAGCAGACGAACGCCTTGACCGGCGGGTCCATGCCGGGATCCGTGAGCGCCTCGCCGAGCCGCGACATGTTGATCGTGCGCACCGGGCCCGGCCTGAGGTCCTCGCGCTGGAGCGGGCTCTCGCTGATCGCGCTGGCGGTGGCGAGCGGTATGTAGGAGCAGCCGCCGCCGCGTTCGCGCCAGGCGCCCGTGAGCACGGGGAGGGACGCCACCGTCGCGTACGCGGCGGGCGCCCCGGCGTGGCGTTGGGCGCCGACGCCGAGCCGCAGCAGCGCGGGCTTCGTGGAGGCGAACTCGCGACCGACGCGGGCGATCGTCTCGGCGTCCACGCCGCACTGGGCGGCGCAGTCCTCCACCGTCGTCCGGCTGAGCTCGGCGAGCAGCTCGTCGTAGCCGTCGGCGTGCTCGCGACACCAGGCCTCGTCATGGAGACCGGCGTCCACGACCGCGCGCATCATCCCAATCGCCAGCGCGGCGTCCGTGCCCGGCAGCGGGCGCAAATGCTCGTCGGCCACGCGCGCCGTGCGGCTGCGGAACGGGTCGACGACCAAGATGCGCGCGCCGTTCTTGCGCGCGTCGAGCAGCTTGCGCCACAGGTGCGGCGCTGTCGACATCGGGTTCCAGCCCCAGACGATCACGTAGCGAGCGTGCGGCCACTCCTCGGGATCGACCTCGGGCGAGAACCCGTGCGCCTGGACCGTGCCGGTGTAGCCGGCGGTCGCGCAGATCGTGCGCTCGAGATTCGAGGCGCCGAGCGCGTTCATCAGGCGCGCGGACATCACGTTCCCCTGGATCAGCCCCTGCGTGCCCATGTAGCTGTAGGGCAGGATCGACTCGCCGCCGAACTCATCCCCGGCACGCAGGATGCCGTCGGCGGCCACTTCCAGTGCCTCGTCCCATGTCGCGCGCCGGAAGCCGCCGTTCTCGCGGACGAGCGGATGCAGGATGCGCTCCTCCGAGTAGACGCGCTCGAGGTAGTTCGACACCTTGCCGCAGAGGAAGCCGACGGTGATCGGATGGTCCGGATCACCCGCCACCTTGGTGGCCCGCCCGTCCTCGACGGTCACGTGCATCGCACAGGTGTCGGGACAGTCGTGCGGACAGGCGCCGCGGATCACGGCCATTGGCACCGATCTTCTCGCGCCGCGAGAGGCGGCGCAAGGGCGCTAGATCGCCTGGCGGCCCCGTAGAGCGCGGCCCAGCGTGATCTCGTCCGCGTACTCGAGGTCCGACCCCACGGGCAGGCCGCTCGCGAGCCGGGTCACGACCATGTCGGGCGAGCGCTCCCGGAGCGCGTCGGCCAGGTACAGCGCCGTTGCCTCGCCGGTCGTGGTCGCGTTCGTGGCGATCACGACCTCGCGCACGGCCGTCCCGTTGTCCACGCGCCCGAGCAGCTCGGAGATGTGGAGGTGCTCGGGATCCACCCCGTCGATCGGCGAGAGCGCGCCGCCCAGCACGTGGTAGCGACCATGGAACTCGCCCGAGCGCTCGATCGGAATCACGTCGCTCGGCTGCTCGACCACGCAGAGGGTGGCCGCCTCGCGCCGCTCGTCCTGGCAGATGCGGCAGGTGGCCTCCGTGGCGAGGTTGAAGCAGACCTCGCAGTGGCCCACCGTGGCCTTCACCTCGCGGATCGCATCGGCAAGGCCGAGCGCCTCCTCCTCGGAGACGCTGAGGACGTGAAACGCGAGCCGCTGAGCGGTGCGCTGCCCGATGCCGGGCAGGCGAGCGAGCTCCGTAATGAGCCGGTTGACGGGGGCAGCGAACAAGAGGTCAGAGGCTAGCCACAGCCCCGGCTACCGAGGTCCGGCCGTTAGCGGCGCCGCCGGCGCCGGCGGCGCCTACAAGCCCGGGAGCCCCAGCCCGCCCAGGCCGCCCGGGCCCGCCAGGCCGCCCGCGGCCGCGTTCATCTTCGACGCGGCCAGCTCCTGCGCGGAGCGGATCGCCTCGTTGACGGCGGCCTGGACCATGTCCTGGAGCATCTCGACGTCCTCCGGGTCCACGGCATCCGGGTCGATCGTGAGCTCCTTGAGCTCGAGCTCGCCGCTGATCTTCACGGTCACCATCCCGCCGCCGGCGCTGGCCTCAACGACCTCGTTCTTCAGCTCCTCCTGAGCCTTCGCCATGTCGGCCTGCATCTTCTGGACCTGCTTCATCATCTGGTTCAGGTTCGGCTGACCCATCAGTCCCTCTCCTCATCCGGCGCTGTGTCGGAGACCTCCTCGGCCCCGAATTCCTCCCGCAGGCGCTCGATCAGCTGATCGTGGTCGAGCGTTGCCGGCCCGGCCACGGGCGCGGCTTCCTCGCTGAGCTCGAAGGCAAGCGCGAGCGCCTGCCCCGTCATCCCCCGCACCGCGGTCGCAACAAGATCGCGACCCTGCTCCGCCTTCTTCTTGACGAAGGCGGCGTCGGGCGGGAACGCAATCGTCAGGCGATCGGCCTCGACCGCCACCGGCGTTGCCGCCGACAGGGCTGCGCCAAGCATCCCGTTCTGCTCACGAACGGCATCGGCGACGGCCGGCCAGAGCGTGACGATCTGGTCGAGGTCGACGGCACCGACCGGCCGCGGAGCCTCCTCCGGCGACGACTCGACCGCGACAGCGGCCGCGCCCCGTGACGGCGAGGCCGCGCGTGACGAGTCCGCGGCCGGGGCGGCGGGAGCCGAAGCGGTCGGCGCCGACCGGCTCGGCCCCCGCCGGC
>JAXDIL010000200.1:0-13005 GCA_034664005.1 Thermoleophilaceae bacterium | reverse complement strand
CATGTGGCGCGAGGCGGCGCGCTACGAGCCGGCGATGTCGGGCGACGAGCGCGAGGAGCTGCTGGGAGGCTGGGCGCGAGCGCTCGAACGGGCCCGGAGTAACGAAGCGGATCGGTCTGGGTAGGCGAGCGCATCAGATGAAGGCTCAGGTCTACAAGGATCCGCGTCCGGCGAGCTACTTCGACCGGTTCCACGAGCGCCAGCGAACCAAGCGTCCGAACTGGTGGTACGAGGTCGTGCGCCTGCTTCTCACGCCGTACCTGCTCCTGAT
This sequence comes from Thermoleophilaceae bacterium, assembly GCA_034664005.1. GTDB lineage: Bacteria > Actinomycetota > Thermoleophilia > Solirubrobacterales > Thermoleophilaceae > JACVRW01. The sequence continues at coordinate 12,734 of JAXDIL010000200.1, read as the reverse complement.
CTACCGCGCCCGCTGCATCGACTCCGACCACGTGCCCGCGGAGGGCCCGGTGATCATCGCGCCGAACCATTTCTCCTTCCTGGACCACTTCTTCGTGGCGGTCTACCTGCGCCGGAAGGTGCAGTTCATGGCGAAGTCGCAGCTCTTCAAGCCGCCGATGCAGACCGTCTACCACAACGGCGGCGTGTTCCCCGTCCGCCGCGGCCACGCCGACGAGGAGGCGTTCAAGACGGCGCACACGATCCTCGGCCGCGACGACGTGATCGTCATGTACGCCGAGGCGGGCAGGTCGCGCACCGGCGAGCTCGGGAAGCCCCGTCACGGCATCGGCAAGCTCGCGCTCGAGTCGGGCGCGCCGGTGGTGCCGACCGCCATCGCCGGCACCGAGCGCGCGCGCAACTGGAAGCGCCTCCAGTTTCCCAAGGTGACCGTGCAGTTCGGCGAGCCGATCCAGTTCGAGCAGGTGGCCGAGCCGACGAAGGAGCAGGCCCAGCAGGCCTCCGAGATCGTCTTCGAGCGCGTGCGCGAGATGCACGGCCGGCTGGTGGGCGAGGGACGCAAGAGCGCGGTGCGGGCGGCGCGGAAGCGCGCAGCCGCGGCTTAGGGTCTGCAGCAACGCCCCTGCGTGCCCTGACACCCTGAAGGGCGTGTACGCCCGCCGCCGCGCCGCCCTCCTGCTGGTGCTCGCCGCCCTCACCGCCGCTGCATATCTCCAGCTGCGCGGGGACGACGCTCCGAGCTACAGCCCCCTCGATCTGAAGAACGACCCCTGGGCGTACAGCCCCGACCGCGAGGCCGACTTCGAGAAGCGCGCCGCCGCCGGGCACAGCCACGTGGTCTACGTGAAGAGCCCCGGCGGGATCGTCGCTACGGCCGAGCGCGTCGAGCGGTGGCGGCCGCAGGTGGAGCGTGCCGCCGGTGTTGCCGGGGTGGACCCCGATCTGATCGAGGGCATGGTGCTGCTCGAGAGCGCGGGGCGCGAGGACGCCCGCGCGAGCGACGACCTCGCCGGGGCCGCCGGGCTCACGCAGATCCTTGCCGAGACCGCGACGAGCCTGCTCGGCCTGAAGGTGGACGTGGCCCGGAGCGAGCGCCTGACGCGCAGGCTGGGCCGTGCCCGCGGCGCGCGTCAGGCGGCGCGCATTCGAGCCGAGCGGGCGCGCGTGGACGAGCGCTTCGACCCGGACAGGGCGCTCGCGGGCACGGGCCGTTACCTGAAGCAGGCCAAGGACAGGTTCGGACGCGAGGACCTGGCCGTCGTCTCGTACCACATGGGGATGGGCAACCTGGAGCAGCTGCTCGATGCCTACGGCGACGACGGGTCGAGCTACGCGCAGCTCTACTTCGACGCCTCGCCGGACAGCCACCCGCGGGCGTATCGGCTCCTCGCCGGGCTCGGCGACGACTCCAAGACCTACCTCTGGCGCGTGCTCGCCTCGAGCGAGGTGATGCGCCTCTACCGCGACGACCGCGCCGAGCTCGAGCGGCTCGCCGAGCTGCAGTCCGCCGCGCCGTCGGGCGAGCGCGTGCTGCACCCGTCCGAGGAGGCAGGGCCCCCGCGCCCCGAGGCGTCTGCGCTGCTCGCGTACATCCGCAAGGGAGTGCGGACGGTGTCGGGCGTGAAGGCGCCGCTCAAGCTCATCCGCGCCACCGGCTTCGCCTTCGACATCAGGCGCAGGTACGCGAGCGGGGCGCAGGCCGAGGCGTTCCAGTACATGCTCGACCGCCTCCAGGCGCTCAACCTGATCGCCTGGGTGCGCCGCGGCAACCGCATCCACGTCGTCGCCTCGATCGAGGGCGCGAAACTGACTCAGTAGCTCGCGTCGAGCTTCTGCCAGGCGTCCCAGTCGTGCCCCGGGATGATGAGCGCGTCCGGGGTCTCCTTCCGGTACTGCCTGATCTCGCGCAGCGAGCGCCGAAAGAGGTGCTCGTCGGCGAGCAGGTGAGGAAGGTGGTCCTCGTCCAGCGTGCGGTGCATGAAGATCGCGTCACCGGCGATCAGGAGCTCGCCGCGCTCGGTCCGGACGACGACCGACATGTGACCGGCGGTGTGGCCAGGGGTGAACGCGATCTGCACGCTGCCGTCGCCGAAGACGTCGAACGAGCGAGCGAAGCCCGAGAACGAGTTCGCGTCCTCGTCGTCGAAGTCCACGAGGCGGTAGTCGAAGCCGTGGTCGAACTGCCGCTTCACGTAGCCGTCGCGCTGGCCCCCGTGGGTGGCGGCCTCCCACTCGGCGCTCGAGACGAGGAAGGTGGCGTCCGGGAAGTCCGAGATCGCGCTCGCGTGATCGGGGTGCAGGTGGGTCATGATCACCGTCTTCACGCTCGACGCCTCGATGCCCTTCGCCCGTAGCTGCGCCGCCACGGCCTGCTCTGGAGTCATCTCGATGTCGCGGTACAGCATGGCTCCGAAGGCGCCGAGGTTGGAGCGCGGACTCGTCGCCACGGAGCCGTGGAAGCCCGTGTCCACGAGCACCGCTCCGGCGCTCGGGTGCTCGAGTAGGAATGCCTGAATGGGGGCGCGGAGCCACTGATCCTTCGGCACGCCGAGGCCGAAGGCCTTGCGCCAGGCCATGCGGCCCTTCTCGCGCAGGAACCACGCGGGCGGACCCTTGATGGTGGCTGTGAGCAGCGGATGCAGCTTGACCTTGGCGCCCTCGCGGCCGCCCGGGAGCGGCAGCTCGGCGGGGCGCGGCTCAGCGGCGGTTGCCATCCCGCCGAACCCTACTCAGCCAGCTCCTCCCAGAACGCGATCGCGGCGCGCTCGAAGCGGATGCCCATCTCGAGCGCCTGCCGCGGGCCCGGCGGCACGTCGTCCGGCATCGTGTCGCGGATCGCCTCGTACTCCGCGAGCCGCTTCTGGTTGGCGGGGATCTGGACTGCCGCGATCTGCTGCGGGTCGGCGCCGAAGAACAGCTTCAGCAGCGCGGGCTCGCGCAGCTCCGCGAGGTCGGTGGTCGGGTCGGTGCGCCAGCGCTCGAGCGCCTCGGTGCCCCTCGGGGTGATCGCGTACAGCTTGCGCCGCCGGCCCGTCTCCTCGCGGGTCTCGGTGAGGTAGCCCGCGGCGGCGAGCCGCTCGGGCTCCGTGTAGAGCTGCGCGTGCTGGAGCGTCCAGAAGTAGCCCACCGAGCCGGCCACCAGCTGCTTCAGCGTGTAGGGGGTCGACTCGCCCGCGAATTCGAGCAGCCCGAGCACGATGTAGGAGGTGGGTGTGAGCCTTATCTCTTGCACAGGTCCATCCTAGACGGTATATTCTGGACTATGGCGACCACGGAAGCAGCTGCGGGCACGGATTATCGGCTCGGATTCACGAGCCAGGACGAGGAGACTAGGGTCAACCGGCTCCCGGTGAGCGGTGAGCTGCCCCCCTGGCTCACGGGCGCGCTCGTGCGCGTGACGCCCGCCCTGCTCGAGGTCGGCGGCCAGCGCCTGGCGCACTGGTTCGACGGCGTCGCGATGCTGAATCGGTTCGGCTTCCGCGACGGTCACGTCTCGTACGCGAGCCGCTTCCTCGAGAGCCGCGCCTACGCGGACGCGAAGGAGGGCGAGTGGCGCCACGGCGGCTTTGCCACGGATCCGTGCCGCTCGATCTTCAAGCGCGTCCAGCAGGTCTTCTCGCCTGACATCACGGACAACCCGAACGTGAACCTCGCGCGTATCGGCGAGCGCTACATCGCGATGACCGAGACGCCGATGCCCGTGGAGTTCGATCCGGAGACGCTCGACACGCTCGGCCACCTCCAGTACGGCGACAAGCTGAAGGCGCACGTCACGACAGCGCACCCGCACCACGATCGCGAGCGCAACGAGCTCGTGAACTACGTGGCGCGCTTCTCGCGCGTGAGCGAGTACGTGCTGTACGGCATGCCCGCCGACAGCACCACGCGGCGCGTGATCGCGCGGATGCCGGTGAAGGAGCCGGCCTACATGCACGCTTTCGGGATGAGCGAGCGCTACCTGATCCTGGCCGAGTACCCGCTGCGCGCGAACCCGTTGAAGCTGGCCTTCTCCGGCAAGCCGTTCATCGAGAACTACGTCTGGAACGGCGACGAGCCCACGCGCTTCCAGGTGTTCGACCGGGCCAGCGGCGAGCTGCGCGGGACCTACGAGACCGACTCGTTCTTCTCGTTCCACCACGTGAACGCCGTCGAGCGCGGCGGCGAGCTCGTGATCGACCTGTGCGCGTACGAGGACTCGACCGTGATCGACTCGCTCTATCTCGACGAGCACGGCCCGCGCGGCGATATCCCCGCCACGGAGCTGCGCCGCTACACGCTCGACCTGGACGGCGGCTCGGTGCGCTCGGAGCCGCTCGCGAAGGGCTCGCTCGAGCTGCCGCGGATCGACTACGGGCGGCGCAACACGCGCGACTACTCCTACGCCTACTTCACGGGTTCGGACACCGGCTGGATCGACAGCCTCGTGAAGGTCGACGTGCGCGACGGCTCGCGCACCGAGTGGCGCGCGGACGGCTGCTACCCGGGCGAGCCCGTCTTCGTGCGCGAGCCTGGCACCGAGGCGGAGGACGCCGGCGTGGTGCTGTCGGTGGTGCTCGACGTGAACGCCGGCCGCTCGTTCCTGCTGGTGCTGGACGCGGGCTCGTTCGAGGAGGTCGCGCGCGCCGAGGCGCCCCACCACATCCCGTTCGGCTTCCACGGCCAGTTCTTCCGGTGAGCACGCTGCTCGCATCGGACGCCGACCGCGAGCGCGTCGCCGAGCGGCTGCGCGCTGCGGCGGGCGAGGGGCGGCTCACGTCCGAGGAGCTCGAGGAGCGGCTAGAGAGCGCGTTCGGCGCTCGCACGCAGGCCGACCTCGAGCCGCTGACAGCCGACGTCCCGAGGCCCGAGCGGCTCGTCCGGCGGCGTACGGGCATGCCCCCGGACTTCCGCCCCTACGTCTCGGTCATGCTCCTGCTGGTGGCGATCTGGGCGCTCACCGGCATGGGCTACTTCTGGCCGGTCTGGCCGATGCTCGGCTGGGGGATCTCGTTCCTGGCCCCGGGTAGGCTGGGCGGGTCGTGCCGTCGAAGATCTTTCAACCAGGGCTCCTCGACGGGCAGGTTGCCGTCGTCACCGGCGGCGGCTCGGGGCTCGGGCGAGCGTCTGCTCTAGAGCTCGCCGCGCTCGGCGCCCAGGTGGTGGTGTGCGGGCGGCGCCAGGAGCCGCTCGACGAGACCGTCGCGGCCGCCGAGGGCGGGCGCGTCGAGGCGCGCACCTGCGACATCCGCGAGGAGGACCAGGTCGCGGGCTTCGTCGACGGCGTGATGGAGCGTCACGGGCGGATCGACCTGCTCGTGAACAACGCCGGCGGGCAGTACCTCACGCCGGCCGAGGACATCACGCCCAAGGGCTTCCGCACGGTCATCCGGCTCAACGTGGAGGGCACGTGGCTGATGACCCACGCTGTCGCCACTCGGGCGATGATTCCTGAGGGGCGCGGCGGCAAGATCGTCAACGTCACGCTGTCGCCCCACCACGGCCTGCCGGGGATGGCGCACTCCTCGGCGGCGCGGGCGGCGGTCGAGAACCTCACGCGCGTGCTGTCGATCGAGTGGGCGCGCTTCGGCATCAAGCTCACCGCGCTCGCCGCCGGCCACTTCGCCACGGACACGCTCATGACCAAGTACCCGCAGCAGATCGTGGAGGGGGTGGCGGGAACGGTGCCGCTCCAGCGGCTCGGCACCGAGGAGGAGTTCGCCTGGCTCGTGGCCTACCTGGCCTCGCCCGCGGGCGACTACCTCTCGGGCGCGGTCCTCACGATCGACGGCGCGCGCGACAACTGGTTCGGCGCCTGGCCGCCGGGCGGCTTGACGAGCGAGGGCGGGAAGCCGCTGGCCGAGGAGAGGCGGCCGAGGGAGTGACCGAGGTGCCGGAGCTGCGCACGGAGCGCCTCCTGATGCGCGGCTGTCGCGAGGACGACTTCGAGCAGTACGCCGCCATCTGCGCGGACCGCGAGGTCATGCGCTGGCACGGCGAGCCCCGCGGCCTTGAAGCGCCGGAGGCCTGGAAGAGCCTGGCGATGTGGGTCGGTCACTGGGAGCTCAGGGGCTTCGGGCACTGGCTTCTCGAGCTGCCGGACACGGGCGAGCTAGTCGGCCGCGCGGGCCTCTACTACCCGGCCGGGTTTCCCGGCGTAGAGGTGGGCTGGACCGTCAGCAGGGCGCACTGGGGCAGGGGTTACGCCCCCGAGGCCGCGCGTGCCGCCTGCGAGTGGGGGCACCGGGAGCGCGGTCTCGACCACATCATCAGCTTGATCGAGCCGGCGAACACCAGCTCGATCCGCGTCGCCGAGAAGCTCGGGGAGACGATGGAGGGAACGTTCAGGCGAGGCGAGTACGACCTGCTCGTATACGGGACCGATTTGCCGCTGCCCGGCGCGGGTACACGGGCGGCATGACCACGAGCGACAGCAGTCCCGACGACCCGGTGATCCGCCGCGAGGAGGAAGCCGCGGCCCGCGAGGCCGCGAGGATCGGCGGCGCCAGGCCGGAGTACGAGGACGAGGAGGGTCGCGCGGTGAGCGAGCGCGATCGCGCGCTGATCGAGGGCGGCGAGGGGGTCGAGGAGGGCTTCGAGGTCGCCGAGAACGACCTCCGCGAGACGGCCTCGCACGGCGAGAACCGCTACGCCCCGCAGGAGCACGACTTCGGCCAGGAGGAGAGCGCCGGGGTGGGCGACGCGGTGAGCGGAGAGCCGGACCAGATCGACGTCACCGAGACCGTGCGCGACCCAGACGCCGGCGTCGACGAGGACCCCGGCGAGGGCCCGGGCATCTCACACGACCGCTAAGGGGTCAGACCCCTCGAGGGTGGTCGAGGGTTAGCGCTCGAAGAGCGTCGAGAGCACCACTTCTGTGACGGTTCTGCTGATGCCGTCGGTGGCGCGGATGCGTTCCAGGCACAGCTCCAGGTCCTGGGTGTCCTCCGCCATCACGTGAAGCAGGGCGCTTGCCTCGCCGGCCACGGTGTGCGCTGAGGCCACGCCCGGTTCGCCCTCGACGGCCTTCTTGATCGAGTCGGCGGGCATCCGGCCCTCGCAGTAGAGGTCCACGAACGCCTCGGCGTGCCAGCCGAAGGCGTGCGGGTCGACCATCGCGGTGTAGCCGCGGATCACTCCGTCGCTCTCGAGCCGGTCCACCCGCCGCTTCACCGCGGGAGCCGAGAGCCCTACGTGCGAGCCGATGTCCTTGAACGATCGGCGGGCGTTCTCGCGGAGCAGCGCAACGATTGTTCGGTCTACATCGTCCATATTGAGCCGAAGTGTGCCACAAGCGCAACAAACAGGCATTGAAAGCCGCCGTTGACCACGAGATCATTAAGCGATGGCCACACGAGAGCTGATCCCGGTCCCGATCGCGCTGCCTGAAGACGACGGCAAGATGCCCATCCACGGCATCGACCACGTGGAGCTCTACGTGGGCAACGCCGCCCAGGCCGCCTTCTACTTCGTCCACGCGTTCGGGTTCACCGAGACCGCCTACGCCGGGCTCGAGACGGGTCGCCGCGACCGCGTCTCGCACGTGCTCGAGCAGGGTCGCGTCCGGCTCGTCCTCACCGGGACGCTCATGGGCAGCGACGACATCGCCGCGCACCACGCGCTCCACGGCGACGGCGTCCACAAGATCGCGCTCAGCGTGCCCGACGCCGAGGCCGCCTACCAGCACGCTGTCAGCCACGGCGCCCGCGGGATCATGACCCCGCACTGGCTCGAGGACGAGCACGGCCGCGTTCAGCTCTCCTCGGTCGCCACCTACGGCGAGACCCAGCACCTGTTCGTGCAGCGCGAGGGCTACGGGGGCGCCTTCCTGCCCGGCTTCGAGCGCCGCGCCGATGCGCCGCGCGACCCGGACGACCTGCGGCTGATGGCGATCGACCACATCGTCGGCAACGTCGAGCTCGGGCACATGGAGGAGTGGGTGCGCTACTACGAGCGCGTCTTCGGCATGACCGAGATGATCCACTTCTCCGACGAGGCGATCTCGACGGAGTACTCCGCGCTGATGTCGAAGGTGGTGACCGACGGCAGCGGCCGCCTCAAGTTCCCGATCAACGAGCCCGCCGAGGGCAAGCGCAAGTCGCAGATCGAGGAGTACATCGAGTACTACCGCGGCGCCGGCGCCCAGCACATCGCGCTCGCCACGCGCGACATCGTGGCCTGCGTGGGCGACCTGCGCGCCCGCGGCGTCGAGTTCCTCACGATCCCGGAGGAGTACTACGACGAGGTGCCGGACAGGATCGGCGAGATCGAGGAGGACCTGGCCGACCTGCGGCGTCTCGGCATCCTCGTGGACCGCGACGACGAGGGTTACCTGCTCCAGATCTTCACCAAGCCGCTCGGCGACCGCCCCACCGTCTTCTTCGAGATCATCGAGCGCCACGGCTCGCGCGGCTTCGGCGAGGGCAACTTCAAGGCCCTGTTCCAGGCGATCGAGCGCGAGCAGGACCGGAGAGGAAACCTCTAGCCATGCGTTACGCCTCCCTCGGCAGCATCCCCGCCAAGCGCCACGTACAGGTGCGTGCCAACGGCGACGGCTCGTCGCTCCTCGTCGAGGAGGTCATGGGCTACGAGGGCTTCTCGGGGAACGAGTCGATCCTGCTGCACCTCCAGTCGCCCTGCCGGCTCGACAGCGTGGGCCAGTTCCGGCCGATCACGCGTGAGGAGTGGGTGCCGGACGCCCACGTGCACCGTCTCGCGGACGCGAACGGCGTGGAGCCGGGCGGCGATGCCGTGTCCGGCCGCAGCCTCCTGATGTGGAACGGCGACATCGAGGTGTCTGTCTGCAAGCCGCTCGAGGCGCTCGACGGCTTCTACCGGAACGGCGAGGGCGACGAGGTCCTCTACATCCACCGCGGCAGCGGCGTCCTGCGCACGGTGTTCGGTCGCGTGCCCTTCCGGGAGCGTGACTACGTGGTGATCCCGCGTGGGACCACCCACAGCTTCGAGCTGCCCATGGGCGAGGAGCAGTTCTGGCTCTGCTTCCACACGCCCGGCGAGATCGAGACGCCGAACCGCTACCGCAACCGCTACGGCCAGCTGCTCGAGCACGCACCCTTCTCGCAGCGCGACTTCCATCCCCCTGAGGAGCTCGAGACCTACGACGAGGGCGGCGACTTCCACGTGACCGTCCGCGTGCGCGACGGCTACCAGGAGTACGTGCTCGACCGCCACCCGTTCGATGTGGTGGGCTGGGACGGCTACGTCTGGCCCTACACGTTCAACGCCGACGACTTCGAGCCGCGCGCCGGGCGCTTCCACCTACCGCCGCCGGCGCACCAGACCTTCCAGGGCCAGAACTTCGTGATCTGCACGTTCGCTCCGCGCATGCTCGACTGGGACCCGCAGGCCGTGCCGCTGCCCTACCACCACTCGAACATCCAGTCCGAGGAGGTCATGTTCTACGCGGCCGGCGACTACGAGGCGCGCAAGGGCGTGGACCAGGGCTTCATCACGCTGCACCCGTCCGGCCTCCCGCACGGCCCCCAGCCCGGCGCGGTGGAGAAGGCGCTCGGCAAGTCCTCGACGGACGAGCTGGCGATCATGTGGGACACCTTCAAGCCGCTCCGCCTGTCCACGCTCTGGGCAGAGGTGGACAGGCCGGAGTACGCCTACAGCTGGAACCCGGAACGGTCCGGAGCGACGACGGCGGGCTAGATGTACATCCCGCCGAACTGACCGCCGGTCACGTTCAGCACCTGGCCGTGCACGTAGTTCGACCAGGGTGAGCAGAGGAAGAACACCGGGCCGGCAGCCTCCTCGGGCGATGCGGGACGGCCGAGCGGGATGATCATCGCGGCCATCGCGCGCATCTGCTCGGGGATGCCGAGCTGGATCTCCTCGCCGTCCTTGGTCATCGTGTTGCCCGACTCCTTGGCGGCGGTGAGGCGCGTCTCGACGAACCCGAACGCCACGGCGTTCACGTTGATCTTGAACTGGCCCCACTCCTTCGCCAGCGTCTTGGTGAGGCCCACGACGGCCGCCTTGCCCGCCGAGTAGTTCACCTGGCCGGCGTTGCCCATCGTGCCGGAGATGGAACTGATGTTCACGACCTTGCGGAAGACCTCCTTGCCCTCCTCCTTCTCCTTCTTGGCGGGTTCGCGGAGATGCGGCGCCGCGGCGCGGAGGATCCGGAACGGCACGACCGTGTGGATGTCGAGCATCGCCTGGAACTGGTCGTCGGTCATCTTGTGAGCGACGCCGTCGCGCGTGTAGCCGGCGTTGTTCACGATGATGTCGATCTGGCCGAACTCGTCGACGGCCTTCTGGATCAGCTGGTCCGGCACGCCGTCCTTGGTCAGGTCCCCGCCGAAGACGGCCGTCTCGCCCCCGATCTCCGACGCGGCCTGCTCGGCCTTATCCGAGTCGAGGTCGTTGATGAGCACGCGCGCGCCCTGCTCCGCGAGCAGCTCGGCGGTCGCGCGCCCGATTCCCTGCGCCGATCCGGTGACGATCGCCGCCTTTCCGTCCAGGACTCCCATGCAGTCTCCTTTGAGGTTGAGCGCTGGGCATCATAGGTACATGGCGCTCCACGCAATCCGGTACGGCATACCGCTGGTGCTCTTCGTAGCGGGGACGATCGTGACCGCGACCGCAGGCGGGGTCGGCATCGCGGCCGGCGCCCTCTTCTTCAGCGCGGCCAGCGCCGTGCTGCTCCTGAACGTGCTCCACCGGATCGGCGTGGAGGGCGACAAGGAGCGGGAGAGGGAGGAGGACGCCCGCCGCTACTTCGACGAGCACGGGCGCTGGCCGGACTAGAGCCCGAGCTGCTTCGCGAGGATCTCCTTCATCACCTCGTCGGTGCCGCCGCCGATCGGGCCGAGGCGGGTGTCGCGCATCGCCCGGCCGATGTCCAGTTCCCCCTGCAACACGCGCCACGCCATCTCGGCCACCTCGAACGCCGACCGCTGTGACAGCAGCTTGGCCTGCGTGACCTCACGCACCGCGTTCCCGTCATGCACGAACAGTCGGAGCGCTTGATAGGTCAGGCACCGAGAGGCCTGCGACTTCACCGCCATCTCAGCCACGAGCTGCCGCCACTCCGACCCCGGCTCTGACTCCACCACGCGCTCCAGCACGGTCTCCATCGACGCGACGGCCCCGAGCGCCATCAGCAGGCGCTCCCACTGGAAGTTGGCCATGATCAGCCGGAAGCCGCGGTTCTCCTCGCCGAGCAGGTTCTCGTCGGGCACGAAGACGTCGTCGAAGGCCAGCTCGCCGGTGTCCGAGGCGTGCCAGCCGAGCTTCTCGAGCTTCTTCGACTGGTCGAAGCCCTCCATCCCCCGCTCGACGATCAGGAACGACAGGCCCTCGTGGCCGCCCTCCTCGGTGGTCTTCACGGCGGTGACCACGAAGTCGGCGCGCACGCCGTTGGTGATGAACGTCTTCGAGCCGTTCACGAGGTAGCCGCCGTCCACCTTGCGGGCGAAGGTGCGGATGCCGGCCACGTCCGACCCGGCGCCAGGCTCCGTGATGCCGAGCGCCGCGATCCGCTCGCCGCGTATGGCGGGCGCGAGGAAGCGCTGCTTCTGGTCATCGGTCCCGAACCTCCAGACGGGCGGCGTCGCGATCCCGATGTGCGCGCCGATCCCGGCCGCGACGCCACCGGACCCGCAGCGGCCGAGCTCCTCGCTCAGCACCGCGTCCTCGAGATAGCCGCCGCCGCGCCCGCCGTACTCGACCGGGTACTTCAGCCCGAGCAGCCCGAGCTCCGCCATGCGCTGGAAGACCTCGTTGGGGAACCAGCGAGCCTCCTCCCACTCGGCCGCATGCGGCCGCAGCTCCTCGGCGACGAAGCGCCGGATCTCAGCCCGAAGCGCGTCATGCTCCGGGCGGAACGGCGGCAACGAACGGGCTCCACTGCCGGGGGTGGTCGAGATATTGGGCGTATAGCGACAGATATTCAGCACACATACCCCTCAGTGCCCGCTTTTGCGGGTTGGTGGGCCGGGGGCGGCGGCTAGAGCCCGTACGAGCGGCCTATTACGTCGAGCATCACCTCGTCGGTGCCGGCTCCGATCCGGTTCAGGCGCATGTCGCGCCAGGCGCGCTCGATTCCGTACTCCTTCATGTAGCCGGCGCCGCCGTGGATCTGGAGGCACTCGTCGACCACCTCGCAGGCCATCCGGGCGGTGTAGAGCTTCGCCATCGAGATCTCGCGGACGGGGTACTCGCCGCCCGTGACGCGCCAGGCGGTCGTGTAGACCATCTGGCGCCCGGCCTCGATCTTCGTCGCCATGTCGGCGAACTTGTGGCGGATGGCCTGGAAGCGGGCGATCGGACGGCCGAAGGCGTTCCGCTCCATCGCGTACTGGAGCGTCTTGTCGAAGCACTTCTGGGCGCCCGCGACGCAGCCCGCCGCGCCGATCAGCCGCTCGCCCTGGAGCTCCCACATGATGTGGTAGAAGCCCTTGCCGATCTGGCCCAGCACCGCGTCGGCCGGGACGCGCATGTCGTCGAACGCCAGCAGCGCCGTGTCGGACGCGTGCATGCCGAGCTTCTCGAGCTTCTTCTCGCGGATGAAGCCGGGCGTGTCGGTATCCACGATGAACAGCGTGAAGCCGTCGTAGCCGGCGTCCGGGTCGGTCTTCGTGACGAGCACGATGAAGTCGGCCCGGTGGCCGTTCGTGATGTAGGTCTTCGACCCGTTGATCACGTACTCGTCGCCGTCGCGCACCGCGCGCGTGCGGATGCCGGACACGTCCGACCCGGCGTCGGGCTCGGTGATCCCCAGGCAGGAGA
>JAXDIL010000191.1:0-2865 GCA_034664005.1 Thermoleophilaceae bacterium | reverse complement strand
ACGCGGCGTTGCTGCGTCACGCTTTCGCGCATTGCGCAAGATTCCCCACTGCTGCCTCCCGTAGGAGTCTGGGCCGTGTCTCAGTCCCAGTGTGGCTGATCGTCCTCTCAGACCAGCTACCCATCGTCGCCTTGGTAGGCCGTTACCCCACCAACTAGCTAATGGGCCGCGGGCCCATCCCGATGCGGAGGCCGAAGCTTCCTTTCCTCAAGGCCATTATGGCCAGGAGCACATTTGGTATTAGCCCGAGTTTCCTCGGGTTGTCCCAATCATCGGGGCAGGTAACCCACGTGTTACTCACCCGTTCGCGGCTCTGCCCCAGGGCAAGCCCTGGTTCGTCGCTCCACTTGCATGTGTTAAGCACGCCGCCAGCGTTCGTCCTGAGCCAGGATCAAACTCTCCGTGAAAGTCTGGCGTGGTATCAAACTACCCACTGTCAGATCATGGAAAGCTGTCAAGTCGTGTGAGCCTCCCGCGTACACCTGCGGGTCCGCTCAACTTGACGGGTACTACTGATTCAGGCCCCGCGGCACGCCGAAGCGTCCCGACGGGGTTCAAACCTGGACGCGACTTTCCCGCCACGCGAACGCGGCGGATTGGTCGCACGTACTGCTGAGTTTTCAAAGACCGCTGCGGCCTCCGGGGTGGGGATTCCACCCGCGCAGGAGCGCGACGGATGAATATAGCACTCGGCAGGCCGTCCGACTCAGGCGCGGCGCAGTTTCTTGAAGCGCCGGCGGCCCACCTGGAGCACGGCGCCGTCCAGCTGCTCGGCGGGAACGTCGAGCGCATCGAGCTCCGTGCCGTCCACCTTGACGCCCCCCTGAGCGAGCAGGCGGCGGGCTTCTGAGCGCGACAGCCCGAACGCGTCCGCCATGAGGGCCGGCAGGTGGACCTGCCCGTTCTCAGCGCTGAAGCCGAGCTCGTCCATCTCATCCGGAAGCTCATGCCGGATGTGCAGGCTGTCGAAGCGCTCGCGGGCTCGCTCGGCTGCGTCGGCGCCGTGATAGCGCTCGGTCAGCGCGAAGGCCATGTGTCGCTTGGCCTCTCGTGGGTCGGACTGAGGCTTCTCGTCCAGGAGCAGGTCGTAGTAGAGCGGCATGGCGTCGTCCGGAACCCGCATCAGCTTGCCGAACATCTCCTCCGGCGGCTCGTCGACGCCCACGTAGTTGCCGAGCGACTTCGACATCTTCTTCACGCCGTCGATGCCGGGGAGGATCGGCATGGTGAGCACGGACTGCGGCTCCACGCCGTAGGCCTTCTGTATCTCGCGCGCGAGCAGGATGTTGAAGCTCTGGTCGGTGCCGCCGAGCTCGACGTCCGACTTGATCGCCACCGAGTCGTAGCCCTGCATCAGCGGGTAGAGCAGCTCGAGGATCGAGATCGGCTCGCCGCTCGAGTAGCGCTTGGAGAAGTCGTCCCGCTCGAGCAGCTGGGCCACGGTCGAGGTCCGCGCCAGCCGAAACAGGTCCTCCATCGGCATGTCGAGCCACTCGCCGTTGCGCCTCACCTCGGTGCGCTCGCGGTCGAGGACCTTGAAGGCCTGCTCCTGGTAGGTCTCGGCGTTCCGGTCGATCTCCTCCGGCTCCACGTGCGGGCGGGTGGCCGAGCGGCCGCTCGGGTCCCCCACGCGGCCCGTGTAGTCGCCGATGATCAGCACCACCGTGTGGCCCAGGTCCTGGAACTCGCGGAGCTTCCGCAGGACCACCGTGTGGCCGAGGTGGATGTCCGGCGTGGTGGGGTCCACACCGAGCTTCACGCGCAGCGGACGCCCCTTCTCCAGCTGCCGCTCCAGCTCGCCCTTCGGGAGGGCGTCGACGGCATTGCGGGTGAGGAAGCGGGCTGCCTCGCCCGGCGAGTCCGTCATGAGGCCAATGCTAGAGTGCTGACCTTCCTTGGCGCCCGCGCCTGCCGTGCGGACGGGCGCTTGATTTGCCGCTGTACGCCGCACGGATCGGGGTCCCATCAGGGGCGCTCACGTCATGCAGGAGCCGCCGACGCCCATCATCCATCCCTCTGCCACGCGCAGCGAGCGCTTCCAGCGCTCGAACGGCGTGCCCACGCAGACGAACGGGTCCGGACCGCCGCCGCCGAAGCCCAAGCTGAAGAAGCTGCGCCTCGCGCTCGTGTTCGGCGGCCTCTCGATTCTCGCGCTGATCTCCACGGTGTTCGGCATGCTGATGGCGGTCGCGAGCGACCTCCCCAGCCTCGAGAACCGCGCCCAGTACGTGGCCGCCAAGAACTCCGTGCTCTACGCCGACACATTCGGCTGCAAGGACCTGTCGAGCGACGAGGACTGCCTGCAGATCGCGAAGCTCACCGGCAACCAGAACCGCATTCTCGTCGGCGAAGGCGAGATCTCGCCGAACGTGAAGAACGCCGTGATCTCGATCGAGGACCGCCGCTTCTATGGCCACAAGGGCGTGGACTACGCGGGAATCGCCCGCGCCCTCGTCCAGGACGTCGTGAAGCGCCGTGCGGCTCAGGGTGGATCGACGATCACCCAGCAGTTCGTGAAGAACGCGCTCGACGCGCAGGGCGACCGGACGGTGTTCCAGAAGCTTCGCGAGGCGGCGCTGGCCTACCACCTCGAGCGCAAGTGGCCGAAGGAGAAGATCCTCACCCAGTACCTCAACACCGTGTACTTCGGCAACGGCGCATACGGCATCGAGTCGGCCGTACGGACCTACTTCGGCGACGGCGACGAGGCGGAGGAGCGCGCCGGAGCGGGTGACGCGGGCGTGAACTACACGCCGCCGGTGGCCGAGGAGCAGCAGGATCCGGACGCGCGTGAGGCGGTCAACGTGGCGCCGCACGAGGCCGCGCTGCTCGCGGGGATGATCGCCTCGCCGAGCATGTACGACC
>JAXDIL010000189.1:0-4456 GCA_034664005.1 Thermoleophilaceae bacterium | reverse complement strand
ACGTTGCCGCTGCGCCCGTTCACCTTGGCCGTCTCGAACGAGGCGTCGCACTGGTCCCAGAGCAGCTCGCAGAGCGCCGGATAGTCGAACGTGGAGAAGGTCCAGGGGAGCTCAAGGACCGACGTCCCGAAGGGGGTGTGGACCACCAGGCGCCTGAAGGTCTGCCTATGCGACCCCATCAGCCCCATCGCTCGCAGCCACTCCGTCGGGATGCCGCAGGCCGAGGTCTGGCGCTCCCCGATCTCGTAGCGGTCGATCACGAGAACCCGCGCGCCGCTGCCGGTCAGCTCCCGGGCCACCGATAGTCCAGCGAAGCTGGCTCCGCAGATCAGGACGTCAAATTCGCCGCCCAGCGGCGTGCGTTCCGCGCCACGCGTGGTGCGACGTGTCGGCATGCGGGCAGACTAGCTAGGCTAGTTCGCTCAGTGCCGGATACAGAGACCGTTACACCACCTCGAACCGTCGAGGGCTCGGGCGGATTCCTGCTCGAAATCGACGGGCAGATCGTTCCCAACTACGACGCGACCCTCGTCCTCTTCGAGGAGGGCGACGTCGTTTCGGGCAAGGTCGTCCGAATCGACCAGGACGAGGTCCTGGTCGACATCGGCTACAAGAGCGAGGGCGTCATTCCGATGAATGAGCTCTCGATCCGCAAGTCGGTGGATCCGAACGACGAGGTGGAGCTGGGCGAAGAGGTCGACGCCCTCGTCCTCACCAAGGAGGACCAGGACGGCCGGCTCGTCCTCTCCAAGAAGCGCGCCCGCTTCGAGAAGGCCTGGCGCAAGATCGAGGCCGCGGCCGAGTCCGGCGAGCCCGTCGAGGGCACCGTGATCGAGGTTGTCAAGGGCGGCCTGATCATCGACCTGGGCGTGCGTGGCTTCCTGCCCGCCTCGCTGGTCGACATCCGCCGCGTCCAGAACCTGGACGAGTTCCTCGGCACGAAGATCGAGTGCAAGGTCATCGAGCTGAACCGCTCGCGCAACAACGTCGTGCTGAGCCGCCGCGCGGTCCTCGAGGAGGAGCGCAAGGAGGTCCGCCAGCAGATCCTCGACCGTCTCCAGCCCGGGATGGTCGTGGAGGGCGCGATCTCGAACATCGTCGACTTCGGCGCGTTCGTGGACCTGGACGGCATCGACGGCCTCATCCACATCTCCGAGCTCTCCTGGAGCCACGTGAACCACCCGTCCGAGATCCTCTCGATCGGCGACGTGGTCCCGGTGAAGGTGCTCGACATCGACCGCGACCGCCAGCGCATCTCCCTGGGCCTCAAGCAGACCCAGGAGGACCCCTGGCAGCGGGTCATCGACACCTACCGGATCGGCGACGAGCTCGAGGGCAAGGTCACCAAGGTCGTCACCTTCGGCGCGTTCGTGGAGATCATGGACGGGGTCGAGGGCCTCGTGCACATCTCCGAGCTCGCCCACCATCACGTCGAGAACCCGCGCGAGATCGTCGAGCCGGGCCAGGACGTGCGCGTGAAGATCCTCGAGATCGACTCGGAGCGCCGCCGCCTGTCGCTGAGCGTGAAGCGCGTCGAGGAGCAGCTGCCGCACATCAAGTCGGCCGCCGAGGCCGGCGCCGCAGCGGCCGCTGCCGCCGGAGACGGCGAGGAGCTCGGCGACGTGCCGGATCTCGGCCTCTCGGAGGACGTCTTCGCGGGCCCGTCGATCAGCGGCGCGGACGCGCTGCGCGCGGCGCTGCCGATGCAGGATTTCGCGGAGGAGGAGCCCGCAGCCGAGGCGCCGCCTGCCGAGGAGCAGCCGCCCGCGGAGGAGCCCGCTGCCGAGGAGCCGCCCGCGGAGGAGCCCGAGGCCGCGGACACGCCCGCGGAGGAGCCGCCTGCCGACGAGCAGCCGCCCGCGGAGGAGCCCGAGGCCGCAGACACGCCCGAGGCCGCGGATGCGCCCGAGGCTGCCGCACCCGAGGCTGCCGCCCCTGAGGCCGAGGTGCCCGAGGCGGAGCCCGCCCCGGACGCCGTGGACCCCGAGCCCGCACCTGACGCAGCGGACGAGGCCGAGCCGGCCTCGCCCGACCAGGACGCAGAGCAGCCCCCGGAGGAGTAGCTGGCCGGGGTCCCCTTCGTGGGGCTCACCGGCGGCCTGGGGGCCGGGAAGTCCGAGGCGCTGCGCGCGCTCGAGGAGCTGGGCGCGGCCACGCTCTCGACCGATGCGGTCGTGCATGACCTGCTCGCGACCGACGAGCTGCGCGACATCGTCGTTGCGCGGCTCGGCGGAGAGGTCGCGCGGGATGGCCGCCTCGACCGAGCGCTGATCGCCGAGCGCGTCTTCGGCGACGAGGACGCGCGCAGCTGGCTCGAGGCGGAGCTGTGGCCGCGCGTCGGTCGGCGCGTGATCGAGTGGAGGCAGGAGGTGGAGGCGCTCGACCCGCCGCCGCCCGCGGCTGTCGTGGAGGTGCCGCTCCTGTTCGAGTCCGAGATGGAGGCGGTCTTCGACGCGACGATCGCCGTGGTCGCCGACGAGGAAGTGCGCGCCGAGCGCGCCGGCGCGCGCGGGCACGCCGCCGTGTCGGAGCGCACGGGGCGCCAGCTATCCCAGGACGAAAAGGCGCAACGTGCGGACTACAGCGTGCGCAACGACGGCACCCTCGACGAGTTGAGGGAGACGCTGTCCCGCCTACTTGCGACACTCGAAGAACAGCCGCCATGAGCTCTCAGGCCGCCAGCCGCAGAATCGCCCGACGCCGCCCGCCCCAAGCCAGGGTGCGGCGCAGGCGGCTGGCGCTCGTGCTCGTGGCGGTCCTGGTGGGCGGACTGTGCGCCGCGGTGATCTCGGGGCTGGGGCGAGAGGTGGCCCGCGAGATCACGCTGCCGCTGAAGCACGACGACATCATCCGCCAGCAGGCCCACGACAAGAACCTGGACCCGGCGCTGATAGCCGCCGTGATCTATGAGGAGTCGCGCTTCCGCGACCAGACCTCGCACGCGGGCGCGCGCGGCCTGATGCAGATCACCCCGCAGACCGCCGACGCGATCGCGAAGCACTCCGGCGGGATCCGCTTCAAGCAGTCCGACCTCTCCGAGCCGCAGATCAACATCTCCTACGGCGCGTACTACCTGCGCCTCCTGCTGGACCACTACGGCGGGAACGACACGCTCGCGATCGCGGCCTACAACGCCGGCATCGGCAACGTCGACAGGTGGGTGCAGAACGCCGGCGGTGCGGACGAGTTCAGGTCGACCGAGCACATCCCGTTCCCTGAGACGCGCGCGTACGTGGACAACGTGCTGGAGCGCCGCGCCGACTACCGCGCGAACTACTCGAAGGAGCTCGGGCTCTAGGCAGCGGTAGGGTGGGTGGACCTTGCGCGACGACGACGAGATCCGAGACCTGCTCACCCGCCTGTCGCGACGCCATCCCTCGGGCGGCACGGTTATCGAGCGCGCCGCAATCGTTGCGGAGGGCGCCGACTCGGCCGAGGTGGTGGCCTGGATCCTCGCCCACGCAGGCGAGCCCGAGTCGGCCGACGCCACGTCGTCGAAGCGTGGCCTGCACAGCCCGCGGCTCAGCGGCCCGATCGGACCTGGGCCACGCGCTCCGGCACGCTACGTGTTGCCGGCCGGCACCCTCAACGGCTAGCCCCCGCACGCGTCGGGCTGCCGGGCCACGTGCGCGGTGCGGTTGAAGCGCGCCAGCTCGGCGTAGGCCACGTCGACGTACGACCCGGTGAACTTCTTCCCCAGCTCGTAGACGTCGAGCATGTCGGGTCCCCAGTAGTCCTTCGCGCTCTGCAGCGTGATCTGGTCGTGATTGAAGAGCCAGGCCAGGTAGTCGTAGTAGTTGAGCGCGTCGGCCAGGCGCGCCTCCTCCGAGTCGTTCAGCGCGAGCCCGGCGGCCTTGAGGCAGCGCTTGTCGTTGGCGCCGCTCTCGGTCAGCGCGCGCGCTGCCTGGTTCGCCCCGTTTCCGACCTGTGTGAGCAGCGACACCTCGCTGGCAACTCGCGACTTGCGTGCCTCGCGCTCCGAGCGCCACACCCCGATCGTGTTGAAGATCAGGGCGAGGAGCAGGCCGGCGACCCCCACCGCCGTGGAGATGTCGCGCCACCATGCGCGCCGCTCGGGCGCACCGTCAGAACGAGCCGCCACGCCGTGCTCTCGCGTACACGGCCGTGCGCCCGGGGCCCGGGTGCCTGAACGTACGGCAGGTCGACGCGTCCATCACCCGCTTGAAGCTGTTGACGAGGCGCCCGCGCCTCGAGTAGGTCCGCACCGTGACGAGCACGTCCGCCACGAAGTACGGGTGGGTGATGCACACGGTTGTGCGGCTCGCTGAACCTGGCCTCCGGACGTAGGCGTTCACCTTGGGATCGGCCGGCGGTATCCGGGCGGCGCCTGCCGCATCCTGAGGAGGCCAGACCGTCGGGCGCGCGATCTCGGCCCCGAGCTGCGGGCACTGCGCCGGGCCGCGCTGGTCGCCGCGGAACGCGTCCTGGTCCGAGC
>JAXDIL010000188.1:0-30549 GCA_034664005.1 Thermoleophilaceae bacterium | reverse complement strand
CTCATGCGCTGAGAAGCTCTCGGCGAAGCGCTTTCGCCCCCCCGGTAGCATCATCTGCCTATGTGTCGCGTGTTCGGCTGCGTCGCCGCGGAGCCGGTTTCGATCCGGCACGAGCTCATGGACGCGGAGAACCCGCTGATCCGCCAATCCGAGGAGCACGACTCCGGCTGGGGCATGGCGGTCTACCAACGGGCGGACGGTGCCGAGCCACGCCTCGTGAAGTTCGCCGAGGCGGCTCACGAGGACGACGAATTCCTGGCCGCGACCGAGTCGCGCGGTCGGATCTTCAACGTCCACGTGCGACGCGCGACCATGGGCGCGCTGTCGCCCGAGAACACGCATCCCTTCTGCCTTGGGAGCTACACGCTCGGGCACAACGGCACGATCCTCCGCTACCCACGCCTCCTCGATCCCGGGATGCGGCGTCCGGAGGGCGACACCGACTCCGAGCATCTCTTCAACCTCCTGATGCACGACTTCGACCCCGGCGATGCTGTCGCGTGCCTGCGCGAGACGATGAAGAGGACGATCCAGCGCACCCCGGTCAGCGGCCTCAACGTCCTGTTCAGCGACGGCGAGCGGCTGTTCGCCTACCGGCTCGGCCTGTTCGAGCTGCACTGGCTGGCGCGCCCGGGGCAGCTGCTCGTGGCCTCCGAGCGGGTGACCGACGAGCCGGGCTGGCACAGCGTGCAGCAGGACGTGCTCCTCACCCTCGACCCGAACGACCTCGAGGAGCCGCACGCCGAGCGGCTCCTGGGCGACGAGCTCGTCCAGCGTGCCGAGATCCAGAAGGTGGACCTCGCCCCGGCCCTTCGCGGGGCTGAGCGCGGCGCGGTGGCCGCCGAGCGTGCCAAGGCCGCGGCGGCCGCCGGGTGAGCGCCGAGGAGACGCGCAGGGACGCCGGCGCGGAGCCGGGCGACCAGCCGCGCGCGAGCGCCCAGCGCGAGTTCGTGCTGCTCGTGAACCCCGCCTCGGCGCGCGGGCGGGCGCTGACGGCGCTTCCGCAGGTCCACGCCGTGCTCGATGAGCTGGGCGCGCGGCACCGCACGGTCACCACTCGCAGCATCGACCACGCCTACGAGGAGTCGTGCGCGGCCGCGACGAAGGGCGAGACCGTGGTCGCGCTCGGCGGTGACGGGCTTCTGCGGCCGCTCGCAGGCGCGCTCAAGCACACGGACGGCTCGCTGGCCGTGGTCCCGTGCGGACGAGGCAACGACTTCGCGCGCGTCCTCGGCATTCCCAAGGATCCAGCCGAGGCGGCCCGCGTGGCCGTCGAGGGCACGCCTCGCATGCTGGACGTGGCGAACGTGGAGGGCACGCCCTACCTCGGCATCGCGAGCTTCGGCTTCGACTCGGACGCCAACCGAATCGCCAACGAGGCCAAGCTCGTGAAGGGCAACGCCGTCTACGTCTACGCCGCCCTGCGGGCGCTCGCGGCGTGGAAGCCGGCCACCTTCACGGTCAAGGTCGATGGCGAGCGCCATGAGATGAACGGCTACTCGGTCGCCGTGGGGAACTCGAAGGCCTACGGGGGCGGCATGTTCGTGTTCCCCCATGCGGAGCTCGACGACGGGAGACTCGACGTGATGCTCGCCAAGCGGACCTCCAAGCGACGCTTCCTGATCGAGCTCCCGAAGGTCTTCAGGGGCACCCACGGGGAGTCCGAGCATGTCGAGTTCCTGCGCGGCGAGGAGATCGAGGTGAGCGCGGACCGCCCCTTCGCGATCTACGCCGACGGCGACCCGATTGGCGCGACCCCGGCCATCATGCGCGTGGAGCGCCGCTGCCTGCGCGTCATCGCGCCGGCCTGATGTTCGCGGTCGCGCGCGCACTCGCGCGCTTCGTGCGGGCCGCCAGCCGCCGCGTCGGCCGCAGCGGCGGGACGACCGTGCCCGGCCGCCTCCTCCTGAAGGTCTCCCCGCGGGCGGTCGAGCGGATGGCGACCGGGCTCGACGCCGGCTCGGTGCTCGTGTCCGCCACCAACGGCAAGACGACCACCGCTGCGATGATCGCCGCCGCGCTCGAGCGGGCCGGCCGCCCGGTGGTGCACAACCGGGCAGGTTCGAATATGGCCTGGGGCGTCGCGACCGCGTTGCTCGACGCGGGCCGCGAGCCCGGCCAGCTCGGCCTCTTCGAGGTCGACGAGGCCTGGCTGCCCGCGGTCGCCCGCGATACCGCGCCGCGGCTGCTCCTGCTGTCGAACCTGTTCCGCGACCAGCTCGACCGCTACGGCGAGCTCGAGCTGCTCGCCGACCGCTGGGCCGAGCTCACCACCGAGCTCGACGGGCGCGCCCGGCTCGTGCTGAACGCCGACGACCCGCTGGTGGCCGACCTCGGCCGCGAGCGCAGCGGCGTGACCTACTTCGGCGTCGAGGACGACTCGCAGGCGCTGCCCGGCATGCAGCACGCCGCGGACTCCAAGCACTGCCGCAACTGCGGGCACGCCTACGAGTACGGGGCCATCTACCTCGGCCACATGGGCCGCTACCGCTGTCCGAACTGCGGTCGAACCCGGCCCGAGCCACAGGTGGCCGCGACGAGCGTCGAGCTCGACGGCATGGAGGGCTCGCGGGTGGAGCTCCGCACCCCGCAGGGCTCGCTCGAGCTGAACCTCCAGCTGCCCGGCCTCTACAACGTCTACAACGCCGTGGCAGCCGCCGCCACGGCGCTCGAGCTGGGCGTGCCGCTCCACACGGTTGGCGAGGCGCTCGACGGCTTCGGAGGCGCGTTCGGGCGCGTCGAGACGATCCCGGTCGGCGGCCGCCAGGTCTCGATCCTCCTCATCAAGAACCCGGCCGGCGCCAACGAGGTGCTGCGCACGCTCACGCTCGAGGACGGCCAGCTCGACCTCTGGATCGCGCTGAACGACCGCATCGCGGACGGCCGCGACGTCTCCTGGATCTGGGACGCCGACTTCGAGGTGCTCGCGGGGCGCGTCCGGCGCGTCACCTGCAGCGGCACTCGCGCGGAGGAGATGGCGCTCCGTCTGAAGTACGCGGGCATCGACGCCGCGATCGAGGTTGACCGCGAGCTCGGCAGCTCGCTCGACAGCGCGGTGGCGGCCGCGTCCGGCGAGCGCGTCTACGCGCTCCCCACCTACACCGCGCTGCTCGACCTGCGCGACCTGCTGGCCGAGCGCGGCCTCGCGAAGCGGTGGTCCGAGTGACGGCCGCGCCCGTGACCTGGCACGACGTGGAGAACGGCGCCTACGAGGCGGACCTGCCGCTCTGGCGCGAGCTCGCCGAGGCGGCCGAGGGCCCGATCCTCGACCTCGGCGCGGGCACGGGCAGGGTGGCTGCCGATCTCGCGGCGCGCGGACATGAGGTGGTGGCGCTCGACAACGATCCGGCCCTCCTCGCTGCAGTCGCCGAGCGCGCACCGGAGGTCACAACCGTGACAGCCGACGCACGCGAGTTCGACCTGTCGACCTCGTTCGGACTCGTGCTCGCGCCGATGCAGCTCGTGCAGATCCTTGGCGGACACGACGCGCGGCTCGCCATGCTTCGTCGCGTGCATTCGCACCTGACAGACGGAGGCAGCTTCGCGGCGGCGCTCGCCGAGCCGGGCGACGCGCTGCCGGATGGCGATGCCTCTCCCCCGCTTCCAGACATGCTCGAAAGCGAGGGCTGGGTCTTTTCCAGCCAGCCGCTGTCGGTGCGGGAACGAAACGGACAGGTCGTCGTCACTCGCAGGCGGCAGGCCGTCTCACCGGCCGGCGATCTGCGGGAGGAGCTCGTGGAGATCGCGCTGGAGCTGGTGAGCGTGGACCAGTTCGAGGTCGAGCTGCGCGCGGCCGGGTTCACGGGCCTGGAGAGGCGCGAGATCCCCGAGACGCCCGATCACATCGGGAGCACGGTGGTCCTGTGCCGACGCTGAGGGTCCTGTCGCTCTACCCGGAGCTGATGAACATCTACGCCGACCGCGGCAACATCGCCGTCCTGCGCGCCCGCTGTGAGTGGCGTGGGTTCGGCTTCGAGCACGCGGCGTCGAGCCTCGGCGAGCCGCTGGACCCGGACGCCCACGACCTCTTCTACATGGGTGGCGGCCAGGACCGCGACCAGGTCGCCGTGGCGCACGACATGGTGAACACGAAGCGCGACGCGCTCCACCGCGCAGCCGACCGCGGCGCGGTCGTGCTGGCGGTCTGCGGCGGCTACCAGCTGCTCGGCCACTCCTACGAGCTCGGCGGCGAGGAGCTGCCCGGCGTCGGTCTCGTGGACCTGCGGACGGTCCGCGAGCCCGGTGAGCGGCTGATCGGCAACTGCGCGATCGAAGCGGACCTCGGCACGGGCCCGCGCGTGATCGCCGGCTTCGAGAATCACGGCGGGCGCACCCACCTCGGCCCCGGCGAGCAGCCGCTCGGCCGCGTCATGAAGGGCCACGGCAACAACGGCCGCGACGGCTTCGAGGGCGTCCAGCGCGGCAACGTCATCGGCACGTACCTGCACGGCCCGCTGCTGCCTAAGAACGTCTGGCTGGCGGACCGCCTGATCGAGCTTGCGCTCGCAATCGAGCTGGAGCCGCTGCCCGGCGACGCGCTCGAGGACGCCGCGCACCTATCCGCGCGACGGGCCGCCGGCGTCTAGGCGACGGCCGTGGTGCCGAGCACGCGCAGCACCTCGGCCACGGAGGTCACGCCCTCTGTGACCTTCGCGAAGCCGGCCTCGTGCAGCGTGCGCATGCCCTGCTCGCGGGCCTCGGCGCGGAGCTCGTCGTGGCTCGCGCCCGCCAGGATCAGCCGGCGCAGCGAGTCGGTCATGATCATGACCTCGTAGAGCCCCGTGCGCCCCCTGTAGCCGGTCTGCGCGCAGCGCACGCAGGCGCCCGGCTCGTAGACGGAGACGCCGCGCGAGTTGTTGAAGCCGTTCTCGGCCAGCACGGCGCGCGTGAGCTTCACCGGCTGCTTGCAGTCGCACAGGCGGCGCACGAGCCGCTGAGCGACCACGCACTCGACGCTCGACGTGACGAGAAACGGCTCGATGCCCATGTCGATCAGCCGGGCCGCCGCCAGCGGAGCGTCGTTCGCGTGCAGCGTCGTGAGCACCAGGTGGCCCGTGAGCGCCGACTCGATGGCGATCTGGGCCGTCTCCTTGTCGCGCACCTCGCCGACCATCACGACGTCCGGGTCCGCGCGCAGCATCGCGCGTAGCCCGTTCGAGAAGGAGAGCCTCGTCTTGGAGTTGACCTGGATTTGCTTGATGCCCTGGACCTCGTACTCGACCGGGTCCTCGACGGTCACGATCGTGCGGTCCGGCGTGTTCAGCTCGCTCAGGCCCGCGTACAGGGTGGTGGTCTTGCCGGAGCCGGTCGGGCCGGTCACCAGGATCGCGCCGTGCGTCGTCCCGATCGCGGCCTGGAAGCGCCGCCGGTCGTGGTCCTCCATCCCGAGCCCGTCGAGGTCCATGACGATCTGGTTCGAGTCGAGGATCCGCATGACCACGGCCTCGCCGCGCACGACCGGCAGCGTCGCGATGCGCAGGTCGACGTAGTTGCCGTCCACGGACAGGCCGATGCGCCCGTCCTGGGGCATGCGCTTCTCGGCGATGTCGAGCTCGGCCATGATCTTGATGCGCGACACGAGGCCCGGGACCAGGTGGCGCGGGACCGTGGTCGAGTCCGCGACCACCCCGTCGACGCGGAAGCGCACGCGCATGTCGTGCCCGCGCGGCTCGAAGTGGATGTCGGAGGCGCCCCGGCGCACCGCGTCGGCGA
Source organism: Thermoleophilaceae bacterium (assembly GCA_034664005.1). GTDB lineage: Bacteria > Actinomycetota > Thermoleophilia > Solirubrobacterales > Thermoleophilaceae > JACVRW01. The sequence goes on along the minus strand of JAXDIL010000188.1, from coordinate 24,837 downwards.
TCACCGCGTGGACCAGCTTCACGACGGGCGCCTCGTCCGCCGACTCGCGGAGCTCGATGACCTGCGCCTCGTACTCCTCGTCGTCGATCTCGTGGACCGAGCCGGCGAGCGTCCCGAGCTGCTCGATCAGCGCGTCGATGTCCTCGGGAGAGGCGACCGCGCGGCGCACCTCGTAGCCCGTGGCCATGGTGATGTCGTCCAGCGCAAGCAGGTTCGCCGGATCGGCGGTGGCCACGAGCAGCGTCTGGTCGGCCAGGAAGGCGATCGGGATCGTCCGGTAGCGGCGCGCCTTGTCCCCGTCCAGCATGGTCGCGGCGCCCTTGTCGACCTCGAACGTGTTCAGGTCCACGTAGTCGAGCGCGTTGCGCTCGGCCAGCGCGTGCGCGAGCTGCGCCGAGCTGACGATCCCTGCCTGGAGCAGTGCCTGTCCGAGCGGAAGCCCGTCCTGGCGCCCGCGCTCGACCACCTGCTCGACCCGCTCGCGCTCGGCGAAACCGAGCTGCACGATCACGTCGCCGATGCGACGGCGCGCGTCGCCGCGCCCCGTGGGCGGGGTCAATCCGGGGACGGGAAACGGCCCGGCCGAGGCAGCCTGAGCTTCCATACCCCAGAGGTATCGGCAGCCTGCCGCTTTAGGTGAAACTCAGGCCGGCTGGGTCGCGGCCTGTCTCGCGCTCTCGCGGTCCGGGCAGACGCGAAGGCTCTCGACCATGTCCGCAATCTCGAACACTCGCGAGATCGGTTCGCCTGGGCAGACGATCGCGAATCCCTGGCCGAGGCGCATCGCCCGGCGGCGCGCGTTCATGAGCAGCGCGAGCCCGGTGGAGTCCATGAAGACGACCCTGGAGAGGTCCACGACCAGCGGGAAAGCCATGTCTGTCAGGGCCTCGCTGAGGGCGGAGATCATCCTTGGGGCCGTCGCGATATCGAGCTCACCGTCGACGGTGAGCAGCTCATATCCGTCGCTTTGGCTCCGCTTCACGGCAAGCGGTGTCACGGCGCGCGAAAGTCTACGCCTTCGTATGTCTTCCGCGCGCTGTACGGTCGTGGCGTGCAGCTCTCCGACTACCAGCAGCGCTCCCGCGCCACGGCCGTCTACCCGGACGCCGGTGAGAACCTCACCTACCCCGCGCTCGGACTCTGCGGCGAGGCCGGGGAATGCGCCGAGAAGGTGAAGAAGGCGATCCGCGACGACGGCGGCGCGCTCACCGAGGAACGCCGCGCCGCTCTGGCCGCCGAGCTCGGCGACGTGCTCTGGTACATGGCCCAGCTCGCCACGGAGGCCGGCCTGGACCTCGACGAGGTGGCCGAGGACAACCTCGCAAAGCTGCTCTCGCGCAAGGAGCGCGGCGTGCTCCAGGGGAGCGGCGACACGCGCTAGCGGCCCGTGGCCGCGCCGAGGCGCACCAGCGACAGCACCGCGGCGCCCGCGACCAGCCCGGCGAGGCCGTAGTAGCCGAGGATGAACCACGGGGCCTGGGAGTCCGGCAGCGGGACCACGATCGCCGCCATCCAGACGGCGGGCGCCGTGACGACTGCGAGCACGAGCGCCGCGACGAGCGGAATCGCGGGGTCCGACCGCTGGCGGATCAGCGCGACCGCCGCGAGCGCGGCGGCCACGACGAACCCGCCGAACAGGACGACGCGGTCTGCGGCCATGACCCCGGCGGGCCGCGAGGCCACGACGAACAGGATCGCGCCGGGGACGAGGCCCCAGGCGAGCCGCCGGGCAGCGGCCTGCGCCGGGACCCGTGAGACCGCGCCCGCGCAGGCCACCGCGAGGAGACCCGCGGGGATCCACATGACCAGCACGTCGATCAGCGCCGACCCCACCTCCGAGTGCCACCTCGCGCCGGACCCATAGGCGTCGCGGAATGCATCGAGAGCCAGCATCGCGGTGACGAGTGTGGCGCCCGAGGCGGCCAGCCAGCGGCCGCCCATGGCCGCACCGACCAGCGCGATCGAGGCGCCGGTGAGCGTGACCACGACCGACCACCCGATCCACGGGCCCATCAGTCCCGCTCGTGCGGCACCCGTTGCGGCGAGGGCGAAGAGCGCGGCCGCGAGCGGTAGCGCGAGGCGCGCCCGGGCCTCGCGCCAGGGCGCCTGCGCGATGGCGCGGAGCTCCGCGCCCAGCCGTGCGGAGGTGCCGGCGCGCACGAGGCCCGCGGCCTCGCGGAACGGGCTCGAGCCGGCTTCGACCAGCTCCTCTGCGAGCTGGACGAGCACCTCGCCGTCGCGCTCGCGCACCGAGCGCGGGTACGCGCGCGCTCCGAGGCGAAGCAGCGCGCTGCGCCTGCTGGGCTTCATGCCGAGGCGCCCTTCGAACGGAGGCTGCGGAGCCCCGACAGGCGCGCCTCGACCGCTTCCGCCGCGGAGCGCATGCGCTCGCTCTCCTCGGCGAGAGCGCTCTCCCCTACGCCCGTCAGGCGGAAGTAGCGCCGCCGGCGGCCACTCACCACCTCTTCGTGGTCGGGCTCCACCAGGCCCTCGGACGCGAGGCGCTCGAGCGCCCCGTAGAGCGTCCCCGCGCTGAGCCGCACGCGCCCTTCGGACAGATCGGTCGCCTCCTGGATGATCCCGTAGCCGTGCGCCGGCCCGTTCACCAGCGCGGCGAGGATGAAGTAGCTGGGCTCGCGAAGTGCCATGGCGGCACTATATACCGGTTACCGATATATCGTCAAGCAGGTGGTGCGGTGCCGTCGCCGTTCTGCGAGAAGCGCTCGAAGCGCGGCGCCACCGAGGCCGGCACGCGCGCGCGGACGAGGACGCCCTCCGGGGTGTCCTCGCGCTCGAGCTCCCCGGCCAGCTCATGCAGCTCCGAGAGCGTGCCGCCGTCGCGGTAGGGCACGAGCAGCTCCATCGGGCGCAGCGTGGCCAGGAAGCGCGCCTCGATCGCCTCGCTCAGCTCGTCGAGCCCCTCGCTCGTGCCCCCCGACACCTGCACCGCGTCCGGGAAGCGGAACGAGAGCGCATGGCGGCGCTCGTCATCGACCAGGTCGATCTTGTTGAGCGCGAGCAGGCGCGGCGTGTCACCCGCGCCGATCTCGTCCAGCACCTCGTCCACGGCGGCCATCATCTGGTGGAGCTCCTCCTCGGGTACCGACGCGTCCACCACGTGCACCACGAGGTCGGCGCCGAGCGCCTCCTCGAGCGTCGCCGAGAACGCCTCCACGAGCTGGTGGGGGAGCTTGCGGATGAAGCCGACGGTGTCCGTCAGCAGGTACTGCCGCCCCGAGATCTCGAACGAGCGCGTGGTCGGGTCGAGCGTGTGGAAGAGGCGCTCGCGCACGCCCACGTCGGCGCCCGTCATCGCGTTCAGGAGCGTGGACTTGCCGGCGTTCGTGTAGCCGGCGAGCGCCACGCTCGGCAGGGCGGCGCGCTCGCGCTCGCGGCGCATGGTCGCGCGCGTGGCCTTGGTCTCGCGCAGGCGGCCCCTCAGGGCGGAGATGCGGTTGCGCGCGAGCCGGCGGTCCGTCTCGATCTGCGACTCGCCCGGTCCTCTCGTGCCGATGCCGCCGTCCATGCGGCCGGCGCCGAGGCGCTCGAGGTGCGTCCAGAGCCCGCGCATGCGCGCGAGGTTGTACTCGAGCTGCGCCAGCTCTACCTGCAGCTTGCCCTCGGCCGAGCGCGCGTGGTCGGCGAAGATGTCGAGGATGATCGCCGTGCGGTCGATCACCGGGATGCCGAGCGCCTCCTCGAGGTTGCGCTCCTGGCGCGGGAGCAGCTCGTCGTCGACGGCGATCAGGTTGGCGTCGGCCTCCTTGGCCGCCTGCTTCAGCTCGGCGAGCTTCCCGCGACCGAAATAGCGGTCCGGATCGGGGCGGTCGCGGCGCTGGACCATCTCGCCGGCGACCGCCACGCCGGCCGTCCGGAGCAGCTCGCGCAGCTCGGAGAGGTCCACGTCGCCGGGCGCCACGCCGATGGTCAGCGCCCGCTGCCGGGCGCGCCGGTTGGCGCCGTTTTGGACTGCATCCACCGCTTCCAGTCTAGGGATACGATGCCCCGCCATGAGAGCTTTCGTGACGGGAGGAACGGGGTTCATCGGGTCCCGTGTCGTGAAGCGGCTGCGCGACCGCGGGGACGACGTCGTCGTGCTCGCACGCTCGCCCGACAAGGCGTCCGGGCTGGACGCCGAGGTCGTGCAGGGCGACCTCGGCGACGCGGACGCGATCAGGCGCGGCGTGGAGGGCTGCCAGGCCGTCTTCCACATCGCCGCGGACTACCGCGTGGGCATGCCGAAGTCCAAGCGCGAGGAGATGTACGACGCCAACGTGCGCGGCACCGAGCGCGTCCTGGACGCCGCCGCGGCCGCGGGCGTCGAGCGGATCGTCTACGTCTCCACGGTGAACGCGTTCGGCAACACGAACGGCCGCACCGTTGACGAGAGCTACAGCCGCGACGAGGGCGACGGCTTCGTCTCCTACTACGACGAGACGAAGTACGCCGCGCACAAGCTCGCGGCCGACCGTGCCGCCCAGGGCGCGCCTGTTGTGATCGTGCAGCCGGGCCTCGTGTACGGCCCCGGCGACCACGCGATCGTGGGCGAGCTGATCGACCAGGCGAGCAGGGGCAAGATGCCGGCCAAGGCGTTCCCGGAGCTCGGCTACAACGCCGTTTTCGTCGACGACGTGGCCGACGGCATCGTGCTGGCGCACGACAAGGGCCGGGTCGGCGAGTCGTACGTGCTCGGCGGCGAGATCACGACCCAGGGCAAGCTGATCGACAAGGCGGCCGAGATCGGCGGGGAGAAGCCGCCGCGGATGACCGTCCCGCCGGTGATGCTGAAGGCGATGATCCCGATCGGCCGCTTCGTGGGCCCGGCCATGGGCCTGCCGCCGAACTTCCGCGAGATGATCTCGGCGGCGCACAACGTGACCTACCTGGCGCGCGACGACAAGGCGCGCGAGGAGCTCGGCTACCGCCCGCGCGACCTCGAGACCGGCCTGCGCGAGACGATCACGGCAGGCTGATCCGCTCCACGGGCGGCATCACGCCGCGCGTCGAGAATTCCTGCGGCAGGCTCGTTCCCGGCAGGACGACACCATCCATCCACGATGCGTGCCCAACCGCGAAGCGGTGGGCGCAGAGCGCGCACGCCAGGGCGTCGAGCTCCTCGATCCGCCGGTGCCACAGGTCGCCCCCGTCGTCGACGATCCGGTCGCCAAGGAGCTCCTCGATTCTGAGCTGCATTCCGTACGGGTGGCGCTTCGCCGGCAGCCGGCGACCCTGGAGCGCCCAGAAGACGCGGTCCGGGTCGGTCGGGAAGAGGGGCGTGTCCTGGTAAGCGCCGTCGGGCACCGGGCTCCCGTCCTTCTCCGGCTGGAGCACCGGGAGGCCCAGTCCCTGCACCAGCTCGTGCGCGCCGGTTCCGACCCCGACCACCACGTCGCCGAGCGCGCGCAGCTCCTGGGCGATCTGCGCGGGTGAGCCCGGCTCGTAGAAGAGCGCGCTGAGCCGGATCGGCGGCTCGGGGTCGCGCACCTCCTCTAGCAGCGCCACCTGGAGGGCGCGCTGCATGGGTACGACGCCGACGTAATGCACGCCTAGCCCCCGAGGCTCCCGCGCAGGCGCTCGACCGCCTCGGCGAGCCGGTCGTCCGAGACGGTCAGCGAGATTCTGAAGAAGCCCTCCCCGTTCGTGCCGTACGAGCCGCCGGGGGAGACGACGACGCCCGACTCCTCGAGCACCAGCTCGCAGTACGAGGCAGAGCTGTGGCCCTCGGGCACCGGCGCCCAGACGTAGATCGTGCCCTTGGGCGGCGTCACGTCCACGCCGATCTCGGCGAGCGCGTCGCAGACGAGGTCGCGCCGGCGCTGGTAGATCTCCACCATCTCCGTGGGCGGGCCCGCGTCGAGCGCGGCCACGGTGGCGAGCTGCACCGCCTCGAACATGCCCGAGTCGATGTTGGTCTTCAGCTTCCAGTAGGCGGCCACCGCGTCGGCGTTCCCGACGATGGCGGCGGTCCGCCAGCCGGTCATGTTCCAGCCCTTCGAGAGCGAGAAGACCTCGACGCCCACCTCCTTCGCGCCGGGCGTCTCGAGGAAGCTCGGCGCCACATAGCCGTCGAACGTCGTCTCCGTGTAGGAGGCGTCGTGGACCACGAGCACGTCGTGCTCGCGTGCGAACTCGACGGCCCGCTCGAACAGCCCGTCCGGCACGATCGCCCCGGTCGGGTTGTTCGGGTAGTTCAGGTACATGAGCCGCGCGCGCCGCGCCACCTCGCCGCCGATCGAGTCGAGGTCCGGGGCGAAGCCACGCTCGGGCACGAGCGGCATCAGCACCGCCTCCGCGCCGGAGAGCAGTGGGCCGCCCGTGTAGACCGGATAGCCGGGGTCCGCCGCCAGCGCCACGCTGTCGGGGTCGAGGAAGGCGAGGTTGAGGTTGAAGACGCACTCCTTTGCGCCGAGCGCCGGGACGATCTCGGTCTCCGGGTCCAGCGCGACCCCGAAGCGGCGCTCGTAGAAGCGCGCGTAGGCCTCGCGCAGCTCCGGGCGCCCGCGATTCGACGGGTACTGGTGTGTGCCCGGGTCCGCCGCGGCGCTCGCCAGCGCCTCGATCACGGGCGCGGGCGTCGGCGTGTCGGGATCGCCGATCCCCAGGCTGATCACGTCGACGCCGGCCGCCTTCTTCTCCCTGATCTTCCGCTCCAGCTCGGCAAACAGGTACGGCGGCAGGCGGTCCAGTCGGCTACTCGGTTGCATTCAGCTCCTTCAGAAGGTCCTCACTCAGCGTGCCGGCGAACACGGGGCGTGCCCAGCCGGTCAGGTTCACCTGCATATCCTGGTCGACCTGGACGGTCAGCTCGCCGCCGTCGAGCGTCACCGTCACCGGGCTCTCGGTCCCGCGCAGCACCGCGGCCACGGCCGCACCGGTCGCACCGGTGCCCGACGACATCGTCTCCCCCACGCCGCGCTCGAAGATGCGCGCGCGTATCTGGGCGTCGCCCGTACGGTGCCAGAACGACACGTTCGTGCGGTTCGGGAACAGCTCGTGCCCCATGATCCCGGGGCCGTAGAGCTGGAGGTCGAGCTCCTCGAGCCCCTCTGGAAGCTCGATCGCCACCTGCGGGTTCCCCACCTGCGCGAACTGGAAGTCGAACTCGCGCCCGGCCGAGCTGAGCGTGCCGATGCCGTCGTCAGCTCCGCTCGGATAGTCGCTCTCCGCGCGCAGGCGGACGCGGCCGATGTCCATCGTGCACAGCTCGCCGTCGATCCGCGGCTTCACCTCGCCCGCCGCCGTGCGTACGGAGAAGCTGTCGTCCTCGGTCCAACCGCTGCGGCGCAGGTACATCACCGCCTGGCGGATCCCGTTGCCGGACAGCTCGGCCTCGGAGCCGTCCGGGTTGAAGATGCGGATGTCGGCGACGCAACCGGGCTCCGCCGGCTCAGCGACGAGCAGCACGCCATCCGACCCGATGCCCGTATGGGGCGCGCACAGCACGCGCACGCGAGCGGGCGTGAGCTCGAACGGGAGCTCACGCTGCTCGACTATTACGTAGTCATTCCCTAGGGCCTGCCACTTCTCGAACCGCACGGCGGGGCACCTTAGCGGTGCCCTCCGAACTCGATCAGCTGCTGGATGCCCGTCGGGCGGTTCGTGTAGCGCATCGTCATCGGGAATAGCCCGTTCGGAAGGAAGACGATCCGCTCGCGGAGCGCGTCCGCCCGCCACGCGGCCGGGTCTGGCCCCTGCGCCGCCTCGAGCTCCACGCCCGCCGCCTCGAGCGCCGCCCACAGGGCCGCGCGGCACACGTTCACGTCGCCCGCGCCGCAGTAGCGGTTGGCAAATGGTCCGCGCACCTTCTCCCCGAGCAGGGTGCGGATGTCCTTGTCCATGTACTGGTGCCAGCCGCTGAACTGGCCGCTCGGCGGCAGGTCGTAGCGGCTGTGGAGCGTCGTCGCCAGCTGGTCGGCGAGCGGCTTGGTCAGCACAGGCGTCAGCGCGGCGTCCGCCAGCCGGTTCCAGGCGGTGTCCATGATCGCCGCGCCAGGGTCGTCGATCTTGCCGTCGAGGTCACGGTCTAGCCGGCTGCCGTCCTTCGCCCGCCACGCCTCCAGCAGCTCGAGCATCCGGGTCGCCCTCGCGCTCGGCGCCGTCCCGCCCTTCAGCAGGCGAGCCAGCACCGGGACGAACTTCATCGCGCGCACGTCCTGCGTGGCGGCGGCGTTCATCGCGCCGGTGAGCGTCGCCATCGTGTGCCGCTTGAACAGCGCGGTGTTGTCGTTCAGCAGGTCCACGCGGCCGATCGACCCGTAGGCCCACTGGTCGTCCGCGGCGGGGAAGCCGCGCGCGGGCTTGTTGTTCCAGTTGTTGAGGACCCCGCCCCGCAGGACCGCCTGCGGGTGGTCCTTAGCCTTCAGGAAGCCACGCCACTCGTGGTTGCCCTGGCCGTCCGTGGGGAGTCCCGAGTCCACGCCGGGCGCGCGCAGCGGGAGCCGGCCCGTCGTGACCTGGGCGATCCGCGTGCTGTCGGCGTAGAACGTGTTGAAGGTCTGCGGCGAGACGGCAGCGGCCTTCAGGAACGCCTGCGCGTTCGGCACGCGCCCGCGCGTGAGCTTCTGGAACAGCAGCAGGTCCACGCCGTCGAGCAGATAGCTCGAGCGCTTGCGCGACACGGCCACCCGGCGCCCGTCCACGGTGGCGTAGCCCACCACCGGCCCGTGCACCGTCCTGTTGAAGGTCACGGGCTGGCCGTCGAGCGTGCCGGCGTCGAACGGCGTCATCGAGCGGCACTGGCCGCGGTAGAGGTACTTGGTGTCGCTGCCCTCGCAGAGCGTCTCGACGTAGTGGTCGACGATGTCCGCCCCGGCCGAGGTGAGCGACCAGACGAAGTCCTCGCGGCGGCCGATCAGGATGTAGCCGGGGAACGGCGCCGAGGTGGCGCCGCGGGCGTTCCAGCCGGGCCCGTGCAGGTCCATCTCGAGCGTCAGGCCCGGATAGAAGTAGCCGATCTGCGGGCCGCCGACGAACAACGGGTGGCCCGACCTCGAGCGCTTGCCGGACACCATGAGCACGTTGCTGGCGTGCTCCCGGAACTCGCCCTGGGCAGCGGCCGTGGCGGCGGCGCCGGGCGTGTCGACCGCGTCGAACGACCCGTTGTCGAGCACGACGTTGCCGGTGCGCTGTGCCGGGAGCGGCGCGTACGGGAAGTTGCGCTTGATGGAGACGGGCGTCTCCGGGTCCTGGCGCTGGCGCAGGTCGTTCCAGACGGAGTAGCCCTTGTCCGCGCCGAGCGTGTCCTGCAGGCCGTCGAGGAACTGCGCGGCGTCAACCTCGGCGCCGCCGCCCTCGCCGAACAGCTCGCTCTTGATCGCGTTCAGCGCGATCACGTCCAACACGGTCCACGGCTTGTGCTTGGCGTTGATCGACCTGTAGTACGCGTTGATGCCCTTCACGTACACGCCCATGTCGTGCAGGAGACGCCGGCCGGCCTTGCCGTACTTCTTCAGCTTGCCGATCTCCTTGCGGAGCTCGCGCTCGGTCTGCCGGCTCGGCGTGAAGCTCTTCAGCCCGACGACCAGGCTGATCGCGCTCAGCCCCGGAGCGTCGACCACCGCTACGCGCGAGTTGTAGCGCGTCTGCTCGAGCAAGAGCTCGCGGTCGTGCGCAAGGGCCCACCCCGCGCCCCAGGTCACGTCGTCGTTCGTCTTGCCGTAGATGTGCGGCACGTTGAAGCGGTCGCGGAGGATGCGCACGCCGCGCCGCGGCACGCGCTCGCGCTTCATGCGCCCCTGGCCCTTGATGCCGAGTTTCGCGGACTTGAAGTAGCGATCGAGATCACCTGGGCGCACGTCCCTGAAGAGCGGGGTGAGCCCGTCGTACATCTTCGCCTGCTGCGTCGCCTTGCTGGGCGCCGGCACCGCGCCGTACTGACCCGACGGGATGATGTTCCGCGCCGTCGTCGAGAAGTCGCGGATGGCGTGAGCGGGTGCGGCGGCCACAAGGCAGGCGGCCACCACGGCCAGCGGGGCGAGTCGCTTCACAGATCCTCCTCCAGGGTGAGTGGCAACCCTACATCGGCGTCGAACACCCGGATAGCGCGCAGCCGCCGCATCCAGGTGAGTTGGCGCTTGGCGTAGTTGCGGGTGCGGCGCTTCATCGCGTCCACGTCGCCGCGGAGCAGCTCGTCGAAGCCGAGCGCCTTGCGGGCGGTCGGCGAGGCGCCCGCCGCGTCCGCGCGACGCACCTCGTCCTCGGCCCCCGCGGCGACCATGGCGTCCACGCGCGCGTCGATCCGCTCGTAGAGCCGCTCACGCTCGAGCGTCAGGCCACAGAGGAGCGTCGGGCGGCGCAGCTCGGCCGTCCAGAGCCGCGAGCCGGCGCCGGTCGGCGCGGGCTCCTCCCCCATCTCGAGCAGCTCGAGCGCACGCACGATCCGCGTACGGTCGGTGGGCGCCACGGCCGCAGCGGCCGCGGGCGCGCGCTCGGTCAGCCCGGCGTGGAGTGCCTCGGGGCCACGCTCCTCCAGCTCGGCGAGGATGCGCTCGCGCACGCCGGGTGGCGGCGGCGGGCGCAACTCGAGGTCCGTCAGAGCCGCCTGCAGGTAGAGGCCGGTGCCGCCCACCACGATCGGCCGGCGCCCCGCCTCCACGGCCGCCTCGATCTCCGCGTGCGCGAGCGCCGCGAACTGCCCGGCCGAGAACGTCTCGGTGACCGGGACGACCGAGACGAGGCGATGCTCCAGGCGCCGCTGCTCCTCCGCGCTCGCCGCCCCGGTCAGGAGCTCGAGCCCGCGATAGACCTGCAGGGCGTCGGCGGAGACCGCGACAGGGTCCTCCCCGCGCGCCCGGAGGCGCTCGGCCAGCTCGATCGCGGCCGCGGTCTTCCCCACGCCGGTCGGGCCGAAGATCGCTATGACGGGTTCCGCGGCTGCCACGATCGCTAGTAATACCGGCGATGCGCGTCCGGCTTCTCATCGCTCTCGCCCTCGTGGGCGTGTTGGCGGGCTGCCAGGAGTCGGGCTTCGACGAGTCGAGGGAGACCCAGCGGCCGCTGAAGGTGCAGCACGCGCTCGACCCCCTCACCGGCACCAAGGTGCCCGGACAGGCCGAGCGGCCGCTCACACTCACAGCCGACGCGCTCGGCGACGCGCTGGCGCTCGGCGTGACGCCGGTCGGCGCGGCTTACGTCCCGCCGTTCATGAAAGAGCAGGCGCGCGGGATCGAGGTCGTCCCCCCGGACGATCCCGTGGTGTTCGAGGCGACGGACCCGGACGTCATCCTCGGGTCGAAGGATCTCCAGGGCGACGACTACGACGTATTGCGGCAGATCGCCCCGACCGTCCTGAGCGACGGCGAGGACTGGAAGCTGAACCTCCGCCTCCACGGTGAGGCGCTCGGCCGGACGAACGACGCCGAGGAGCTCCTGATCGACTGGGACAACCGCGTGGCGAAGGTCCGGAAGGCGTTCCGCGGGCGTCGCGTGACGGCGGTGGTCAGCCAGGGGCGGTCCACCGGCGAGTTCAGTCTCGAGCCGGGCTCGATCGGCGGCTCGATCCTCGATGACCTGGGAATCCGGAAGCGCAGGGGCGCGGATCTGGCGCTCCATGTGACCGGCGGCGCGGCGTGGACAGGTGGCGGCGTGCTCGCCGCGCGTGCGGCTCTGGCCGACGTCGCCCGCGCCGCCGCCGCGGCCGGTCTCTGAGCAGTTCCGCTTTCGCCCCTTACGGAGCTGCCCTTTTTGGCCGATGGAAGGGAGAAGCATGAGCCTTCCGATTCTTGACGCCCTGTCCCGCCTCTCCGCACGCCGTTTCGGCAGCTTTGCCGATGCCGCCACGGAGGTGCTCGACCTGCTCGAAAGCGCCTCCCCGGGAAGCACGCTCGTGCTCGGCCAGCTCGACTGGGATGTCGGCGAGTGCCGGGTCATCGACGTGCGCGGGCAAAACGTGCAGCGCGGCGCCATGATCCCGCTCGCGCGCGACCTGGCTTCGAACGGCTCGGACGCCGGGGAGCTGCTCGACGCGGAGGCGCTGGCCGCGTTCGGGTCGGACCGCTGGGTCTCCGCCCCGCTCGACGCGGCCGACGGCAGCGTTGTCGGCGTGCTGCTCGTGGCGGGCGAGCCCGGTGAGACGCCCACGCCGCTCACGGCGCAGCTGGCGCTGATCGGCGCGCGGCTCCTCTCCTACGAGTGGGAGAGCATCTCCGCCCGCGCAGAGCTCCGCCGGCTCGCCGAGGTGGCGCGTGACCGTACGAGCACCGACCCGGTCACGGGGCTCACGAACCTGGAGACGCTGGTCAGCTCGATCGAGCGGGAGCACGAGCTGGCGAAGCGCGGCACGGTCGAGTCGTACGTGGTCGTCTGCCACGTGCGCGACCGGCAGGCCATGATCGAGCGCCACGGCGAGGCGATGGCCAACCTGCTTCTCAAGGACGTGGCCGAGGTGTTGACCGGCGCGGTGCGGCGCACCGACTACCACGCCCGCGTGTCGCCCGACGGGCTCGGGGCCGTGCTTGTCGGATGCAAGGGACCCGACGGCGCCCTCGCCTTCATCGGCCGCTTCGAGCGCTCGCTGGAACGGGTGACCTCCGGCCGCCCGGCCTCGCTCGAGCTCTCCTACGGGATACAGCGGCTGGCCGACGCCGACTCGCCGCAGCAGGCCGTCCAGCTCGCCGAGAGCTCCGCGCAGGCCGCGCCCCCGCGACGCGCGGGCGCCCCGCTCGGTCTGGCTCCGTCCAGAGGGCCGGCGTGAACGCTGACCCGCTCGCGGGCGCAGACACGCTCTCCGCGGCCATCGCGAGCCCCGGAAGCGGACCGCCGTTGTCCGCGCCCGGTGTCACGCCGCCGTCGCTGAGCAACGCCGGCCGGCGCTTCCTCTCGGACATCCTCGTGGAGCTCGGCTTTGTGGCCGAGACGAGGGCCGCCGAGGCGGTCGAGGCCGCGCGCCACCCCGGGCAGACGCCCGAGAAGGTGCTGCTCGAGAACAACGTGATCACCGAGGACGAGCTCGCGCGGGCGCTCGCCGAGCGCTACTCGCTCGATCACATCGACCTGACCGAGTTCCCCGTGGACGAGTCCGCCGCCGCCCTGCTCCGGCAGACCGCTGCCAAGCGCTACCTAGCGGCGCCGATCGGCTTCGCCGACGACGGCGCCCTGGTGCTTGCCGTCGCCGATCCGGCCGACTCGCTGGGGCTCAGCGACATCGCCGTGATGACGAAGCTTCCGGTGCGACCGGCCGTGGCGGCTCGCAGCGAGATCCTGAAACTGCTAGACACGATGGTGTTCATGGCTGAGCCGGCCCAGGGCGCGAGCGACCCGGTGAGCACGGTCATCGTGCCGCCCGATGACCGTGCGGGCGACGAGCGCGACGTCGGCGTGGCCGAGTCCGTCGAGCCGGTGGCGCTGCACCCGGGCGCATCGGGCCCCGACGAGGCGACCGAGCGTGAGCTGGCCCGCCTGCGCGAGGAGCTTGCGCTGGCGATCGTGGCGCGCGACGAGGTGATGGCGAAGCTCGCCGCCGTGGGCGACCGGTCCTCCTCGGCAGCCAAGCGCGAGCGCGAGGAGGCGCTCGCGTCGCTCAGGCACGAGCACGAGCGGGCGATGGCGGCTGCTGAGGCAGCGTCCGAGGACGCCCTGCGGGCCGAGCGGGCAAGCGCGCAGCAGGCGCTGTCGGCCCTGCGCGCCAAGCAGGACGAGGCGCTCGCCGAGCTGAGGGCGAACCACGAGGAGGAGCTGAGCGCCGAGCGCGCGAAGCGCGTCGAGGAGGTCGAGGCCGAGCGCGAGCGCACGGCGGCCGCCATCGACGCGGAGCGCGAGCGAAACCAGAAGGAGCTGGAGTCACTGCGCGCACGGCTGACCGAGGAGCTCGAGAGCGTGCGCGAGGAGGCGTCCGCCTCCCCCGCCCCGGACGCTGGACGCGTCGAGGAGCTCGAGCGGGCGCTCACCCAGGCGCGCGAGCAGCTCGAGGTCACCGCCGATGCCGATCGCCGCGCCGAGGCCGCGCGCGCCGCCCTCGCCGCCCTGCGCGACGAGAGCGAGCGCCAGGCGCAGATGCACGCGCTGACCGAGCGCGAGCTCCGCACGGAGCTGGACGCGGTTCGCGCCGAGCTCGACGCGCTTCGCGCGTCCCCGAGCTAGCCCAGACGGGCGACGAGCAGCTCTTCGCCGGCCAGCGTGGTGCTGGTCGCGGACGCGATCTCCACGTCGGTGAGCTCGCCGGCGCTTGCCACCCCCGAGAAGTGCACGGTCTTGTTGTGGCGGGTGCGCCCGCGCAGCCGCGACGGGTCCGTGCGCGAGGGGCCCTCCACGAGCACGTCCACGGTGCGTCCCACGAAGCGCTGCGCGCGCTCGGCGGCGTGCCGCTGCACCGCGTCAACGAGCCGGCCCATCCGCTCGCTGGCCAGCTCGTGCGGGACCTGGCCGGGCATGTCGGCCGCCTCTGTCTCCCGCCGCGGCGAGTAGATGAACGTGAACGCCGAGTCGTAGCGCACCTGCTCGACGACGTCGAGCGTGGCGGCGAAGTCCTCCTCGGTCTCACCCGGGAAGCCGACGATGATGTCGGTGGTGAGCGAGCAGTCCGGCACGCGCTCGCGGATCATCGCCACGCGGTCGAGGTAGCGCTCGCGGTCGTAGGTGCGGCGCATCGCCTTGAGGATCCGGCTGGAGCCGGATTGGAGCGGCAGGTGGATGTGCTCGCAGACGCTCGGCAGCTCCACGTGGGCGGCGATCACGTCCTCGCGGATGTCCTTCGGGTGCGGGCTCGTGTAGCGGATGCGCTCCACGCCGTCGATGGCGTCGACCATCGCGAGCAGCTCGGCGAACGTGGACTTCGCTCCCTTCGGCAGGTCGCGCCCGTAGGAGCAGACGTTCTGCCCGAGCAGCGTCACCTCCCTGACCCCTTCGGCCGCCACGCGCTCCACCTCGGCCACGAGCTCGGCGGCTGGGCGCGACACCTCGCGCCCTCGGGTCGACGGCACGATGCAGTAGGAGCAGCGGCAGTTGCAGCCCACGGAGATCTGCACCCAGGCCTGGAAGTCGCGCTCGCGCTTCATCGGCAGGTGGCCGGTGAAGCCCTCGAACTCGAAGAAGCCCTGTGCGGTGATGCTGTCGCTGGTCAGAAACTCGGCCAGCTTGTGCACCTGGCCGGGGCCGAACGCCACGTCCACGAACGGGAACATCGCGAACACCTCGTCCTTCAGCGACTGCGACCAGCAGCCGCCGATGCCGATCACCCGCTCCGGATCCTCCGCCTTCAGCCGCTTCGCCTCGCCGAGGTGCCCCACGAGCCGGTTGTCCGCCTTCTCGCGGATCGAACAGGTGTTGAACAGGATCAGGTCGGCGTCCTCACGCTCCGGCGCCTCGCCGTAGCCGAGCGACTCGAGCATGCCCTTCATGCGCTCCGAGTCGTGCTCGTTCATCTGGCACCCGAAGGTGGTCAGGTGGTACCGCTTCGCCATCGAGCCGGAACGCTAGCGCGCGTAGTCGGTGGCGCGGCTCTCGCGGATCACCGTGACCTTGATCTGACCCGGGTATTCCAGCTCGCGCTCCACGTCGCGGGCGATCTGGTGCGACAGGAGCGTCGCGTCGTCGTCGGTGATCTCCTCGGGGTGCACGATCACGCGGATCTCGCGGCCGGCGTGCATGGCGTAGACCTTGTCCACTCCCGTGTGCCGGCAGGCGATCTCCTCGAGCGAGTGCAGCCGCTTCACGTAGTGCTCGAGCGACTCGCCGCGCGCGCCCGGGCGGGCGCCTGAGAGCGCGTCCACGATCTGGACGATCACCGCCTCCACGGTCTGCGGCTCCACCTCGTTGTGGTGGGCCTCCATCGCGTGGGCCACGGCCTCCGCCTCCTTGTAGCGGCGTGCCAGCTCCCCGCCCACCAGCGCGTGCGGCCCCTCGCTCTCGTGCGAGACGGCCTTGCCGATGTCGTGGAGCAGCGCGGCGCGCGCGGCGCAGCGCGGGTCGGCACCCAGCTCGGCCGCCAGCATCCCGGCGAGCCGGGCGCATTCGATCGAGTGGTGCAGCACGTTCTGGCCGTAGCTGGTGCGGAACTTGAGGCGGCCGAGCAGCTTCACGAGCTCTGGGTGGAGCGAGCCGACGTTCGCCTCGAACACGGCCTGCTCGCCCAGCTCGACCACGTGCTGGTCGATCTCGGACCTCGCCTGGTGGAAGGCCTCCTCGATGCGCGCCGGGTGGATGCGGCCGTCCTGGAGCAGCTTCTCGAGCGTCAGCCGCGCGATCTCGCGGCGCACCCCGTCGAACCCGGACAGCAGCACGGCGCCGGGTGTGTCGTCGATGATGAAGTCGATCCCGGTGAGCGTCTCGAGCGCGCGGATGTTGCGTCCCTCGCGGCCGATGATGCGGCCCTTCAGCTCGTCCGACTTCAGCTCGACGACCGACACGGTCGTCTCCACGGCATGGCTCGAGGCCACTCGCTGCATCACGGCGGCCAGGATGCTGCGCGAGCGGCGGTCGGAGTCGCGGCGCGTCTCCTCCTCGACCTGCCGGATCACGCGGGCGCTGTCGTGGCGGAGGTCGTCCTCCAGGTCGCGCATCATCATCTGCTTCGCCTGCCCCGCGCTGAGGCCGGACACGCGCTCCAGCTCGCGCAGCTGCCGGGCCTTCTCCGTCTTCAGCTCCTCCCGCGTGTGGTCGAGGTTGCGGCGACGGTCCTCGAGCGAGCGCTCGCGCTCCGAGAGCTCGTGAGCCTGCAGGTCGAGCGAGCTCTCCCTCGCCCGCAGACGCTCCTCCAGGCGCGCGATCTCGGTTCTCCGCGCCAGCAGCTCCTCCTCGAGCCCGTCCCGCCCGCCGGCCGGGGCGGGGCGCGCCTCCGCTGCCGGACGTGTGGCGGACGCCGCCTCCGGTGCAGCCGTCGCGGCCAGCGCTCCGGCACCCACGGCGCGGGGACGCTGAACCAGCATCACCACCGCCACCGCGACCGCCGCTGCGACCAGGGCCGCCAACACGATCTCCATGTCCGTCTCCTCACACGGCGCACGAGGCGCCGGTCCGATCACTCAGTTGGTTGAGCGGTACGGCATGGGGCTGCGAGACTGCAGACGCCTACGGACCCTCCCGAGCACTCCTTTCGGGCTGGTCCGATGTGGTTGTCAGGATCACGTTCAAGTGAGGCACAGAATCAGGCGATTTGCTCGTCTTTTGGTCTCGCGCCGGCATACCGGCCCGTACCTGGAGATTAACCCCGCAAGGCGGGGCTGGCAACCGGGTGGCGGAGAGCCTGCGGCTAGGCCGCGCGGCGGCGCTCGCGCTCCGCGCGCTCCCAGGCCCTGATGGCGTCGTAGGCGATCTCGGGCGAGTAGCCGCGCCGCACCAGCATCTGCCAGGCGCGGTCGCGCTCGCGGTCGTCGCGGGGCGGCTCGGGGAAGCGCTGCCCCAGCAGGAGCAGAGCCGTGCGCAGCTCGGAGTCGCGGCTCTGGGTCGAGACCGCCTCGTCGATCAGCTGCGGCGCGATCCCGCGGCGGCGGAGGTCACGGGCGATCCGCTCGCTCCCCCACTGCTCGAGCTCGCGCTTGTCCTCGGTGAACTGGCGGGCGTAGCGGGCGTCGTCGAGGAAGCCCGTCTCCTCCAGCTCGGCGACGGCGTCCTCGATCGCCTCCGGCGGCACTTGCTTGCTCTCCAGCCGCGTCCTCAGCTCCGCCACGGTGAGGTCACGGCGGGCGACCGCCTTGTAGGCCAGGTCGATCGCCCGCTCGCTCTCGGTGCGTCTCACGGGCTTAGGCGGCCTGCTCCTCCGGCATGGCATCGGCCGTGACCTCGGCCGTGACCTCGGCCGGAGCCTCGGCCTCAGGCTCGTCGGTGGCGGGCGGCGGCTCCACCACGGTCAGCGCCCCAGGCGCCTCGAGCCCGAGCGCCTCGTAGATCTTGCCCTCGATCTCCTTAGCCACGTGAGGGTTCTCGCGCAGGTAGCCCTTCACGTTGTTGCGGCCCTGGCCGAGCCGCTCCTCTCCGTAGGAGAAGAACGAGCCCGACTTCTGGACGATGTTGTGCTCGATGCCGAGGTCGAGGATGCAGCCCTCGGAACTGATCCCCTGGCCGTACTCGATGTCGAATTCGGCCTGCCTGAACGGCGCGGCGACCTTGTTCTTGACCACCTTCACGCGCACCCGGTTGCCGACCGCCTCGGTGCCCTCCTTGAGGGTCTCGATGCGGCGGATGTCGAGCCGCTGCGACGCGTAGAACTTCAGCGCCCGCCCACCCGGCTGCGTCTCCGGCGAGCCGAACATCACGCCGATCTTCTCGCGGATCTGGTTGGTCAGGATGCAGAGCGTGTTGGCGCGGTTCAGGTTGCCGGCCAGCTTCCGCATCGCCTGGGACATCATCCGGGCCTGCAGCCCCACGGTCTGGTCGCCCATCGCGCCCTCGAGCTCGGCCTTCGGCGTGAGCGCCGCGACCGAGTCGATCGCCACCACGTCGACCGCGCCCGAGCGGATCAGGAGGTCCGCGATCTCGAGCGCCTGCTCGCCGTGGTCCGGCTGCGACACGAGCAGCTCGTCGACGTCCACGCCGATCCGCTTCGCGTACACGGGGTCCATGGCGTGCTCCGCGTCGATGAACGCGCAGATGCCGCCGCTCTTCTGTGCGTTGGCGAGGACGTGGTAGATGAGCGTCGTCTTACCGGACGACTCCGGCCCGAACACCTCGACGATGCGCCCGCGCGGCACACCCCCGACTCCGAGCGCCAGGTCGAGCGACAGGGCCCCCGTGGGGATCGCGGCGACCTGCACCTGCATCGAGTCGTCACCCATCTTCATGATCGACCCCGCGCCGAACTGCTTGTCGATCTGCATGAGCGCCCCCTTCAGGGCCGCCTCACGCGCCTTGAGGGCCTTCTCTTGCTCCTTCTCCATATCCGTGATCTCCTCTAAGTCTTGAGGTCACAACGTAGGAGTCGGGTCGGATGGATACTCGCCCCAGCGCTGGCGCTGGCCCTGTGGCTCCCGGGAACGGGCGTGGCCGCCCCAAGAACGGGCCAGTCGCCCGACTGCAAGCGCTTCTGCATGGCCGTAGAGCCGCGCGAGGGCCCCGAGGGCAGCGTGTTCCGCTTCAGGGGCCGAAACTGGCGCCAGAACGGGCGGGTGAGGGTGAACTTTGGCGTCTACTGCCGGCCTGGGGACGTATGCATCGACATTCTGTACACGGCTCTGCTGAAGACGGATGGCAGGGGCCGGTTCGTCTTCCGCCTGCGAGCCGGCCAGAAGCAGGCCAGCGACGACAAGCACGGGATCCGCTCAGGCGGCAGGCCGACCTTCTTGCAGCGCGTCGGCAGGCCGGGCCACAGGCGGACCATCGGCCGCAGCCCGCGCTACCGCGTGATCCTGCCCGGCTAGGCCGGTAGCTCGACCGACCCGTCCTCGCGAATCGTCCAGTGCGGGTTGTGAGCGATCTCCCATGGATGTCCGTCCGGATCCGTGAACGCCCCGGAATACCCGCCCCAGAAGGTCTCGGCGGGCTCACGCACGATCTTCGCCCCCGCCGCGCGCGCCTCCTCGACCACGGCGTCGACCTCGGCGGGCGAGCCGACGTTGTGGGCGAGCGTGACGCCGCCCCAGCCGCCCGCGTCCTCGACGCCGCTGTCCTCGGCGAGCCGGGCGCGGTCCCAGAGCGCCAGCACCATGCCGCCGGCCTGGAAGAAGACGACGTCGTCGGCGGGCGCCGCCCGCGTGTTCCACCCGAGTGCCTCGTAGAACGCGCGAGCGCGGGCGAGGTCACGAACGCCCAGCGTCGCGAGACTGACGCGCTGCTCCATGGCTAAAGGCTACGTCGTAGGACACAATCGATCGCGCATGCATGAGCTCCTGGAACGAGCAGGCCGGCGCGGTCACCACTCGCTTGCCGCGGCGGTGATCAGCGGCGACACCACCGAGTTCGGAGCCTGGTCGGCCACCGGTGCGCGTCCCGACGAGCACACGCTCTTCGAGATCGGCTCGATCACGAAGGCATTCACCGGCGTGCTGCTGGCCGACATGCAGCTCCGTGGCGAGGTGGCGCTCGACGACCCGCTGTCACGACATCTCGGCGGGCACGGCCCCTCGTGGCGTCAGCGTGAGCCCACCCTCCTGGAGCTTGCGACTCATCGCAGCGGCCTGCCGAACACACCGCGTCCGCTCGCCCGCCGGGAGCTCCTGTTCGGGCTCGGCATCGGAGAGAGCGATCCCTGGAGCGACGTCGACGCCGAGGAGTACGCGGAGCTCCTGCGGGCCACGAGTCCACGGCGCGCCCCGGGCGGGCGGCTGCGCTATTCGAGCATCGGCTTCGGCCTGCTGGGCGACGCGCTCGCGGGCGCAGCGGGCAAGCCTTACGCAGAGCTCCTGCGCGAGCGCGTGCTCGCCCCGCTCGGAATGGATGCGACGACGCTCACACCCGGCCCGCCGGCGATCCAGGGCCACTCGCGACGTGGCCGCCCACGCCCGCCGCTCGAGGACCTCATGCCGGCCGCGGGCAGCATCCGCTCGAGCGTCGCCGAGATGGCCGCCTTCCTCAGCGCCTGTCTGTCACCCGGCGCCGACGCGCCGGGGCCCGCGCTCCAGCTCGCGCAGCAGCCGGCCCACCGCGTGAGCCGGCGGATGAGCATCGGCCTCGGCTGGCTGATCCTGACCGGCCGCGACAACGGCACGACGATCTTCCACAACGGCGGCACCTGGGGCTTCAGGAGCTTCGCCGGCTTCAGCCCCGAGCGTGACCGCGCAGTCGTCGTGCTCTCGAACACCTCGCGCGGCGTCGACCGGCTCGGCCGGCGTCTGCTCGACCGCTAGAGGTCCTCCGCCAGGAGCGCGAACATCACGAGATCCTCGCGCACGCCGTGACGGCGGCGGTAGCGCCGCAGCAGCCCCTCGCGCGTGAACCCGGCCCGCACCGCGAGCCGTTGCGACGCCTCGTTCATCGGGTTCGCGAGCAGCTCCAGGCGCTCCAGTCCAAGCGTCCCCAGCGCCCACACGGCCAGCATTCGCGTGGCGCGGGCGCCGATGCCGCGCCGGCGCGCCTCGCACGCCATCCAGTAACCGATCTCCGCCTTCAGGTCGGCCCAGTCGAAGTTCGAGATGCCGAGCGCGCCCAGCAGACGGTCGTCGCCGTCCACGATCGCCAGCGCGAGCTCACGCCCGGCGGCGAGGTCGCCCCTGGTCCCATGGATGAAGTCGCGCGCGTGCCGCTCCGTGTAGTTGTGCGGAACGACGGTCCAGCGCGGGATCTCAGGGTCCTGGCAGGCGGCCGTGACGGCGGGCACGTCGTCCCGCTCCCAGCCCCTGAGAAGAATCTCGCCGTCAGTCAGCGGCGGGCTCGGAAGCCGTATCGAGCGCATCTCCGGCAACGGTACGTCCAAGCGGCTCGTAGAGCGAACCCTGCGGCCGCAGCGTCGACCTGTACAGCGTGACGACGCTCGCCTCGAAGGGCTCTGCCGGCGGCGCGGGCGTGTCCGGCAGCGGCGGGACGCGCCGCTCGCCGCGCTTCACGCGCGCCAGCGTCACGTGCGGCCAGAAGGGCCGCTGCTCGGGTCGGTACCAGCCGCCCGCCTCGAGCGCCCTCGCAGCGGAGGCCTGGAGTGCGGACGCGCGGCCGCCCTCGTCCTCGAGGTCGAGCGCGAACAGGCGCGTGTTCCGCGGCGGCACGGCGCGCACGCCGGTTGGCGTCAGGCGTGGGGCTGGACCCGCCGGCAGTGCCGCGAAGGCCGCCTCGGCGATCCGCTCGGCCGCCGACTCGTCCTGCCAGCCGAGGAAGACGAGCGTCACGTGGAGCGCATCGGTGCCCACCGGGCGCAGGTCGCGCCGTCCCTCCAGCACCAGCTCGAGCCACCGTGCGAGCCGCTCGCGCCCCTCCTCGGGGAGGTCGAGCGCCAGGAACATCCGCGCCCGCGGCCCGCTCACCTGGGTGCTTGGGTTACGCCCGCCGTGGTGGGAGAGGCGGCCGGCTCGGAGAGGACACGCCGCAGCAGGTGCATCGCCACCGTGGTGGAACGGTCGCGAATCTCCACGCGGTCGCCCGGCAGGCGCACGGTCCGCGTGATCGCGCGGCCGTCGGCGAGCCTCACCGCCCAGCACACGGTGCCCACGGGCTTCTCCTCGCTGCCGCCACCCGGCCCCGCGATCCCCGTGATGGCCACGGCCGTGTCCACGTCGAGGCGCGCCAGGGCGCCCTCCGCCATGGCCTCGGCGACGGGCTCGGACACCGCGCCATGGGTCTCGATCAGGCCGGGGCTCACGCCGAGCAGCTCGACCTTCGCCTCGTTCGAGTACGTCACGACGCCACCCGCCACGTAGTCGGACGAGCCCGGACGCTCGGTGAGCCGCGCGGCGAGCAGCCCCGCCGTGCACGACTCGGCCGTCGCGATCCGCCGCCCGGCGAGCAGCTGCGCCACCTGGTCGTCCACGCTCGAGCCGTCCTCGGAGAAGAGCTCGCGCCCGTGGCGCTCGCGCAGGACGCCGAGCAGTTCCTCGTACACGTCCGCGGCGTCCGGCTCGAAGCGCGTGACCATCTCGATCTCGCCGCGGCGCAGGCAGGTCGTGATCTCTAGCCCGTCGAACCCGCCGATGCCCTCCTCCGCGTCGCGCAGCGTGTCCGCGAGCCCGGACTCCGGGACGCCGAACATCCGCACCGTCTGCTGGCGGTACTCGGTGCGCCCGCCGATCGCCTCCTGCACCGCGTCGCTCGCCACGGCTGTGCGCCACATCGGCTGCAGCTCCCGCGGCGGCCCGGGCAGGACCACGATGGTGGGCGAGCCGGGCACCACGAGGCCGGGGGCGGTCCCGACCGGATCGATCACGTACGCGCCCTCGGGGATCAGCGCCTGCTTGCGGTTGGCGGCGCGCACGGCGTCGAAGTCCCAGTGGCTGAAACGCGCCATCAGCGGCTTCAGGATCGCCGCGATCTTGTCCTCGAGCTCGTCGTCCAGCACCAGCTCGCGCCCGGTGAATCGGGCGACCATCTCGACGGTCATGTCGTCCGCCGTCGGCCCGAGGCCGCCGGTCGTGATGATCAGGTCCACGCCCTGCTCCTCGAGGAAGCGGAGCTGTGCCTCGATGTCGCCCGGGCGGTCGCCGCAGATCGTTATGTGCGCCAGTTCGACGCCCAGTTCCAGCAGGCGGTCGGACAGCCAGGGGCCGTTCCGGTCTTGGACACGGCCGGTCAGGACCTCGGTCCCGGTCACGACGATGCCGGCGCGTGCGCTCACGCCCTACGAGACTAGTCGTGTGAGAGCTACGTGCAGGGCTGTTGCCCGATCGGCAGCTCTCGCGCCCCGCGCGGCGTGAAGGCGAACCCGATCGGGTCCGCGCCCGCCGTGACCCGCACGGGCTTTCCGTTCATCCAGATCCGCACGTCGCGCTTGCCGAGCAGCACGCGTACGCGCTTGCCGCGAAAGCGCTGGGCTGCATCGGTGGTCTGCTCGAACACGACCGGCGTGCCCGGTCCGTGGTCCGCGCAGATGTAGGTCGGCGTGACCGGAACCACGCGCAGAGCGACCCGCTTCGGGCGCGCCGGCGCGGGCTTGGGCTCCGCGGCCTTCACCGTGTCCGTCCGCTCGGTGCTCACGTTGTCGCTGCTGCTGCCGCCGCCGCCGTCGCTCAGCAGCCCGATCGCCACGAGCGCGGCCACGACCGCCACGAGTCCCAGCAGCGCGAGCGAGCCGGGACTGAACCCCGGACCGCGACGCCTGTCCCGACGCGCGGCCGAGGATGGGCCGAGCGGCTGAAGCTCGAGCTCGTCGTCACCCTCGTAGCTCGCCCGGTACTCCTCCACCAGCACATGCGGATCGAGCCCGAGCATCTCGGCGTACGTGCGCAGGAAGGTCTTGACGAAGGTCGGGCCAGGCAGCATCCCGAACTCCTCGTTCTCGAGCGCGCGCAGGTACTTCGCTCGAATCTTGGTGCGCTGTTCGACGTCTGCGATATCGAGGCGCTGCCGCATCCGCGCCTCGCGAAGCGTTTCGCCAATGCTCGGCATCGGCCACCTATATTGCCGGAACGTTTAGTCCTCGACAGGGCCCGCAACCGCGGGCTCACCGAGCGCCTCGATCACACGCGGCAGATCCGCCTCGGTGATCAGCACCTGGCGCGCCTTCGAGCCCTCATATCCTGAGATCACGCCGCGGCGCTCCATCATGTCGATCAGGCGGCCGGCGCGGGTGTAGCCGACCCGCAAACGCCGCTGCAGCATCGAGGTGGACGCCGTGCCGAGCTGCACGACCGTGGAGATCGCGTCGCCCAGCAGGTCGTCCTGATCCGGGTCGAAGTCGCCGTCCGCTCCGTCACCCGACTGCTCCGGCTCCACGGCCTCGAGCAGCTCCTCCTGGAGCTCCGGCTCGCCCTGGCGGCGCCAGTGGTCGGTGAGCTTCTCGATCTCCTCCTCGGCGATGAACGCGCCCTGGATGCGCGCGGTGCGCGACTCCCCGGCCGGGCGGAAGAGCATGTCGCCCTGCCCGAGCAACGACTCCGCGCCGTTCTGGTCGAGTATCACGCGTGAGTCCGTCTGCGAGGAGACCGCGAACGCGATGCGAGCCGGCACGTTCGCCTTGATCATCCCGGTGATCACGTCGGCGCTCGGGCGCTGCGTGGCGAGCACGAGGTGGATGCCGACCGCGCGCGACTTCTGCGCCAGCCGGATGATCGAGTCCTCCACGTCGGCCGGCGCGACCATCATCAGGTCGGCCAGCTCGTCGATCACGCACAGGATGTAGGGCAGCGGCGCCTCGCCGTCGCGGACGCGCACGCGGTTCAGCTCCACGAGGCTGCGCGTCTTCGCCTTGCTCATGACGCCGTAGCGCTCCTCCATCTCCTTGATGAGGTTGCTGAGCACGTTCGCCGCCAGCCGCGGCGACGTCACGACGGGCGTGAGCAGGTGCGGGATGCCCTCGTAGTGGTTCAGCTCGACCCGCTTCGGGTCCACCAG
>JAXDIL010000139.1:0-24146 GCA_034664005.1 Thermoleophilaceae bacterium | reverse complement strand
GCGCCACCGCCCTCAGCGCCACGCGCCGGCGCGACCGGGCCGGGCGAGCGGTGGCGCCGGTGCCCGCGCGCGCGCTCTGCCTGTAGACGCGCACCGGCCCCGCGGTGCCGCTCAGGGCGGCCGGCTCGTCGCGCGTCGTCGACGCCGCACGCGGCGCTCGCACCTCGCGCTCGCTCGTCCAGGCGCGTGCGATTCGCTCCGTCGGGCGGTGCACCGCCTCGCTGATCAGCGCCACCAGCGCAGGGGTGAGCGCCGCGGCGACCCAGGTTCCCGCGATCCAAAGTTGCGAGGTGACGGCAGCTGCCACGGCCGACGCTGCGCTTGCGACCAACAGCGTCCGCATGTTTACGCGGCGCTCCTCCTCGCGCTCGACTGAGCTGGCGGGAGGCATGCGAACCGGGCAGAGTAGCGACCTGTGCACGAAGCGGACGTCATCGTCGTCGGGGCGGGCCTGGCAGGCCTGGCGGCCGCGCGCGAGCTCACGGCCAGGGGCGCGTCGGTGCTCGTTGTCGAGGCGCGCGACCGGGTCGGCGGGCGGGTGCACAACCACGACATCGGCGGCGGGAAGGTCGTGGAGGTGGGCGGGCAGTGGATCGGCCCGACGCAGGACCGGCTGGCCGCGCTCGCGGCCGACCTGGGCGTGTCGACGTTCCCCACGCACGTCGCGGGACACAACCTGCTCGAGTACCGCGGGCGCGTGCGCCGCTACACCGGGGCGATCCCGCGCATCAACCCCGCAGTGCTGGTGGACGTGGAGCGCGCCCAGCGGCGGCTCAACCGACTGGCGAAGAGCGTGCCGCTCGACGCCCCCTGGGACGCGCCGAACGCAGAAAAGCTCGACGGCCAGACCGCCGCCACCTGGTTGCGCCGCAACCTCGCGACGAAGTCGGGCCGCATGTTGCTCGGCCTCGGCATCGAGGCCGTCTGGGCCGCGCAGCCCGAGGACATCTCGCTCCTCCACATGCTCTTCTACATCCATTCCGCGGGCAACCTCCAGCTGCTGTTCGACACCGAGGGCGGGGCCCAGCAGGACCGCTTCGTGGGCGGATCCGAGCTGATCGCGATCCGCATGGCGGAGGAGCTCGGCGCCGACCGGCTCCTGCTCGGCGCGCCGGTTCGGGCGATCACGCACGGGCGCGCTGGCGTGACCGTGCACGCCGACGGCGCGGTCGCCCGCGGGCGGCGGGCGGTCGTGGCGATCGCGCCGACGCTCGCGAGCCGCATCGCCTACGACCCGCCGCTGCCCGGCTACCGCGACCAGCTCACCCAGCGGATGCCGCTCGGCACCGTCGCGAAGTGCATGGCGATCTACAGCGAGCCGTTCTGGCGCTCGGAGGGCCTCTCCGGCCAGGCCACGAGCGAGCTCGGGCCGGTGCGGCTGATGTTCGACAACTCGCCCCACGACGGCTCGCCCGGCGTGCTGCTCGGCTTCCTCGAGGGCCGCAACGCGCGCGAGCTGGGTCGGCTCCGTGCCGAGGAGCGCCGCACCGCCGTGATCG
The DNA here is from genome assembly GCA_034664005.1 of Thermoleophilaceae bacterium. GTDB lineage: Bacteria > Actinomycetota > Thermoleophilia > Solirubrobacterales > Thermoleophilaceae > JACVRW01. The sequence goes on along the minus strand of JAXDIL010000139.1, from coordinate 22,647 downwards.
ACTGCTTCGCGCGCATGTTCGGCCCGCGCGCCGCGCGGCCCGACGACTACGTCGAGCGCCTCTGGGCCGAGGAGGAGTGGACGCGCGGCTGCTACGGCTGCCACATGCCGACCGGCGCCTGGACCAACTACGGCCGAGCACTGCACGCGCCGATCGGCCCGCTCCACTGGGCCGGCGCGGAGTACGCCCAGGTCTGGAACGGCTACATGGACGGCGCGGTGCGCTCCGGCGCGGCCACGGCGGCGGCGGTGGTTGAGGTGCTGTGACCGGGTACGAGTTTGGGATGGGCAAACTTGACAACAAGCGGGTCGCATTTCTGGCTACCGACGGCGTCGAGCAGGTCGAGTTGACCGAGCCGTGGAAGAAGGTCGAGGAGGAGGGCGGGACGCCCGAGCTCGTCTCGCTCGAGAGCGGCGAGATCCAGGGCTTCAACCACCTCGACAAGGGCGACAGGTTCGAGGTCGACAAGACCGTCGACGAGGCCAGCGCGGCCGACTACGACGGCCTGGTCCTGCCCGGCGGCGTGGCCAACCCGGACTTCCTCCGCATGGACGAGAACGCCGTGAGCTTCGCTCGCTCGTTCTTCGAGGCGGGCAAGCCGGTGGCCGTCATCTGCCACGGGCCGTGGACGCTCGTCGAGGCCGACGTCGTGCGCGACCGCAAGATCACCTCTTGGCCGAGCCTGAGGACCGACATCAAGAACGCGGGCGGAAACTGGGTCGACGAGGAGGTCGTTGTGGACAACGGGCTCGTCTCGAGCCGCAAGCCCGACGACCTCCCGGCCTTCTGCGAGAAGCTGGCCGAGGAGATCTGCGAGGGCCAGCACTCGGGCCAGACGGCCGACGCGACCCGTTAAGCGCTGGTTGCGCCTACCGCATTCGGAGTATTTCTCGGTGGGGCCGGGTAACGCCCACGTGAACTTGCCCGAGTAGGAGGGAACTTTGATGTTGACGACGCCGCGGATCTTGACCGCGCTCGCTGCCGCTCTGATATTCGCCATCGCAGGATGCGGGGGCGGGGGTGACGACACCGGTGGGTCCGCACCGGATGCCAAGAAGGCCGGCACGGCCAAGGCGTCCGGGAACGTGACCTGGTGCATCGGGAAGGACACCAGCGGCGCGTTCGGCACGGTGGTCGACGCCTTCAACAAGGAGAACCCGGACGCGAATGTCAAGCTCCTCGAGCTGCCCGAGGACGCGGGCGAGCAGCGCAGGCTTCAGGTCCAGCGCCTGCAGGCCAAGTCGGCCGAGTGCGACGTGCTCGGCATGGACGTGATCTGGACTGCCGAGTACGCGGCCCAGGGCTGGCTGCTCGACGTCTCCGACTTCATCTCTGAGAACGGGGACAAGTTCATCCAGTCGACCGTGGACACGACCGAGTTCGAGGGCAAGAACTGGGCCGTCCCGTTCAACTCGAACGCGGGCTTCATCTACTACCGCACGGACGAGGTGAAGCAGCCTCCTAAGGAGTGGCAGGACCTGTATGCCGAGGCCAAGAAGGGCAACGGCCTCGTGTACCAGGGCTTCCGCTACGAGGGCTTGACGGTGAACTTCCTCGAGTTGGTGTACAGCGCCGGCGGCACCGTGATCTCGGAGGACGGCAAGAGTGCCACCGCAGACTCGGCCGAGGTCAAGGACGTGCTCACGTTCATGGCCGACGGCGTCAAGGACGGCGCGGTGCCCAAGGCGGTCACCACGTACAAGGAGGAGGAGTCGCGGCGGGCGTTCGAGTCCGGCAACGCCACCTTCATGCGCAACTGGCCGTACGCCTACTCCCTCGGCAAGGACTCGAAGATCGCCGACAAGTTCGACATCACGACCTTCCCGGGCTACAAGGGCAACGACGGCGCGGGCGTGCTGGGCGGCTATGACCTTGCCATCTCGGCCTACTCCAAGAACCCGGAGGGTTCGCTCGCATTCATCGAGTTCGCCACCGGGCCGGAGCAGCAGAAGATCATGGCGACGGAGGCGTCGCTGCCGCCGACGCTGACCGCCGTTTATGACGATCCCGCGGTGAAGAAGGCCATGCCGTTCGCGGCTGAGCTGAGGGACGCCATCGATCAGGCGCAGCCGCGCCCGGTGTCGCCGGTCTATCCGCAGATCAGCGAGGCGATCTACAACAACGTGTATGCGGCGCTTCAAGGGAAGATGTCTCCCGACGAGGCGTCGAGCAAGATGAACGAGGAGATCCAGAAGGCTCTCGAGACGTTCTAGGGGCATGGAAGCCGCCACTGCAAGATTGGGTCGGCGCCGCAAGCGCGGCAAGACCTACGGGAGCGAGGAACGGCGCCTAGCCGCGCTGCTCCTCACTCCCGCCATGGCGGTCATCGCTCTGGTGGCCGCGTACCCGATCGCCTACGCGATCTGGCTCTCGCTGACCGAGTACAGCGTTCGCGTGCCCGGCAAGTGGCGGTTCGCCGGGCTCGAGAACTACACGGAGGCGTTCGGGTCCTCCGAGTTCTGGGGTGCCGTCAAGAACACGTTCATCTTCACCGGTATCTCCGTGAGCCTGGAGCTGGTGATCGGGCTCGGCATGGCGCTCGCCATGCACGAGGCGTTCCGCGGGCGCGGGATCCTGCGCACGGTGGTGCTGGTCCCGTGGGCGGTGCTCACCGTGGTGAGCGCGATCACGTGGCGCACGCTGTTCGAGCCGAACCTCGGCCTCGCGCCGCAGCTCCTCGAGGGCATCGGGATCGGTGGGAACATTGTCTGGCTCGGCCAGGAGGGCTACGCGATGGCGGTGATGATCCTCGCCGACGTGTGGAAGACGGCGCCGTTCATGGCGTTGCTCTTGCTGGCCGGCCTCCAGGTGATCCCCGACGACGTGTACGACGCGGCAAAGGTGGACGGCGCCACCACGTGGCAGCGCTTCAGGCGGATAACCGTGCCGCTCCTGATGCCGGCCATCCTCGTGGCGCTGATCTTCCGCACGCTCGATGCGCTGCGGATCTTCGACCTGCCATACGTGCTCACCGGAGGGTCGAACGGCACCACAACGCTGTCGCTGATCGCCCACCAAGAGCTCACGGCCAACCGTCTCATCGGCTACGGCTCGGCGCTGTCGGTGCTCACGTTCATCATCGTGATGGCGGTGTCGTTCATCTACATCCGCACGGTGGGCGGCAACATCAAGTCACTGGCGGAGGAGGGCTGATGGAGGCGTCCGGAGGAGTCGTCACGCCCGGCACCGGCGTCCGCGAGGGCGAGCAGGAGCGTGAGGAGGCCCGCTCGGTCGCCCGGCGCGGGCCGCGGCGCAACTGGGTGCGGCCGCTGGCCATGTGGATCGCGGTGATGTTCATCTGCGTCTTCTGCCTCTTCCCCTTCTACTGGCTGATCAACGTGTCGCTGAAGACCGGCACGGACCTCTCCTCGTCTGACCTCTTCCCGCCGAGCCCGACGCTCGACAACTACAGCTCGATCTTCAAGAACGACAACTTCACCTCGGCGTTGAAGAACAGCGTGATCATCACGACGGTCACCACCATCCTCGCCCTGATCGTGGGTTCGTTCGCCGCCTACGCGCTTGCGCGACTGCGCTTCAAGCGCAAGTTCCTGATCCTCGCGCTGATCCTGTCGATCTCGACTTTCCCGGCGATCGCCATCGCGGCGCCGATCTTCAAGCTGTGGACCGACATCGGGCTGTACGACACGCGCATCGGCCTGATCATTCCGTACCTGACGTTTGCGCTACCGCTCGCGATCTACATCCTCACGTCGTTCTTCAAGGAGATCCCGAAGGAGCTCGAGGAGGCGGCGCTCGTCGACGGGGCCACCTACTTCCAGGCGTTCCGGAAGGTCGTGCTGCCGCTCGCGGCGCCGGGTCTCGTGACCGCCGGCCTCCTGACCGCGTTCTTCGTCTGGAACGAGTTCCTGCTCGCGGTGACGCTCACCAGCTCGCCTGACGCGTTCACGGTGCCTGTCTCGGTGGCGAACTTCACGGGCAGCCAGAAGTTCGAGGTACCGCTCGGCACGATCAGCGCGGCGTCGGTGGTCATCACCGTCCCGCTCGTGCTCGCCGTGATCATCTTCCAGAAGCGCATCGTTGCCGGAATGACGGCGGGAGCGGTCAAGGGTTGAGCTGGTGGGACAACGCAGTCATCTACCAGATCTATCCGCGCTCCTTTCAGGACTCTGACGGCGACGGAATCGGCGACCTGCGCGGGATCGAGAAGCGCCTCGATCACCTCGCATGGCTCGGCGTCGACGCGATCTGGCTGTCGCCGATCTACCCGTCGCCGATGCACGACTTCGGCTACGACGTGGCCGACTACACGGGCATCGACCCCCTGTTCGGCTCACTGGACGACTTCGACAGCCTCGTGGACGCCGCCCGCGCACGCGGCCTGCGCGTGCTGCTGGACCTCGTGCCGTGCCACACGTCGATCGAGCATCCGTGGTTCCGCGAGCACCCGGACTGGTACATCTGGTCGGACCGCCCGAACAACTGGGTGTCCGCGTTCGGCGGCTCGGCCTGGAGCCAGTTCAACGGCCGCTGGTACCTGCACTCGTTCTATCCAGAGCAGCCCGACCTCGACTGGCGCAACCCCGAGGTCATCGCGGCGATGCAGGAGGTCCTCCGGTTCTGGCTGGACCGTGACGTCGCGGGCTACCGCATCGACGCGATCGACCGGCTGCTGAAGGACCCCGAGCTGCGCGACGACCCGCCTGCCAGCGAGCCCTTCGGCCTGCCGCTGCGCGACGAGGAGGCGCAGCTCGCGCTCACCAACTCGCGCAACGCGCCCGACACGCCCGAGGCGCTCGCGCGCATCCGCGAAGCCGTGGGCGACTCGCTGCTGGTGGGTGAGGTGTACCTGCCGAGCGCGAGGTCGCAGCCCTACCTCGAGCACCTCGACACGGCGTTCGCGTTCGAGCTGCTGCACGCGCCCTGGGACGCCGGGCGGCTGCGTGCCGCGATCGAGGCGACCACGCAGCGGCCCGGCGCGGCGTGGGTGCTCTCGAACCACGATTTCGGACGGCTGGTCACGCGCTTCGGCGCCGAGAACGCTCGCTCGGCCGCGCTGATGCTCCTGACGCTGCCGGGCCCCGCGTTCCTGTTCCAGGGCGACGAGATCGGCCTTGCGGACGGCCCGGGCGGCGAGCGCCAGTTCGACCGCTCCGACCGCGACCGCTATCGCCATCCGATGCAGTGGGACAGCTCACCCACCGCTGGCTTCACGAGGGGCGAGCCGTGGCTGCCCGTCGTGGACCCCAAGCGCACGAACGTCGAGGCGCAGCGCGAGGACCCGCGCTCGACCCTGTCGCTGGTGCGTGACCTGCTGACGCTCAGACGCCTGCTGGGTCCGGAGCTCGAGCTGCTCGAAGCGCCCGAGGGGGTGCTCGCCTACGCGCGCGGCGACCACACGGTCGCCATCAACACGACGGCTGAGGCGCGGCCCGCCCCGCTGCGCGGCGACGTGGTCCTGGAGACCGAGCCGGGGGCCTTCCGGGACGACACGCTCGCACCCCATGCGGGGGCGATCACGTTGGGATTGCAGGGACGGTAGACGGGGTAGAACCTTCAGCAAATGGCGGACATAAAGCTCGACCACGTCACAAAGCGGTTCCCCGACGGCTACGAGGCCGTCCGGGACATGAACCTCGAGATCAAGGACGGTGAGTTCATGATCCTCGTGGGCCCGTCCGGGTGCGGGAAGTCAACCGCGCTGCGGATGATCGCCGGCCTCGAGGACATCACGGACGGCGACCTGATCATCGGCGGCGACGTCGTGAACGATCGCCCGCCGAAGGACCGTGACATCGCGATGGTGTTCCAGAACTACGCGCTGTACCCGCACATGACCGTGCGCGAGAACATGGGCTTCGCGCTGCGTCTCCGCGGGCTGGACAAGGGGCAGATCAACGAGAAGGTCGAGAACGCCGCGCGGGTGCTGGATCTGGAGCCACATCTCGACCGCAAGCCGTCGCAGCTGTCGGGCGGCCAGCGCCAGCGCGTCGCGATGGGGCGCGCGATCGTGCGCGACCCGGCCGCGTTCCTGATGGACGAGCCGCTCTCCAACCTCGACGCGAAGCTGCGCGTACAGATGCGGACCGAGGTCTCGCGCCTGCAGCAGCGGCTCGGCACGACCACGATCTACGTGACGCACGACCAGACCGAGGCGCTCACGCTGGGCGACCGCGTCGCCGTGATGCGCTCCGGCGTGCTCCAGCAGGTGGGCGCGCCGATGGAGCTCTACAACGAGCCGGTGAACCTGTTCGTGGCCGGCTTCATCGGGTCGCCGGCGATGAACTTCATGCCCGCCACCGTGCAGGGCGACACGGTCAAGCTGCCGTTCGGCGACGTGCGCCTGCCGGGCGAGATGCATGGCCGCGTGAGAGGCGCCGAAGGCCGCCAGCTGATCGCCGGCATCCGGCCCGAGCACTTCGAGGACGCGAAGCTCGTGGGAGAGGCGCGCGACCGTGGCGCGACCTTCACCGCGCACATCGACGTGATGGAGTCGCTCGGCTCAGAGCTGTACGTGCACTTCAAGGTGTCGTCCGACGCCACGATCGAGTCGGCCGAGCTCCGCGAGCTCGCCCAGGACGCGGGCGGTGGCGAGATCCCGATGGAGGGTGGGGAGGGCAGCATCGTGGCGAGGCTCGATCCGGCCAGCCAGATCAAGCAGGGTGCGGACGCCGAGCTCTGGGTCGACGCGACCCGCCTCCAGCTGTTCGACCCGGAGGACGGCCGCAACCTCATGGTGGAGAGCGAGCAGCTCGCTAGCGCAAGTCCCGCCGAAGCTTCCTGATCATCGTGTCGTCCTCGCTGCCGGGGCTCTCGAGGTCGCGGCGGATCGCCTCGATCACGGCGTCGTCCCATTCGTGCGTGCGCAGGATCAGGTAGCGCAACGCGGCGACCTTCATGTATGCCTCGGTGTCCGTGATGCCCTTGGGGATCAGGCTGGCCTCGCGGAGCCGCTCGAGCACCGGCTCGTACTCGTCCCGGAACCACGCGTCGGCGACCTCCTGCCGTGACATCCGCTCGTCGCGCGCCTGGCTCGCCCTGAAGCCCCACGCCTCCACCGCCTCCGCCAGCGCCGCGTAGCGCCACTCGTCGCGCAGGTGGATCCTCTCGCGCGCCTCGGGCGGTAGCGGGACGCGCTCGAAGAAGAGCCGCTCATGGCTTTTCAGCGGCAGGTCCTTCATACGGATCTCGCGCTGCGCGCCGACCTGGGTGACCACCTCGGTCACGTACGCGCTGATGTCGCTGTGGCCGAGCGCGCGCGCCACCGACACGCGGTGGTGCCCGTCCTTCACGAAGTGCAGCTCGCCGATCCGGTACACGTCGATCGGCGGCATCGACTCGCCCTTCCGCTGGGCGAGGTTGATGCGCTCCCAGCGCTCGCGCACGCGCGGGGAGGTGGGGCGGAAGGAGCGGTCGAACTCGCGGGCGCGGTCCACCGTGCCCACGATCGAGTCCAGCGCGATCAACTGCTCCCCGAGCCGACGCTCGCCCGTCCGCCCGAGGGCGCGCGCCACCTCCTCGAAGGGGAGGATGTGGTTCACGTCGTCCGCCCGCCGGAGCGCCGCGGACAGGCGCGCGAGGGCGCGCGCGCGCCGCGCGCGGCTGAAGTCGAACTGGGCGTCCGCACGGGGGAGGCCGGTGTCCCTTGCCATTACCTCTTCAGTGTTACAGCGCGGTGCCGAGCTGTTGTGTTCGCGGCGTCATCGGCCGCGATGACGGTGACGTCGGCGCTCACGGCGCGCCCCTCTCTCAGGTCGCGGCGGGCTGCGCGTGGAACGGCAGCGGTGAGGGTCGTGTAGCCGCTTTTGGCCGGTTCTATTGCTCTGGCGCGCCTCGTGCGACCGCCGACCGTCACGGTGGCGCCCACGAGGCAGTCGTGGTCTGGGCAGCGCGCCTGTACCGCGACGCTGTTTGCGATCAGCGGATTCGCCGCGATCCTCACGCGCAGGCGGGGCGGGGCGGAGTCGTCGCTCGCCGGAGGCGCGCACTTCCCGCCGACCAGCTCCCTCGCCTGGTCGAGGTGGCGCTGGTAGCCCGAGCGGTTCTCGAGCGCGGGCCGCTCCACATCGGCGATCCAGAGGCCGAACGCGGTCTCGTCCGCGGCCGGGTCCGGGCGCCCCTCGGCCACGCGCCGCTGGCGCACTAGGCCCGCCATGTCGAGGAACCACCTCACCTGGAGGTCAGGGTTGCGCGGAAAGCCGCGGTATTCGCCGCGGTTGAGCGTGCGGCTCATGCCGAAGAAGCCCGCGTAGCTCGCGCCCCTGAGGTTCCGTAGCCCGCTCTCGGCGAGGCCCGCCATCACGGGCAGCTCACGCGGGAGGCCGCGGTCCGCTGCGCTCCGGGCCATCCAGCGCGCCGTTCGCTCCCTGTCCGTGTCGTCGCCGGGATAGAGCGCCGGACAGGGCTCGGCGAAGTTCGGCGCTGGGGCGCCGCCCTGGGCCCAGGCGCTCTGGGCGAGGAGGAGCACGAGCATCGGAACCAGCGCGCGGCGCACGCGCGGCATCCTCTCATCACCCGACGACGAGGCGGAATGCTCCCTTCGTCGCGGTGAAGCGGGCGTTGCCGGCCGTTACGAGCTCGCCGTCGACGTTCCAGCGTGTGCGGTCGGGGACCTGGACGTTCGCGTCCCGGGTGCGGCAATGGAACGCTCGTGGGTGGCCCGTCACACGGCCGCTCCTGAGGCGGTACGCCAGCCCGATCAGGCCCAGGCGCGGGCCGGCCTCGATCGCGACGACGTCGAGGGCGCCGTCGGCCGGGTCGGCCTCCTCCACGGCCGCGCCGGCGCCGAACGCGCCCGATGCCGCGACCGTCACCTGCCACGCCTCGCCGGCTAAGAGCTCGTCGCCGTCGCACTCGACCAGGCAGGTGAGCGGCCGGGCGCGCAGCCCCGCCGTGACAGCTCCGACGGCGTAGGCGAGCGGTCCCAGGCGCTCCTTCCAGGAGCGGGCGTGCTCGGCCGCCGGCGCCGGTAGGCCCGCGCTCGCGACGTTCACGAACGGGCGCTCCTCGTTCATCCAGCCCAGCTCGAGCGCGCGCAGCATCGTGCCGCGCACGGCGAGCCGGCACGCCTCGGTCAGCTCGGAGGGCAGCCCCAGCCTGCGCGCGAAGTCGTTGGCGGTGCCAGCGGGCACGAGCGCGAGCGGGATTCCGGCTGCGCCGGCAGCCGCCGCCACCGGCGCGATGCTGCCGTCGCCGCCCGCCACGACCACGCGGTCGGCACCGCAGGAGACGGCCTCCTTGAGCTCGTCGATGTCGAACCGCCTGACCTGGGCGCCGAAGGAACTGAGCCGCTCCGCGCACAGCTTCGGATCGCTCGCACCCGAGCGTTCGTTTGCCACCAGCGCGACTGTCGTGGCCGCCCCCGCGGCGGCCTCGCGCGTCTTCCCTGACGCTTTCGTTCCTGCCATGCTCCTCGCCTCAATGGGTGCCCAGGCGCGCGTCTTCGTAACCCGGCAGCTGCCCGGCGACGCGCTCGACCGCCTCGAGGCCGAGCACGACGTGGAGGTGTGGCCCGAGCGCCTGCCGCCATCGCAGGACGAGCTGAGGGCGCGCGCCCCCGGGCTGGAGGGCCTCCTGTCCACGCTCACCGACCGCGTGGACGCCGAGCTCATCGACGCCGCGCCCCGCCTGCGCGCGATCTCCAACTACGCCGTGGGCGTGGACAACGTGGACGTTGCGGCCGCCACCGCGCGCGGCATCCCGGTCGGCAACACGCCGGGAGTCCTCACCGACTCGACAGCCGACCTCGCGATGGCGCTCATGCTCGGCATCGCCCGGCGGCTTGCCGAGGGCGAGAGCTTCGTCCGCGCAGGGAAGTGGAAGACCTGGGAGCCGGGGCTCATGCTCGGACGCGACCTGCACGGCGCGACGGTGGGGATCGTGGGCTACGGCCGCATCGGAAAGGCCGTTGCCCGGCGGCTCGAGGGCTTCGGCTGCGAGCTACTCACGACCAGCCGCAGCGACGGCGTGCCGCTCGATGAGCTGCTCGAGCGCTCCGATTTCGTGACGCTCCACTGCCCGCTCACTCCCGAGACCCGTGGCCTGATCGACGCCGCCGCGCTCCGGCGGATGAAGTCGACCGCCTACCTGGTCAACACGGCGCGCGGACCGGTGGTGGACACCGACGCGCTGGCGGCCGCGCTCCACGCCGGCGAGGTCGCGGGAGCTGCCCTGGACGTGACCGATCCCGAGCCGCTGCCCGCCGACCATCCGCTGCTCGACGCCCCCAACCTGCTCGTCGTGCCGCACATCGCCTCGGCCACGCATGCCACGCGCGGGCGGATGGCCGAGATCGCGGTGGACAACCTCCTCGCGGGCCTGGCGGGCGAGCCGATGCCGCACTCGTTCACTTCCCAAGCACCTTGATCACCATCCGCTTCGGCCGCCCGCCGTCGAACTCGCAGTAGAAGACCTGCTGCCACGGCCCGAGGTCGAGCCGGCCGTCCGTCACCGGCACGATCACCTGGTGGTGCACGAGCAGGTTCTTGAAATGAGCGTCGCCGTTGTCCTCGCCGCCGCGGTGGTGGCGATAGTCGCCCGGGTCCGGCAACAGTTGGCGCGCCACGTCGTTGGCGGGCTCCTTCCAGCTCGGCGGCGCCAGCTTGTCGAGCCACTCGAGCACCGGTGATATGCCTCGCGCCGACCGTCGGTTCTCGCGTCTATCCCGGGGGTAGGACGGCCGTAGGCCGGACGTAGGGGGCGGAGCCCCCTGAGGTGCGGTGGATCGTGTGAGACTTCATCTGGATGAACCTCGGTCTCGAAGGCAGGGTCTGTGTCGTGACGGGCGGCACGCGCGGCATCGGCGCGGCCACGGCCCGCATGCTTGCGCAGGAGGGCGCGCGCGTGGTCACCGTCGCCCGCAGTGGCGCCGACCTGGAGCTCGACGTGACCGCCGAGGATGCCGGCGAGCGCTTGCTGGCCGCCTGCCCCGAGGCCCCGTGGGCGCTCGTCAACAACGCCGGCACCAGCCAGGCGCGGGCGCTCGACGACCTGACGGACGCCGACTGGCAGGCCCAGTGGGAGCTCCACGTCATGGCGCCGATGCGCCTCATGCGCGCCGTCGCGCCCGTGATGGCGGACAACGGCGGGGGCCGCATCGTGAACGTGAGCTCCTCGTCAGGGCGGCGCCCGTCGGGGCGGCTCGACGCCTCCTACTCGGTTACGAAGGCTGCGCAGCTCTCACTCAGCCGCGTGTTCGCCGACGCGTTCGCGGCGAAAGGCGTGCTCGTGAACGCGGTCGCCCCGGGGGCGGTGGACGGCGACCTCTGGAACGAGGCGGGCGGGCTGGCGGACCAGATCGCGGCGCGTACCGGGCAGAGCCGTGACGAGGTGCTCGAGGCGACGCGCTCGAGCCCGCCGCTCGGCCGCATGGGCACGGGCGACGAGATCGCCGCGGTGATCGCCTTCCTGTGCTCTGAGCGCGCGTCGAACGTCGCCGGGGCCACCTGGGCAGTCGACGGCGGAACGGTGCCGACGGCCTAGAAGTCGGCGTCTGACGCGCCGGACTCGCTGATCTGGGTGGTCGCCATCGGATTCCCGGCGGGGTCCGTGGCCGAAGCGCCCGGCGTCCAGCGCATCGTGCCGGCACCAGGCGCCGCCTGCCACGCCGCGCCGCCGTTGGCGGTCGCGGTGCCGCCGATCGTGATCGTGATCGTCGACCCGCTCTGGACGATGCTCGACGTCGCGAACGCCATGTAGCCCGTGGTGACGAAGTTCCTCCGCAGGTCGACGGTGCCGAGGGCGGCCTGCGTCGCACCGTTCCAGACCTGGAGCGTGTCATTCACCCCGGCGTCCACGATCCGTACCGAGACGGTCATGGAAGCGCCGGTCCAGCTGCTCAGGATCGAGCTCGGCAGCAGTGTCTCCGTGGACGTCAGCGTCATCGTGTCGGCCGCGTCAGGCCGGTTGGCGGTGCCGCCATTGGTGGTTTGGAGGTTGCTCGCCGCAGGCGGGGTGTTGTCGATGACGTGGCTGGCGGTCACCGCGGAAGTCGTCTGGTTCCCGGAGGCGTCGGTCGCGATCGCGCGGAAGTCGTAGTTGCCGTCCGCGACCGTCGTGGTGTTGAAGGAGCACGAGAACGGGGAGCTTGCGCCCGTGCACGCTGTGCTCCAGGTGTTCGCCCCCGCGGGCGAGCGCTGGTACAGCACGGAGGCGACACCCGAGCCGCCGTCGCTCGAGGTCGACTGGAGCGTGATGGTGCCGCGCAGGTAGGCGGCCGGCGCCGTCATCGACACGGTGGGCGCGGTGTTGTCGAACCAGCGCCCCGCAACCACAGCGGACGTCCTGGACGAGCCGAGGCTGTCGACGGCGATGGCGCGCAGGTCGTACTGCCCGTCGGGAGAGGCCGTCGTGTCGATCGTGCACGAGTAGGGCGCGGAGGTGTCGGAGCAGACGTCGGTCCAGACGCCGGCGCCCGCGGGGGAGCGCTGGAGCGTCGCGTGGTCCACGCCGTTGCCGTCGGTGGCGGTGACACTCACCGTCACGCTGCCGTGGACGTGACCGGGGTCGACCACGGACACCGCCGGCCCGCCGTTGTTGACGTTGCGGCCGCTGTGCGGCGTCGAGGTCGCGGTATTCCCGGCGTTGTCCGTCGCAAGCGAGCGGAAGTCGTAGCTCCCGTCCGCGACGGCGGTGGTGTCGAGCGAGCACGAGTACGGCGAGGTCGCATCGGTGCAGGCGTCGATCCACGTGCCACTGGACGTGAGCTTGTACTGGAGCTTCAGCGAGGCCATGCCGGAGCCCGCGTCGGTGGCGTCACCCGAAAGCGCGATGGTTCCCGACAGCGGCGAGCCCGGGTCCACCATCGTGACGCTGCCCGGCGCCGTGTTGTCCACGCGCCGGTTGACGACCACGGAGGAGGTGGTCGTGTTGGCCGCGTTGTCGACCGACACCGCTCGGAAGTCGTACAGGCCGTCGGTAAGAGTCGTCGTGTCGAGCGAGCACGAGTAGGGCGTGCTGGTGTCCGCGCACACGTCGGTCCAGGTGCCTGCACCGGCGGGCGAGCGCTGAATCGTGACCTGGTTGACGCCGGAGCCGCCGGTATCCGTCGCGGTCGCCCCGAGCGTCACCGTCCCGCGCAGGTTCGCGCCCGGGTCGGTCATCGTGGCGGTGGGAGACGTGTTGTCGACCCGCCGGTTGGAGACCCTGGCGGAGTTCGTGGTGTTCCCGGCCTGGTCGGTCACCACCGCGCGGAAGTCGTACAGCCCATCGGTCAGGAACGTCGTGTCGAGCGAGCAGGTGTACGGCGAGCTGGTGTCGGTGCAGACGTCGGTCCAGGTGCTGCCCCCGGCGGGTGTGCGCTGGATCTTCACGGAAGCCACGCCCGAGGCAGCGTCGGTTCCGGTTCCGGACAAGGTGACCGTGCCCGCGAGCGGCGTGCCCGGGTCGCTCATGGTGGCGCTGGCGGGGTTCGTGTTGTCGACCCAGCGGTTCGTGAGGACAGTTGAGTTGGTCGTGAAGGCGGCGCCGTCCGTGATGACGATTCGCAGGTCGATCTGGCGATCGGTGATCGCGGTGGTGTTGAAGGAGCAGCTGTACGGCGCGGCGTTGTCCGTGCAGATCGTGGTCCAGCTGTTCGCGCCGGCATTCGAGCGCTGGAATGCGACCGACGTCACTCCAGCGCCGTTGCCGTCCGCGGCGCTCGCGGTGAGCACGACCGTGTTCGCCAGGTAGGTGCCGGGATCGTCGAGCGAGCCCGTGGGCGCGGTGTTGTCGACCCTGCGGTTCGCGATCGAGGTCGACGCGGTCGTGTTGCCGGCGTTGTCGGACGCCAGCGAGCGCATGTCGTAGAGGCCGTCCGCGAGGGTCGACGTGTCGAAGGAGCAGGAATAGGGCGAGGTCGTGTCGGAGCACGTGGTCGACCAGCTACTGCCGCCCGCGGACGTGGCCTGGAAGGCCAGCGACGCCATGCCGGAGCCGCCCGTGTCGGTCGCGCCGCCGGAGAAGGTGACCGACCCCTTGAGCGGCGTCCCGGGGTTCGTCATCGTCACGCTCGACGGCGCGGTGTTGTCGACCTGCCGGTTCGTGACCGTGGAGATCGCGGTGTTCGGGTTCGATCCGTCGTCGGTCGCCACTGCGCGCAGGTCGTACAGGCCGTTGGCGACCCCGGTGGTGTTCCATGAGCAGGAGTACGGCGCGGAGCTGTCGGTGCAGATCGTGGTCCACGTGCCCGCGCCGGCTGGTGAGCGCTGGAAGGCGACGGATGCGACGCCGCTGCCCACGTCCGTGGCGAGCGCGTCGAGCGTGACCGTGGCCCGGAGATTCGCCCCCGGATCGGTGAGGCTCACCCACGGCGCCGTGAAGTCGTCGGCGGCGCTGAAGCTGTCCCCGTTGTTGGCGGTCGAACCGCTGAAGTTCGCGCCCGTCGCGAGCACGGTGGAGGCGCCAATCAGCGAGATCAGGCAGGCGAGAGCGACGAGCCTCCGCCGACGTGAGTTTCCACCGTTATTCCGCACAGTTATCTATCGGCATCCGGGGCTTGCCCTTGATGCCCTCATGCCGCTCCGGGCGCCACAAACGGATCACCTCGTAGATCCCGAGCAGGACCACCGGGAGCAGGAGGACGAGAAAGCCCCCGCCACGCCCGCGCACGAAACTGAAGACGCGGCCGATGTAGGGAATCCGGTACTGCACTCTGCCGATCCGGCCGCTGGCCGAAACCGACCACCGCTCGGTCGTGTTGTTGGCGTCTCCCTTGGTCACCATCGCGGCGGTCCCGTCGACGATGTGGACCTTGCGGAGCCGATGGGTGACGAGCCTCCGGTTGTCCTGCGGGTCCCGGAAGGTGACGACGTCGCCAATGCGGGCCTCCACCGGCGCGATGGATCGCACGACGACCACATCTCCGGTGTGAATGGTGGGCTCCATGCTCCCCGACAACACGGTGAAGCTGCGCGCCCCGATCGCGTAGGGGCCGACCGCCGCGAGGGCGATGCCCACGACCAGGCCGGCCACGGCCCACCCCACGATCGCAACGCAGCGGCGGAGCAGGCGGCCGACCGCCGCGAACGCCGTCATCGCGCCTTCGTCCCGAGCTCGATGGTCAGGTCCTCGATACGCGCCTGGTAGCCGCTCTGCGCGTGCGCGAGGAGCCGAGCGCTGACGCTGAGCTGGGCGCGCTCACCCGCTGCGAGCGACGCGCCGCGGCGACTGAAGGCGCGGAGCCCGGCAAGCGGACCGTCGAACAGCGGCCGGCCGGCCAGGCGCACCGTCACCACGAGGGCCCGGTCGAGGTCGCGGCTCGAGGGTCGCCCGCGGACGGTCACGCGCAGCGGATCCGCCGTCTGGTTGCGCACCGTGGTCCGCGCGTCGAGGCCGTCAAGGTCGGTGCCCGGCCGGAGCCCGCGGCCAACCGCGAGCTGGCCCGCGGGGGACAAGCCCAGCTCCCCGGTGCTGTTGACGACCAGCCGCAGCTCGAGGCCGAGCTCGCTCGGGCCCGGCGCCACGCGCCAGCCGAGCACGAGGAACGCCGCCACGGCGAGACCCGCGATGAACGCGAGTGCGCCGAGGCGGCGGTGGAGTCTTTGCCTAGCGGCAATCATGTCCGGTACGTGACGGGGACCGCCCGTGGACGGTCCCCGCTCCGTTCCCGATTCGCCTTCTCGCGTTAGTTGTTCTGTGCCTCGAAGACGAGCGAGTGCGTGCCGGTGCTGAGCCCCTGGGCAGCGTTGTTGTCCTGGAGCGTCGCGCGGACCTTGTAGGTGACCGCGTCGTTCTGCGACCAGCTCGCCTGACTCGCGCCGTTCGTCAGCGCCACGCCGCCGGCCCAGTTCGCGCCGAGTGCGTTCAGTGTGCCCGAGTAGACCGACGTCGATCCGGAGAAGTCGGAGCAGTCTGTCGCCGTGCCACTGCCCTTCGTGATCGCCAGGTCGATGTACGAGTCAAGCCCCGTGCCGCTCGAGAAGGCGGAGCGGTACAGCTTGATCGTGTTCGCGAGCGAGCCCGTGTAGGTCACCCGGATGCAGCTCTCGGCGAAGTCGCCGGGCTTCCGGTTCGAGACGTTGTAGACGGCCGTGCCGCCGTCGTTGTCGGAGATCGACACCGTGCCGGCCGCGATCGAGTTGCCCGGGTTCGAGGTCGTCGAAGAGAAGACCGCGAAGGCGCCGAACGCCGTAAGACTTCCCACCACGCCGATGATCGCGAGCGTGAGAAGTGCCTTCCGTGTGTTTGTCATTTGCTACCTCCCTGCCTCGCGCTTGCTGCCGTGGCTTGTCTGGGTCTGATGCGAATCGGATAGAGCGAGGCCGAACGGGAAGGACGGCGTCGCAAGGGGGTTGTCGGCCGTGCCCTCCCCGATCTGAGGTAGATGGACGAATGTTCGAGGTCCGGGGGCCTGCGTAACCTGGCCTGGGTGACCAGCGTTCCGTACCGGATCAGGCGCTCAGATCGCGCTCTCCATGCGCGAATTCAGGTCGACGCCGCCGGCGTGGAAGTAGTTGTGCCGCGTAGTTTCCCGCTCCGGAACGTTGAGCCATTCGTCCAGGAGAAACGTCCATGGATCGAGCGGACGCTACGCCGTATGCGCGAGTCCGAGGCGCTTTTTCCGCCTGCTCGCCTGCGTAATGGCGGTGAGGTTCCCTACCTCGGAGAGCGGCTATACCTCGAAGTGGCGATGGAGCGCTCACGCAGGCGCGCTCATGTAGCCCGCCGCGGGTCCACGCTGCGGGTGGCCCTGGGGCCGGATACGCCGCTAGAGGCTGCGCTCGAGGCCTGGTACCGGCGCCGCGCGCGCGTGGAGGTGGCGCCGCGCCTGGATGCCGCCGTGGCGCGGGCGGGGCGGAGCTACTCCCGACTTCAGATCCGTGGCCAGCGCACCCGCTGGGCGAGCTGCTCCACAAGCGGCGCCATGAGCTTCAACTGGCGGCTGCTGCTCGCACCGCCCGAGATCCTCGACTATGTCGTGGAGCACGAGGTGGCGCATCTCGACGTCCGGGACCACTCCGAGCGCTTCTGGCGGCTCCTGGCCTCACGCTGCGACCAGTGGCGCGAACACGAGCGCTGGCTGCGTGCGCACGGGCACTCGTTGCGCCTACTCCCAGCGGAAGAAGCGCACGGCGAGGAATAGCCCGGCTGCGGCCCAGACCGCGACGACGGCGGCGGCGGTGCCCACATCGGCGCCGCCTCCGCCCACGATTGCCTCGGAGAGGCCGTCGATCAGGTGCTTCAACGGCAGCGCCTCCGCGATCGCCTTGAGCGCCTCGGGCAGGTCGTCGGCCGAGTAGAAGACGCCCGAGATGAAGATCAGCGGCAGAAAGACCGCGTTCGTGTAGGCCGGCGCGGCGTCTTCGTTCGGGATCAGGTGCGAGAAGGCGACCCCGAGCGCCGCGAAGCAGACCACGCCGAGCAGCGTGAAGCCCGCCAGCAGAAGCGGATCGTGCGGCCAGTCGACCCCGTAGACGAGGTTGCCGATTGCCACGACGATCGCCACCTGGAGCAAGGCGTTCAGCGTGGCCGAGCCGATGAAGCCCGCCAGATAGGCGCCCGCGGGGATCGGAGTGCCCCGGATCCGCTTGAGCACTCCCTCGTCGCGCAGCAGCGTGAGGTTGAAGGCGAGCGCCGTGAAGGTCGTGGCGAGCACGCCCATCCCGGCCACGCCGGGAATCAGCACCTCGAGCTCGTCCGGCTCACTCGCGAACGCGGTCGCGATCAGCACCAGGAGCAGCAGCGGCAGCAGGAAGTTGAAGAATGCGGCGCTCGGGTTGCGCCAGAACAGCTTGCGCTCGAAGCGGAACTGCTCCCAGGCGAGCGCCACGGGGCTCATACAGCGTCCACCTCCGCGGTCAGCTCGAGGTAGACGTCCTCGAGCGTCGGGCGGGTCACCTCGAGCCCGTCGAGCCGCTCCCCGAGGGCGATCGCGTCACGCGTGAGGCGGTGGAGGAGCTCGGTGGGGTCATCGGTCTGGTGCTCCACGCGGCTGCCCTGGGAGAGGTACGAGACGCGGTAGCGGGAGCTGCCTGGTCCGAGCTGGTCCGGTGGCCCCTCCGCGACGATCCTGCCCTCCTTGACGATCGCGACCCTGTCGGCGAGCGCCTGCGCCTCCTCGAGGTAGTGCGTGGTGAGGACGACGGTCTTGCCGAGCTCCTTCATGCTCCGGACGACGCCCCAGGCGGTGCGGCGCGCGGCCGGGTCGAATCCGGTGGTCGGCTCGTCGAGGAAGACCAGCTCGGGGTCGCCGACGAGCGCCAGGGCCAGGTCGAGCCGGCGTCGCTGGCCGCCCGAGAGGTCCTTCGTGCGGGCGTCGGCCTTCTCGCGGAGGCCCACCAGCTCGATCGTCTCGCCGGTGTCGCGCGGGTGTTCGTATGCCTTCGAGAAGTGCTCCACCGCCTCGCGAACGGTCACGCGCGGGTAGAAGCCGCAGCTCTGGAGCACGATGCCCACGCGCTGCTGAAGCTCGCGGTCGCGCTCGGCCGGGTCGTGGCCCAGCACCCTCACGTCGCCGGCGGAGCGGCTCCTGTAGCCCTCGAGGATCTCGACCGTCGTCGTCTTTCCGGCGCCGTTCGGCCCGAGGATGCCGAAGACCTCGCCGCGCGCCACCTCGAACGACACGCCGCGCACAGCCTCGACGGCCCCGTAGTCCTTGCGGAGGTCATGCACCTCTATGGCCGGCGATGGCACGCTCGCGAGGTTATCCAGGCGGCCTCTGAATTATTTTCGAGACGGGCGCAAGTTCTTGCGGAAACCGCCGTTTAAGGGGTGAGTTTCCGCAGGGGTACTACACGCCGGAGCCGGTGCCGCCTCTTCCCTCGCCACCAGAGAAGCGGGCGGCGCCGGCCCAGGCGGTGCCTTGAGTTGGCACCCCGTTCTCCGCCTCGAGCTTGAGGCCCTCCTCGAACGTCAGCCCGATCCCCTCGATCGCGGCGCGCCTGTCGGCCAGCATCGTGTCCTGCGGGAAGCTCGCCAGCCCCTCGGCGATCTCGAGCGAGCGCTCCAAGTGCGTCCCGGCCGGCACCACCTCGGTGAGGAGCCCCATCGCGAGCGCCTCGTCGGCATCGACGATGCGGCCGGTGAGGATCATGTCGAGCGCGCGGCCGAGCCCGACGATGCGGGGCAGGCGCTGCGTGCCGCCGTCCACGAGCGGCACTCCCCAGCGCCGTTCGGGGAAGCCGAGCCCGGAGTTCTGCGTGGCGATCCGCAGGTCGCACCAGAGCGCCAGCTCCAGGCCGCCGGCCAGGCACCAGCCCGAGATCGCGGCGATGGTCGGCTTGGGCGAGATCACGCGGCTGATGCCGAGCGGGCCGCGCGGGTCGTTCAGCCGCGGGGCGAAGGTCTCGATCGCCTTGAGGTCCGCCCCCGCGCAGAAGGCCACGTCGCCGGCGCCGGTCACGACCAGGACGCGGGCATCGTCGTCCGCCGCGAAGCGGTCGTAGGCGGCCGCGATCAGCTCCGCGGTCGGGCCGTCGATGGCGTTGCGCCGCTCCTGGCGGTCGATCGTGAGAAGAGCCGCGGCTCCGCGGCGCTCGTAGGTCACCGGGTCCATGTGCCGCACTTTCTCAGACTGTTCACACCACGCGGGCGGCGAGCCGGGAGCATCGGCGCTGGAGATACCCCTCCTCGCACCGCGCGGCCCCGATTACGGGGTCGCGTGCTTTTCGGGAGGACTCGCTACCAGCCGACGCGCTTGCGCAGCTCCACGGCCTTCCGCTGCTCCTTGCGGCGGTCCAGGGTGGCCTGGAGCCAGGACGCGACGATCACGAACACCGTGAAGAAGATCACGACGCCGAGCGAGAAGAACGTGATCACGCGGTCGTCCGTCTCACCCCAGAGGCCCTCGCCGTTGTCGTGAGCGAACGCGGTTGCGGCCGGCACGAGCCAGGCCGCGAGGACGAGTACGGGAGTGAGCCACCGCATGCGGCGCCAAGGATATCCTGCGCGGGTGGCTGACTCCTTCTTGTGCATCGTGGAGATCCCGAAGGGAAGCCGAAACAAGTACGAGTTCGATCACGAGCACAACGTGATCAAGCTGGACCGCTTCCTGTTCTCCTCGGTGGTCTATCCCACCGACTACGGCTTCATCCCGGACACCTTGTCGCTGGACGGCGACCCGCTCGACGTGATGGTGCTGGTGTCCGAGCCGACCTTCCCCGGCTGCATGATCGAGGTGAAGCCGATCGGGCTGTTCCGCATGGAGGACGACCAGGGCATCGACGACAAGGTCCTGGCCGTGCCGCTCACCGACCCGGGCTGGAACACGCTAGAGAGCCTCGACGGCGTCTCCGACCAGCTGCAGAACGAGATCGCGCACTTCTTCACCGTCTACAAGCAGCTCGAGAACAAGAAGGTGGAGGTCGACGGCTGGTACCCGTGCGAGGACGCGCTGAAGGTGATCGCGGCGTCGCGCGAGCGGTTCACGGAATCGTCAGGTAACGCTCACTAGGGTTCCGCCGCTGTGTCGATCCTCGAGGCAATCGTCCTCGGGATCACGCAGGGGCTCACCGAGTTTCTGCCGATCTCGAGCACCGCGCATCTGCGCATCGTGCCCGCGTTCGCCGGCTGGGAGGACCCGGGTGCGGCGTTCACCGCCGTCACCCAGCTCGGGACGATGGCGGCGGTGCTCCTGTACTTCCGCGCGGACCTGGTTCGGATCGCGCGCGCCTGGCTGCGCTCGCTGCGCGACCGTGAGGTCCGCAGGACGCTCGACGCGCGGCTCGGCTGGTACATCGTCATCGGGACGATTCCGATCGGGATCTTCGGGCTGGCCTTCAAGGACCAGATCGAGAACGGTGCGCGCGACCTCTACCTGATTGGCACCGCGCTGATCGTGCTGGGCCTGCTGCTGCTCGTGGCCGAGCGGGCCGCCACGCACGACCGGCCTCTGGAGAAGATCACGCGGCGCGACGGCATCGCGATCGGCTTCGCCCAGGCGCTTGCTCTGGTGCCCGGCGTGTCGCGCTCGGGCGCCACGCTGACCGCCGGCCTGTTCCTCGGGTTGGACCGGCCGAGCGCGGCGCGCTTCTCCTTCCTCCTGTCCGTGCCCGCGGTGGTGCTGAGCGGGCTGCTCGAGTTCGGCTCGATCCTGGGCGGCACGGACGACCAGCACGTGGGCCTGGGCGCGCTCGCGGTGGCGACCCTGCTGGCCTTCGTGGTGGGCTACGCCTCGATCGCGCTCCTGCTGCGCTACCTGGCGAAGCACTCCACGATCCCGTTCGTGATCTACCGCGTCGCGCTGGGTGCGCTGGTGCTGGCCCTGGCCGCAGCCGGCGCGATCCACTAGAGCAGCTCGCTCCCCAATAGTCTTCTGCCCGTGCAGCAAGCCTGGAAATTCGGCCTGATCGCACTGGTCGCGCTGCTGCTGGTGGCGCTGCCCGGCGGCGGGAACGCGCTCGACGTGCTGCTCACGGCGCTCACGATCGCGTTCTTCGCGTCGATCGCGCTGCTGGTGGCGCGGATGTACCGCCAGTACCGGCTCGACCTCGAGACGCTCCCGTCCGACGTGCGGCTTGGGCTGTACGGCTCGCTCGCGATAGCGGTGCTCACCTTCACGGGCACCGCTCGGCTGTTCGACGCCGGGGGTGTCGGCGTACTCGCGTGGTTCGCCCTGCTGGCGGTGGCGTCCTACGGCCTGTTCTGGGCCTGGACGCGCTACCGGCGCTACGAGTAGCTCCTTCGTAACCGCGGCGCGTTGTCCCGTTCGCCGCCGAGCGGGACCGTCCGGGCGTGTCCCGTTTCCGCGCCGAAGCCGGCCAGGCCTCTGTCGAGGCTGTGGCGGTCGTGCCGCTGGTGCTCCTCGCCGCGGCCGTGGCGTGGCAGCTCGTGCTCGCGGGCCACACCCTGTGGGTGTGCGCGAACGCGGCCCGGGCGGCGGCGCGCGCTGATTTCGTAGGCGCGAGCGCGCGGGCGGCCGCCCGCAGCGCGCTGCCGGCCTCGCTGGAGCGCGAGCTGTCTGTGCGGCGTGTCGAGGGCGGCGCGATCCGCGTGGAGGTGCGACTGCCGCTGCTCGTCCGGGCATGGGGGAGCCCGGTGCGGGTGGCGGCGGTCGCCTCGTTGGCGGAGGCGCCATGAGGACGACGCAGCGCGAGCGAGGCCAGGCGAGCGTCGAGCTGCTCTGCGTCCTGCCCCTGCTCCTCGCGGCCGCGCTTGTGTTCGCGCAGCTGCTCGCCGTCGGCTACGCGGGCGTCCTGGCGGGCAACGCGGCCGAGGCCGGCGCGCTCGCTCTGGCCGGTGGCGGCGACGCCCAGGCCGCCGCGCGCGCCGCACTGCCCGGCTGGTCGCGTGCGCGTGCGCACGTGAGCGTCTCGGCGGGCGAGGTGCGCGTGGAGCTACGCCCGCCGGCCCTCCTGCATGCGCTGGCGCGCGAGCTGAAGGTGTCGGCCTCGGCTGCGGTGGAGGCACCGTGAGCGGCGCGCCGGCTCGGCACCGGCTGCCCGCCGTCGAGCGCCCCGGCGGCGCGCCAGACGCGCGCGGCGGCCTCGCGTCGGCGGCGTCCGCCGTCGCATGCCCGGGCGGTGCGCCACGTGCACGCGGCGGCCTCGCGTCGGCGGCGTCCGCCCTCGAGTCGTTCTTCCTCGAGCCGGCGTCCGGTGCGCCGGGCTCGGAGGCTGCCGCGCCGCTCGAGCGGCGACCGGTCGTGTGCGTCTTCGGGCTGGCGCGTGGCTGCGGCGCCACGGTCGTCGCCCGAGCGCTTGCCGCGGAGCTCGCCGTGCGTGACCCGGCCGCGACGGCCGCCGTCTACTGCGACACGCGGCCGGGTCA
>JAXDIL010000135.1:0-63683 GCA_034664005.1 Thermoleophilaceae bacterium | reverse complement strand
GCGGTCTGGTACTTCGTGCCGTTCTTCAACTCCACGTCGACGCGGTTGTTCTTGGTCGCCAGGGTCGCGCTCTTGACCTGTCCGCGCTCGACCTGGTTGAGGAACTGCGAGTACGGCGGCGGCTCCGTGCGATCCCCAGGGTTGATCAGCTTCTGGGCGAAGAAGGCCAGGACGACGACAATGAGAATGGGGAATGCGGCGCTCTTAAAAAATCTGCTCACGGGCAAAAATCCCTGCCAGAAGTGAAACGCAAGCGTAGCAGTGGTGTATTTGCCTGATTCGCCGTTTTGGAGCGGATTCCGGCTCCTCTACGTCTCGTTCAAAACCGCCACGTAGGGCAGGTTCCGGTACCGCTCGGCGTAGTCGAGGCCGTAACCGATCGCGAACTTGTTCGGGATCTCGAAGCCCACGTAGCGGATCGGCATGTCGACCTCGCGGCGATCGGGCTTGGTGAGAAGCGCGCAGACCTCGATCGAGGCGGGCGAACGACCCCCGAGCATCCGGAACAGGTAGCTGAGCGTGAGCCCCGAGTCGACGATGTCCTCCACGATCAGCACGTGGCGTCCCTCGATCGAGGCGTCGAGGTCCTTGAGGATGCGGACCACGCCCGACGAGTCGGTGGAGGATCCGTACGACGAGACCGCCATGAAGTCGACCTCGCAGTCCACGTCGATCTGACGCATGAGATCCGCGAGGAAGAAGACGGCGCCCTTCAGCACGCCGATCAGCAGCACGTCCTTACCGACGTAGTCGGCGGAGATCTCCTCCGCGAGCTCGCTCACGCGGTGGGCGAGCTCGTCCGGCTGCACGAGGATCTCTCCTACGCTCATTTCGGGCATGGGCGCGGCAGGTTACTGAGCCGGTCTAAGTCTCTTCGCGGTCGATCCACTTGGGGACCACCGTCCGCGGCTGGAACGACCGCAGCCGCTCGAGCAGCGTGCCCGCGTCAGACTCGACCATGAGCAGCTCGCGGGTCTCGTCGCGGAGGAAGCGCTCCGCGACCGCGTGGCTCAGGAACTCGACGACCCCGTCGTAGTAGCCCTCCACGTTCAGGAGCGCGCATGGCTTCTGGTGCAGACCTAGCTGGGCCCACGTGTAGACCTCGAACAGCTCCTCGAGCGTCCCGATCCCGCCCGGCAGCGCCACGAACGCGTCGGCCAGGTCGGCCATCAGCGCCTTGCGCTCGTGCATGGAGCCGACGACGCGCATGTCCGTCACGTCGCGGTGCGCGATCTCGCGGTCCACGAGCGAGCGCGGGATCACGCCGGTGATCTCGCCGCCCTGGGCGAGCACGGCATCGGCGAGCGCGCCCATGAGCCCGACGCCACCGCCGCCGTACACGACCCCCACCCCGTCCGCCACAAGCAGGCGCGCGAGCTCGGCCGTGGCGTCCCGGTAGGCCGGGCGGGCGCCGGGGCTCGCCCCGCAGAACACGCAGATCCGTTCCACCGAGGTGAGGCTAGATTGTCCGAGCGGGATGAGGCCGCCAGCCCACACACGAGTCAAGGTCTGCTGCATGAAGTCGATCGACGAGGTCTGGATGGCGATCGAGGCGGGCGCGGCGGCCGTCGGGTTGGTCTCGCCGATGCCGAGCGGCCCGGGGCCGATCTCGAACGAGAAGGCCGCGGAGATCGCCGCGGAGGTCCCTCCCGGCGTCGACGCGTTCCTGCTCACGCCGCTGCAGACCGTCGAGGAGCTGGTGGAGCAGAACCGGCTGGTGAAGGCGCGCACCCTTCAGCTCGTGGACGAGCTGCCGGCGGGCGCCCATGCCGAGCTGCGCCGGGCGATGCCGGGCGTGAAGCTCGTTCAGGTGATCCACGTGACGGGGCCGGAGTCGGTCGACCAGGCGCTCGCCGTGGCGCCCGACGTGGACGCGCTGCTGCTCGACTCGGGCAACCCGAGCCTCGAGGTGAAGGAGCTGGGCGGCACCGGCCGGCGTCACGACTGGGCGCTCAGCCGCGAGATCCGCGAACGCGCGCCGGTGCCGGTCTGGCTTGCGGGCGGCCTCGACCCGGACAACGCCCGCGAGGCGATCGAGACCGTCCAGCCGTTCGGGCTGGACCTCTGCTCGGGCATCCGCAGCGGCGAGGGCTACGACCTCGACCAGGACAAGCTGGACCGCTTCATGGCTGCGGTCAGGGGCGCCGGCTAGCGGCCGGCGAACGGCTCGCCGGGCAGCTCCGGCGCGTCGCGGCCCGTGAGCCAGCGCAGCACGCTGGCGCCGACGTCCGAGAGCGGTCCGTCGTGGCGCCGGCCCGCGTGGCCCGCGAGCCCGCCGCCCTCCCCCGCGAACCGAGCCAGCAGCGGCGCGTACTCGCGCGTGTGGTCGGTGTGATCGACGTTGGGGTCCACGCCGTGGTCGGCCGTGAGTACCAGCAGGTCGTCCTCGCGCAGCAGCTCGAGCCAGCCCGCCACGGCCGCGTCGATCTCCTTCAGCGCGTCGTGGAAGCCCTCGACGTCGTGGCGGTGGCCGTAGACCTGGTCGGTCTCCACCAGGTTCACGAAGATCAGCCCGCTGTCGAGCTCCTCGAGCAGCCGCGTGGTGGACGCGATGCCCTTCGCGTTCGTCGCGCCCTCGTGCTTCGCGGTGATGCCGACGCCGGCGAACAGGTCGCGGATCTTGCCGACCGCGTGCACGGGCTGCCCGGCCTCCTGGAGCTCCTCGAGATACGAGCGGCCTGGCGGCGGCGCGGCGTAGTCGCGCCGTCCCTCGCGGCGCTGGAAGCTGCCCGGCTCGCCCTCGAACGGCCGGGCGATCACGCGCCCGACCGCGTGCTCCCCGCTCATCACCTCGCGCGCGGCCTCGCACGCCGCGTACAGATCGGGCTCGGGGAGCACGTCCACGTGGGCGGCGAGCTGGAGGACCGAGTCCGCGGAGGTGTAGAGGATCACCTCGCCCGTATCGAGGTGGTGCTTGCCGAAGTCCTCGATCACCTCTGTGCCGCTGTAGGGGCGGTTGCAGCAGAAGCGCAGTCCGGTCGCCTCCCCGAGCGGCTCGATCACCTCGGGCGGGAAGCCGTCGGGATAGGTGGGCAGCGGGTGCTGCGGCACGACGCCCATCAGCTCCCAGTGCCCGGTGGTCGACTCCTTGCCCGGGCCGACCGGATGGAGGCGGCCGTGGAGCACCGGCTCGGCCGCCGGAGGCACACCCTCGATCGGGATGATCGAGCCCAGTCCGAGCCGCTCCAGTGTGGGCAGGTCGAGCCCGCCGACACGCTCGGCGAGGTGGCCGAGCGTGTTGGTGCCGGCGTCGCCATAGGCGTCGGCGTCGGGAAGGGCGCCGACCCCACAGGCATCCAGGACGATGACGGCCGCACGAGGCATTGCGCGGCGATTATGTCGATGCAGCGCTTCGCCATACTCAAGGGGTGATCCGCCGTCTTCCTCACGTCGACCGCGTCGGGATCGAGGAGCGCGCCGCAACACTCGGAAAGCGCTCCATCAAGACCACCGCCAAGCAGCAGGGCATCCGGCTCGCTGTGTCGATGGTCGACCTGACCACGCTCGAGGGCTCCGACACGCCCGGCAAGGTGCGTCACCTGTGCGCCAAGGCGGTCTGCCCGGCGCCGAGCATGCCCGAGATCCCGTCGGTCGCGGCGGTGTGCGTGTACCCCTCGCTCGTGGGCGTTGCGCGCGAGGCGCTGGAGGGGACCGGCGTGCGCGCGGCCTCGGTCGCGACCGCGTTCCCCTCGGGCCAGGCGTCGCTCGACGTGAAGCTGCGCGACACCGAGGAGGCCGTGGCCGCGGGCGCCGACGAGATCGACATGGTCATCTCGCGCGAGGCGTTCCTCACGGGTGACGACGCTCGCGTGATGGAGGAGATCGTGCGCGTGAAGGACGTGTGCGGCGACGCTCACCTGAAGGTCATCCTCGAGACCGCCGAGCTCGGCTCTTACGACCACGTGCGGCACGCGTCGATGCTCGCCATGGAGGCGGGCGCCGACTTCATCAAGACCTCCACCGGGAAGGCGTCGTCCGGCGCCACGCCCGGGGTCGTGCTGGTGATGCTCGAGGCGATCCGCGACTACGTGGACCGCACGGGCCGCGTGGTTGGCATGAAGGCGGCCGGCGGAGTGTCGGTGAGCAAGGCGGCGCTCCACATGCTGGTGCTGGTGAAGGAGACGCTCGGCGACGAGTGGCTCACGAACGAGCGCTTCCGGATCGGCGCCTCGTCGCTCCTGAACGACCTGCTGATGCAGTACCAGAAGACCGAGACCGGGCGCTACGCGCGGCCCGAGGACTTCTCGAAGGAGTAGATCGTGGCGACGCAGGAACAGCGCACGAGCATCGTCTGGGACTACGCCCCCGCGCCGGAGTCGGCCGACCACGTCCGGCTGCGCGACTCGTACGGGCTCTTCATCGGGGGGGAGTTCGTGGACCCGCAGGACGGCACGCGGGTGTCCTCCATCAACCCGGCCACCGAGGAGGTCGTGGCCGAGGTGGCGTTCGCGGGGCCGGGCGACGTGCGGCGCGCCGTCGAGGCCGCCCGTGCCGCCCAGCCAGCCTGGGCCGCACTCAGCGGCTTGGAGCGCGGGAAGTACCTCTTCCGCATCGCGCGGCTGATCCAGGAGCGGGCGCGCGAGCTCGCCGTGGTCGAGTCGATGGACGGCGGTAAGCCGATCCGCGAGTCCCGCGACGTGGACGTGCCGCTCGCCGCCGCGCACTTCTTCCACTACGCGGGCTGGGCCGACAAGCTCTCGTACGGCATGGGCGGGCGCGCCGTCGAGCCGCTCGGCGTGGCCGCGCAGATCGTGCCGTGGAACTTCCCGCTCCTGATGGCCGCCTGGAAGCTCGCGCCCGCGCTGGCGTGTGGCAACACGGCGGTGCTGAAGCCGGCGGAGACGACGCCGGTGACCGCGCTGTTGCTGGCGGAGATCCTCCAGGAGGCCGAGCTCCCGCCGGGCGTCGTGTCGATCCTGCCGGGTGACGGCGCCGCGGGCGCCGCGCTCGTCCGCGAGCCCGACGTCGACAAGGTGGCCTTCACGGGCTCGACGGCGGTCGGCAAGGACATCCAGGCCGCCCTCGCCGGACGCGGCATCTCGCTGACGCTCGAGCTAGGCGGGAAGTCGGCCAACATCGTGTTCGAGGATGCCGCGCTCGACCAGGCGGTCGAGGGCATCGTCAACGGGATCTTCTTCAACCAGGGCCACGTCTGCTGCGCCGGCTCGCGGCTCTTGATCCAGGAGAGCGTGGCGGAGACGGTCGTCGCGAAGCTCTGGAATCGGATGGGACAGCTGCGAGTGGGCGACCCGCTCGACAAGAACACCGACGTCGGCGCCATCAACTCGCGCGAGCAGCTGGAGCGGATCGAGTCGCTCGTGGCCAGCGGTGAGGAGGAGGGCGCGGTGCGGCGGAGCGTCGCCTGCGAGCTCCCTTCGCGCGGCTTCTGGTTCGCCCCCACGCTGTTCACCGACGTGGCGCCGGCGCACCGGATCGCCGCTGAGGAGATCTTCGGTCCGGTCGTGTCGGTCCTGACGTTCCGGACCCAGGCCGAGGCGATCGAGAAGGCGAACTCGACGCCCTACGGACTCGCCGCCGGGATCTGGACCGACAAGGGCTCGAAGGCCTTCGAGGTCGCGGCCGCGCTCCGGGCCGGCGTGGTCTGGCAGAACACCTACAACAAGTTCGACCCGAGCGCCGCCTTCGGCGGCTACAAGGAGAGCGGCTTCGGGCGCGAGGGCGGCATGGCCGGGCTGCGGCCTTATCTGCGGGTGCGCGCATGAGTTCACGCCTCCCCGTCCGAAAGACCTACAAGCTGTTCATCGGTGGCTCCTTTGTGCGCTCCGAGTCGGGGCGATACGACCGCATTGAGGGTGGGTCCGGCGCGGTCAACATTCCCCGTGCCTCACGCAAGGACGTCCGCGACGCGGTGGCCGCTGCGCGCAAGGCCTCGGGCCCGTGGGCTTCTCGCACCGCCTACAACCGCGGCCAGATCCTCTACCGCTTCGCCGAGGCTCTGGAGTCGCGCACCGCCGACATCGGCGCCGAGCGCTCCGAGGTCGAGGCGGCGATCGACGTGCTCGTTCACTACGCCGGCTGGACCGACAAGCTCCAGCCCGTGCTTGGCGGCATCAACCCGGTCGCCGCGCCGTTCCTCTCGTTCTCGGTGCCCGAGCCGACCGGCGTCGTGGGGATCGTCGCACCCGACGCGCCGCCGCTGCTCGGTTTGATCGCCGAGCTGGCGCCCGCGCTGGCTGCCGGCAACACCGCGGCCACGGTCCTGTCGGAGGAACGACCGCTCCCGGGGTTGGATCTCGGCGAGGTCTTGGGCATCGCCGACGTGCCGGGCGGCGTCGTCAATCTGCTGTCCGGCCGCCGCGCCGAGCTGGCGCCAGCGCTGGCCGGCCACCACGCCCTGGACGCGATCGTGAACGCAACCGCCCCCGCCGACGGCCTCGCCGCCGAGATCGACCGACTCGCCGCCGAATCGGTGACCCGCGTGCGCCACACACCCCCGGCCACGAGCTACGCCACCGCCACCGCCGACCCCCTGAGCCGCCTCGAAGCCCTGACCGAGCTCAAGACGGCCTGGCACCCGGTGGGCGCCTAACCGTCACACAACGCGCCCCGCTGTAACACGCCCCGCGCCATCCTCGGGATGTGGCCGAGAAATTGCGCGCGGAGCGACAGATTTTCAGCACACATCCGGATCGGGTGGCGGGCGAGGTGGCCGCGAGGCAGCACGGGGTGATCGCGCGCGGGCAGCTCGCGAAGGCCGGCATCGACGACAGCGGGATCAGGCGCCGGGTCGCGCAGGGGCGGCTGCACCGGGTGCACGCGGGCGTGTATTTGGTCGGCCCTCCGCGACTGACGGAGGAGGGGCGCTGGATGGCCGCCGTGCTGGCATGTGGACGGGGCGCGGCACTGGGCCAGTTCGACGCGTCCTCGCTGTGGGAGTTCTACAAGGCGAAGGGGCCGCGCGTGCACGTGATCGCGCGATGGGACCTGCGCGTGCCCGGCGTGTGCGTCCACCGCGCCCGGCGGCTCCACCCCGACGACGTCACCACGAAGAACGGCATCCCGGTCACGACGGTGGCGCGCACGCTGGTGGATCTGACCGACCTCCTCCCCGAGGACCGCGTCCTCAGGGCGATCCGCGAGGCGGAGTACCGACAACTCCTCGACCTGACCGCCCTCAATGCCGCCGTAAAGAGGGCCCGCGGAAGACCGCACACAGAAAAACTGAAGCGCGCCCTCGCAATCCACACTCCCGGCCAGATCGTGCGCAGCGAGCTCGAGCACCGCTTCCTGCAGCTGGTCACGGAGGCGGGCCTCCCCGCCCCCGCCACCAACGTGCGGCTCGAGGCGCGCGGGCGGCACTACGAGGTCGACTGTCTCTGGCGCGAAGCAGGCGTCGTGGTCGAACTCGACGGCCGCGCCGCGCACGCGCGAACGGCGGCATTCGAGGAGGACAGGCGTCGAGACGCGGCCCTCAGTGCGATCGGACTGCGCTCCCTGCGCTTCACGTGGGAGCGCGTGGCACACGGCGGCGGCGAGGTGATCGCAGAGCTGAGCGCGACGCTCGCTCGCTCAGCGGCGTGACGCCGGCGGCAGCAGGCGGATCCCTCGGCTCCCCGGCCTGCCCTCGGCGTCCAGCCAGTTGATCCGGGGCTTGCGCAGCCCCGGCTTCACCGGAACCACGTAGTAGCGGCCCGGGAACGTCTTGGGACCGTCGGTCGGGACGACCTCGTAGCGGGTGCGTCCCCCCGCCGTGATCACCACCTTCTCCGCGCGGTCGGGCACCCGTCCCCAGACCAGCACTTCCTTCGGCGGTGGCTTGCTGGCCGTGAGCCCCTGGTGGCGGCTGAAGCCGGGCGTCTTGCGGAAGCCGAGGTTGCGCGGCGAGCCGCAGAAGCCGGAGAACCCGCCGTGCCGGGAGCCGGGCGGGTCGATTATGTGGAGCGTCCCGCAATAGCCTTTGTGCCACAAGACCCGCCCGTCGGTGTCACGTGCGCCCTTGGTGCGGCTGACCTCGATCTGCCACGGCCCCGAGATCGGCGCGCGGCCGCTCGCCACGACGAGGGACCGCGCCCGGCGCGGCGGCTCGCCCTCGCCCTTTGCGATGACGGTACCCACCGGATCGGGCTTCGGAGCGCCTGTCAGTTGTCCGGTGGCGCCCTCGCC
This sequence comes from Thermoleophilaceae bacterium, assembly GCA_034664005.1. Taxonomy (GTDB): domain Bacteria; phylum Actinomycetota; class Thermoleophilia; order Solirubrobacterales; family Thermoleophilaceae; genus JACVRW01. Next base: position 55,559 of record JAXDIL010000135.1, on the reverse strand, counting down.
GCCGCCACGGCCGATCGCGAGCGCCACCCCCACGGCGCTCGCCAGGAGGGCGAGCACGGCCAGCGCGCCCAGTCCCGGCCCCAGGCGGACCGGGCGTCGCAAACGCCGCTCCGCCGCCTCGTGCAGCTCCAGCTCCAGTGCTCCGAAGAAGTCGGTCATCGCTCGCCTCCAATTCGCTGCCGCAGGCTGGACAGCCCTCGGCTGACCCGCTGTCTCACCGCCGCCTCCGACACGCCCTCGGCCACGGCGATCTCGCCGTACGCGCGGTCGTCCACAAGTCGCGCTCGTACCGCGCTCCGCTGCTCCTCGGGCAGCTCGTCGAGCAGCGCGACCACGGTGACCTCGTCGGCCAGGCGGGAGAACTCGGCGACGTCCTCCGCACTCAGCGCCGGCCGTTCGACGCCGAGCCGCCGCCGGGCCCGGTCCTCCGCATACCCGCGCCGCCGCCAGTCCCTCAGCTTGTTCGCCGCGATCCCGTACAGCCAGGTCGTCGGCGAGCCGAGCTCCGCCCGGTAGCGCTCGCGCGACACGAGCGCCGCCGCGAACGTCTCCGCCGTCAGGTCCGCCGCAAGCTCCGCGTCGCGCGTGACCCGCATCAGGTAGCCCGCCATCCGCCGCGCGTGCAACCTGTACAGCTCCTCGATCTCGGCGGAGGACATCACTCGCCCCTTATTCGCGCGACCGGGCGAAATGTGACTACTCGAGCGCGCCTTCCAGCCGCAGCACGCGGCGCAGGATCGCGAGGGAGGACGCGTAGGTCGAGTCCATGCCGTAGTAGCTGAGCCCGCGCGCGCCCAGCGTGCGCGCCTGCGTGTAGGGCGTGTCAGAGGCGTAGTGGATGATCCCGAAGTCCACCGGCAGCTTCGAGAAGTTCACCGCCTCGTTCACCGGGTGGCGGTCGGCGTCCGCGATCTCGTAGAGCGCGTTGCAGTACGGCCCCGCCTCCATCTCCACCACCGTGAACGCCTCGCGGTAGTAGAAGTCGAGGTAGTTGCGGTTCTGCAGGAACGTGCTCTTCACGGTGACCGCGCGCTGGTTGTCGAGCCCGCTTCCGAAGCGCAGGTCGGGCGCGATGTCGTCCACGCTGAAGGCGTTGTCGAGCCAGTAGGTCGAGCCCGAGTGCTCGTCGTGCACGACGCTGGAGAGCATCACGTCGCCCACGTCCGCGTTCAGCGTCGCCGCCTTGCCGAGCACGTACACGCCGCGCAGCATCGAGCTGTCCACGGCGACCTCGCGGAGGATGTTGTAGGCCGCCACCCCGAGCGGGTAGTCGATGTTCACGATCACGCCCTCGGCGGCGGCCAGCGTCTCGGCGTCCACGTCGCCGATGCGCGGGTCCATCCGCTCCGGCTTGAGCCTCGACAGCGGGATGATCTGGGCCGGCACGCGCAGCGCCGTCGTGCTCGGGATGTGCGACACGCCGCACTCCGCCTCCGAGCGCCGCCGCGCCGCGCGGCCCTCCTCGCCGTGCGAGTCGAAGTAGAGGCGCGCCACGAAGTAGAGGAAGTTCTCCCACGAGCCCTCGGTGCGCCCCTCGCGGAAGGCGGCCAGCTCGGAGCGCAGGATGTCGTCCTCCGGCAGCGTCTCCACGAACTTCACGAGCACGTCCTCGCGCTCGCGCGCCACGCCGGTCGCGATGTTCACGAGGCTGTGCGTGTTCGAGCTGACGAAGTAGAGCGGCCTGTCAGTCAGATCCTGGTCGGCGAGCGCCGCGTGCACCGGCTGCCACCAGCGGCGCGTCATCCGCGCGTAGCCCACCTGGGTCCCGCCCAGCATGCGCACGCGCAGGTTCATGCGCTTGTCGGAGACGAGCTGAAGCCGGGTCATGAAGCGCTCGCCCCAGGCCTCGCGCAGGCGCGTCCAGTCCTCGGGCGTGCCGCCGATCACCTCCGCGCACTCCTCCGGCGTGGGCTCGTGGTCCGGCGGCCAGCCGGCGGCGCGCTGCCGCACGCGCAGCTTGTTCCACTCGATCTGGAAGGCCACGAGCGTCGGGATCAGGTCGTCCACGTCCGAGGCGCTCGCGATCAGGATCGCGTGCGTGCCGTCACCGGAGTCGTACCAGCGTCGCCGCCGCGCCGGGGCGTCGACCTCGCGCCACTCGTCGATGGTGATGCCGTTCCTGGCGAACGCCTCCGCCTCCTGCCCGAGGACCACCAGCTCGGCGCCGTCGGCCACCGAGTCGGGCATACGCCGGATCGCGTAGATGAACGCGCCGAGGTCGGGCTCGTCGCTGTCCGCGAGCGGGTGGAGGCTCGATCCCATCGCCCGGTGAGCGGGCTCGAGCACGCGCAGGTGCGTCTCGCCGCTCGAGCGCAGCAGCGTGTTGTAGGTGCGCTGGTAGAGCTCGACCTCGTCGCTGAGGCGCCCCGTGTGCTCGTCTGTGGGGCTGGCCAGGATCAGCCTGGATACGACCAAAGCACTACTCCTTCACGTACGGCACGCCGATTGCGGCGGGCGGTCGGGAACGGCCGATGACGCCGGCCACCACGACCAGTGTCAAGACATATGGCAATGCTTGGAATAGCACGGCCGTCGATTCGGAAAAGGCCGGCAGGCGCTGCGCGAGCGCGGTCGAGAAGCCGAACAGGAGCGCGCCGGCGAGCGCGCCGAACGGCCGCCAGCTGCCGAAGATCACGGCCGCGAGCGCGATGAAGCCGCGGCCGGCGGTCATCTGCTCGTTGAACGAGCCGAGCAGCGCGGTCGACAGGTACACGCCGCCCACGGCCGCCAGCGCGCCGGACGCGGTCACGGCGAGGTAGCGCGTGCGCAGCACGGGCAGACCCAGGCTGTCGGCGGCCCGCGGCTTCTCGCCCACGGAGCGCAACCGCAGGCCCCCGCGCGTGCGGAACAGGAACACACTGAGGATCGGCACCAGGAGTAGCGCGGCCCAGGTGAGCAGGTTCATGTGGCCGATCGCGTCTCCGATGAAGGGGATGTTCTCGATCAGCGGCAGCGTCACGGTCGGCACCCGCGAGATGTCGGAGGGCGTGCCCTGGTCGCCGTAGTGGTAGATGAATACGTACCCCGTGATGCCGATCGCGAGGATGTTGATCCCGGTGCCGCTCACCACCTGGTCGGCCCGCAGGCGGATCGAGACGAACGCGTGAAGCAGGCCCATCAGCGCGCCCGCGGCGATCCCGACGGCGATTCCGAGGAACCACGAACCGAACAGGTCGGCGCCGAAGATCCCGAAGAACGCGCCCATCAGCATCATGCCCTCGAGGCCGATGTTGATGACGCCGCTGCGCTCGGAGAGAATGCCGCCCATCGCGCCGAAGATCAGGGGCGTGGCGAAGCGCAGCATGCCGGCGGTCAGGGCCGACCACACGAAGACCCGGTCGAGATTTCCCTCGCCGGACTTCACGGCGATCACCGCGAGCAGCGCTCCCAGCACGGCCATCCCGACCGCGATCCAGCCGAGCCGTCGGTCGCCCTGGCGGGTGGCGTAATAGCCGGCGGCGACGCCGACCGCGGCAAGCACGACCGAGACGGCCGGCGTGCGGATCAGCAGCGGAGGCAGCGCGATCCACGCCGCCAGCACGCCGAGCGCGATGCCGGCCCAGCCGGCCGTGCGTCCGGAGATGCTCACACCCCTGCCTGCGGCCACCGACGTGCTCACGGCTCAACCTCCGCGGCCGGCGGTGGGGCCGCGCGACCCCTGCGGAAGATGCCGCGGCCGCGGCTGATCAGCGCGAGCACGAGCACGTCGGCGCTCACAATGAGGATGACGAGGCCCTGGATGATGAAGGTGAGGTTCCCGGCCAGCGACGGCTCGAAGATCGTGGGATCGAGGTTGCGCTGCGATGTCCCGCTGATCAGCGCGCCGAACAGCAGAGCCGCCGCGAGCGTGCCGACCGCCGTGTTGCGCCCGAGCAGCGCGACGGCGATCCCGATGAAGCCGAAGTAGGCGATCTGGATGTCGTTGGTCGCGACGCGGAACTGCCAGCCGAGCACGTCCATGGCGCCCGCCAGCCCGGCGAACAGGCCGCAGACCGCCATCACGAGGATGTAGTTCTTGCCCACGCTCATCCCGCTGTAGCGGGCGGCCTCGGGGTTGAAGCCCACGGCGCGCACCTCGTAGCCGATCGTCGAGCGGTTCAGCAGGAACCAGAACACGACCACCGCGGCGAGCGCGATGAAGATGCCGATATGGAGGCCCTGGAGCACGGGGTCGCCCCAGAAGACGGGCAGCTTCGCGCCGTCGACCACGTCATCCGAGACCGGGATCGAGGCCTGGCGCGCGTTCTGGAGTGGCCCGCCGAGCGAGAACAGCCAGACCCCGACCCAGAGCGCGATCCAGTTGAGCATGATCGTGCTGATCACCTCGTGCGCGCCCGTGGTGGCCTTGAGCACACCGGCTATCCCGGCCCAGACTGCGCCCGCGACACTCGCGGCGAGGATCGCCAGCAGGATGTGCAGGAAGCTCGGCATGCCCGCGAAGGACGAACCCACCCACACCGCCGCGATCGCGCCCACGATGTACTGGCCGTTGCCGCCGATGTTGAAGAGGCCGGCCCGGAACGCGAACGCCACCGCGAGGCCGGTGAGGATCAACGGCGTGGTGATGATCAGCGTCTGCTGGAGGTTCGACGCCGCCAGCGTGCGGTCGGCGCCCGTGGTCCAGGGGAACAGCCACTGGAGGCCGGTGCCCTTCCAGATCGCCTTGTAGGTCTCGATCGGGTCGCTGCCAGTCACGAGCATCACGAGCCCGCCCACGAGGAACGCGAGCAGCGTCGTGAGGAGCGGGACGAAGATCCCGCCGCCGCGCAGGTAGCCGGCCAACCGCGAGGCCGGCGTGGTCGCTACGGCCTCGGGATCCTCGATGGGGCTCACGCCGCCTCCCTGCCCCCGCGGCCGCCGCCCGTCATCGCGATGCCCAGCTCCTCCTCCGAGGTGTCCGGCGGGAACTCACCCACGATCTGGCCCTCGTAGATCACGACGATGCGGTCCGCCAGCGCCCGGATCTCCTCGAACTCGAGCGAGACCAGCAGGATGCCGCGTCCCTTGTCGCGCTCGGCGAGCAGCCGGTTGTGCACGAACTCGATTGCCCCCACGTCGAGCCCGCGCGTGGGCTGGTGCGCGATCAGGAGCTTGGGGTTGCTCGCGATCTCGCGCGCCACCGCCACCTTCTGCTGGTTGCCGCCCGACAGTGAGCTCGCCAGCGTGTCCGGATCGCCGCCGCGAACGTCGTACTCCTCGAGCAGCGAGCGGGCGCGGACCTTCATCTCACCCACCGACAGGAATCCGTGGTTCGATATCGGCGGCTTGCGGTACTCGCGCAGCGCCAGGTTCTCGGCGAGCGTGAAGTCGAGTATTAGGCCGCAGAGCTGGCGGTCCTCGGGGATGTGGGCCACCCCGGCCTCGGTCGTGGCGCGCACCCCCTGACCGGTGACCTCCCGTCCCTCGATCGTCACCCGCCCGGCCTCGGGGTCGCGCACGCCCGCGATCGCCTGGACGAGCTCGAGCTGACCGTTCCCGTCCACGCCGGCGAGCGCCACGATCTCGCCCCCGCGAACCGTTAGCGACACGCCCTTCACCGCCTCGAGGCCGCGCAGGTCGCGCACCTGAAGGTCCTCGACCTCCAGCACGGGGTCGCCCGCCTTGCCCTGCTCCTTCTCGACCCTCAGCAGCACGTCGCGGCCCACCATCAGGCGAGCGAGGCTCTCCTCGGTCGCGCCCTCGGTGGCGACCGTGTCGATCCGCTTGCCGCGGCGCAGGACCGTCACGCGGTCGGAGATGTCGAGCACCTCGTTCAGCTTGTGACTGATGAAGACGATGGAGACCCCGTCCTTGGTGAGCGCACGCAGCACCTCGAACAGCTCCTTCGTCTCCTGGGCGGTGAGCACAGCCGTCGGCTCGTCGAGGATCAGGATGCGGGCGTCGCGGTAGAGCGTCTTCAGGATCTCCACGCGCTGCTGCATCCCGACGGAGACCTCTTCGATCACCGCGTCGGGGTCCACCGCCAGGCCGTAGCGGTCGGACAGCTCCTTCACCCGGCGGCTGCCCTCGCGCACGTCGAGCAGCGCGCCGCGCCGCGGCTCCTGGCCGAGCACGATGTTCTCGGTCACGGTCATCACCGGCACGAGCATGAAGTGCTGGTGGACCATGCCGATGCCGAGGTCGATCGCCCTCGACGGCGAATCGACCTCGACCGGCTCTCCATTCACGCGGATCTCGCCCTCGTCCGGGCTGTACAGCCCGTAGAGGATCGACATCAGCGTCGACTTGCCAGCACCGTTCTCGCCCAACAGGGCGTGCACTTCACCCGGGCGGAGGTCGAAGTCGATCCCGTCGTTCGCGACGACGGGACCGAACCTCTTCGTGATTCCGCGGAGTTCGAGAGCGGGTGCTTCTGACGGCACTCCTGGCTACTTGACCGTGTCCGGGATGTCCGCGATCTCGCCGGCGGCGATCTTGTCCGTGACTTCCTTGACCTGGTCGGCGTACTTCGTGCCCGCGGGGCCGAGCTTGCCGAGGCCCACGCCGCCGTTCTCGACGGTCGCGATCACGTCGGTGCCGCCCTTGAAGGTGCCGTCCTGGGCCCGCTTGATGGCGTCGAACACCGCCACGTCGACCTTCTTCAGGGCCGAGGTGAGGATGTGGTCGCCGAGATAGGCCTGGTCGGCGTCGACGCCGATGCCCTGGACGCCCTTCTCCTTCGCCGCGTCGAGCGCGCCGAGGCCGCACTGGCCGGCCACCTGGAACACGACCTTCGAGCCCTGCGAGATCTGGTCGAGCGCGATCTCCTTGCACTTCGCCTGGTCGACGAAGTCCTGGGAGTAGCCGTTCAGCGTCTTGATCCCGGGGTTGGCCGCCTTCGCGCCCGCCTGGAAGCCCGCGATGTAGTGGTCCACCGGCGGGATCTTCTGGCCGCCGACGGTCGAGACGACCTTCGCGCCGTTGTCCTTGGCCCACAGCCCGGCCAGGTAGCCGGCGAGGTAGCCCGCCTCCTGCTCCTTGAAGAGGAGACCCTCGACGTTCTTCGGCTTGTCCTTCAGCGCCGACGCCGGGAAGTCGACGATCGCGAACTTCGCGTCGGGGAACTTGCTGGCGACCGTGTTGGTCGCGTCGCCCATGAGGAAGCCGACCGAGACGCTGAGGTCGAACTGCTGCGTGGCGAGCGTCGTCAGGTTCGGCACGTAGTCGCCGTTGGACTTCGAGATCAGCACGCGGCCCTCGACACCGAGCTCGGACTTGGCGTCCTCGAGTCCCTTGTTGGCCAGGAAGTTGAACGAGCGGTCGTTCAGGCCGCCGATGTCGGTCACGACGCCGGCCTTGATGGACTTCGCCTGCTTGTCCTTCGAGCCGCTGCCACTACTGCTGCTCTTCTCGTCGTCACCGCCACAGGCGGCGACTACAAGGGCAAGCGCTGCGAGTAGCGCGAGCAAGCTGAGGCGGAAGGAAATGCGCACGGTTAAGTCTCCTCGTTGGGTCAGGGGCTCGGCCAGCCTACACCGTTTGTTTTAACCGCTCTTTGAGTGTTTTTTCGCAGAATGCGGCCTCTAGAGCGGTCCGCGTTATGGCTCGCAGATCGTCGTCCGTGAGGCCGAAGTGCTCGCGGCAAACCGCGTACTCGCCGCCGATCGAGGCACCGAAGTAGGGCGGGTCGTCGGAGCCGAGCGTGACCCGCACGCCGGCCTCGAGGAGCCGGGGCAGCGGGTGCTCCTCGTAGCTCGGGTAGATGCCGAGCACGACGTTGCTGGTGGGGCAGCACTCGAGGTAGATGCCGCGCTGGGCGAGCTCCTCGACGAGCGCCGGGTCCTCGACCGAGCGGACCCCGTGGGCGATGCGCGAGACGGGCAGCGCGAGCCCCTCACGCACGCTCTCGGGGCCGGCCCACTCGCCGGCATGGACGCTGCAGCCGAGCCCCGCCGCGGCGGCGATCTCGAAGGCCTCCGCGTAGGCGCCCGGCGGGTAGTTCTCCTCGTCGCCGGCCATCGAGAAGCCCACGATGTAGGGGTGCGGGCGCTCGGCGGCGTAGCGGGCCACGCGCAGGGCCGGCTCCACGCCGAAGTTGCGCACGCAGGAGATGAGGATGCGGCCCTCAATCCCGCTGTCACGGCGGGCGTCGTCGATGCCGCGAGCGATGCCGTCGATGTGCTCCTCGTCGGTCAGGCCGACCAGCCTGGCGTGGTCCGGGGAGGCCGTGAGCTCCACGTAGATGGCGCCCTCGGCGGCGCACTTCACGAGGTACTCGTAGGTGATGTCGCGGTAGTCCTCGCCGGTGCGGATGACGCTCGCCGCCTTGTCGTAGGTGTCGAGGAAGTCGAGGAAGTCGCGGTAGGCGAACCGGTCCGGGTCGGCGAACGTGCCCTCGGGCACCTCGAGCCCGTTGCGCTCGGCGATCCGGCGGATCAGGTCGGGCGGCGCGGTGCCCTCGAGGTGCACGTGGAGCTCGGCCTTCGGCACGCCGTCGGTCATCCGCCGACCCCGCTCCCGGACCGACAGTCCTGCCTAGGGGTTCGTATAGGACCCCTATCCAGGACTGTCGACGTCATCGGAGCGTTCCCAGCACGGGCGGGAGCTCCTTCGGTGCGTCGTCGCCGAGCGTGTACGCGGCGCGGAGGGCGTCGATCGCGCGGCGCGCGCTGTCCTCGTCCGTCGCGTGCACCAGCGCGAGCGGGCGGCCGCCCGGGGCCACCTCCTCGCCCGGGGCCGCCACCTCGGTCAGGCCGACGGCGTGGTCGACAGGGTCGTCCTCGCGCGTCCGCCCGCCGCCGAGGGCGACCACGGCGAGCCCCACCGCGCGGACGTCCACGGCGCTCACAACACCCGCCTCCGCCGGCGCGGCCTCCACCGTCAGCGCCGCCGTACGCAGGTGCCTGTCGGGCGCCTCGAGGATGTCGGCCGGCCCGCCCAGCTCGCTCACCATCGCGGCGAAGCGCTCGGCCGCCGCGCCACCATCCAGGGCCCGCTCCGCGGCCTCGCGCGCGGCGGCCGCGTCGGGCTGCAGGCCGCCCAGCACGAGCAGCTCCGCGCTCAGCGCGAGCGTCACCTCGCGGAGGCGCTCGTCGCTCGCCACGCCGGTCAGCTCGTCGATCGACTCGCGCACCTCGACTGCGTTGCCCGCCGTGCGGCCGAGCACGCGATCCATGTCGGTCAGGAGCGCCGCTGTGGGCAGGCCGTTCCCGTTCGCCACCTCCACGATCGTCCGGGCCAGCTCCTCGGCCTGTTCGCGGCCGGGCAGGAACGCGCCGGAGCCCACCTTGACGTCCATCACGAGCGCGTCGAGCCCGGCGGCGAGCTTCTTCGACAGGATCGAGGCCACGATCAGCGGGATCGACTCGACCGTGCCGGTGGCGTCGCGGATCGCGTAGAGGCGCCGGTCGGCCGGGGCGAGCCGGGCGGTCTGGCCGACGATCGCGGCGCCCGCCCTCGCCACGGCGCCGCGCAGCGCGTCCGGCTCGGGCGTCGTGTCGTAGCCGGGGATCGACTCGAGCTTGTCGAGCGTGCCGCCCGTATGGCCGAGGCCGCGGCCGGAGATCATCGGCACCGCGCCGCCGCAGGCGGCCACGATCGGCGCCAGCAGCAGGCTCACCTTGTCGCCGACGCCGCCCGTCGAGTGCTTGTCGAGCGCCGGGCCGGGCAGGCCGGCGTCCGACCAGTCGAGCACGTCGCCGGAGTCGCGCATCGCGCCCGTCAGCGCGATTCGCTCGGCGGCCGTCATCCCGCGCAGCACGATCGCCATCGCAAGCGCGCCCACCTGCGCGTCGCTCACGCTGCCGTCGGTGATGCCCGTGACGAGCGCCCGGATCTCGTCCTCGCTCAGCTCGCCGCCGTCGCGCTTGGTGCGAATCAGGTCGGGCACGTACATCAGTCCGCGAGCCCCTCCACGAACCTGACGAGCAGCGGGGCGAGGTCGTCGGCGGCGCGCTGGGCGTCGTGCAGCGTCTGCTCGTGGCTGAGCGGCCGGTCGGACATCCCCTCGGCGAGGTTGCTGATCGCCGACACGGCCGCGACCCGCAGCCCGCAGTGGCGCGCCACGGCGGTCTCGTGCACGGTGGACATGCCGACCGCGTCGGCGCCCAGCACTCCATACGCACGAATCTCGGCGGGCGTCTCGAAGGTCGGCCCGGCGACGGCCAGGTACACGCCCTCCGCCAGCTCGGTGCCGAGCTCGTCCGCCGCGCCGCGGAGGCGCTCGCGGAGCTCCGGGTCGTAGGCGTCGCGCAGGCTCGGGAAGCGCGGGCCGATCGCGTCGTCGTTCGGCCCCGCGAGCACGTTCACCCCGCTCAGGTTGATGTGGTCGGTGATCAGCATGAGCCGTCCGGGCCCGACCTCGGCCCGCAGCGAGCCGGCGGCGTTCGTGAGCACGAGGATCTCGGCGCCGGCGGCGCGCAGGGCGCGAATCGGCACGCGGATGGCGTCGAGGTCGCCGCCCTCGTAGACGTGAGCGCGGCCCTGCAGCACCGCGACCGGCACCTCGCCGATGCTGCCGAGCACGGCCTGGCCGCCGTGCCCCGCCACCGTCGTGCGCGGGAAGCCGGGCAGGTCCGCGTAGTCGATGTTGGTCGGGTTTGTGACCGCGTCGGCCACGGCGCCGAGCCCCGAGCCCAGCACCACCCCCACACGCGGGCGCAGTCCGGCCCGCTCGGTGAGGACCTCAGCCGCCTCGGCGTGGCTCATTCGGGCGGATCGAGCTCGAACGCGAACGGCAGCAGCTCGCCCACCGTCGTCGTCTGGCGCGGTCCGCCCGGCCTGCCCAGGTGCACGAGGGTGCCCTCGCTCGCGAACTCGGCGAGTCGCTGGCGGCAGCCTCCGCAGGGCGGGCAGAACTCCATCCGCTCGGCCACCACCGCCACCTCGGAGATGTGCGAATGGCCGGCCGCGTGGAGGGCGCCGATGGCGGAGGTCTCCGCGCACTGGCCCTGCGGGTAGGAGGCGTTCTCGATGTTCGAGCCCACGTGGATGCTCCCGTCGGCCGCGCGCAGGGCGGCGCCGACCGGGAACTTCGAGTAGGGCACGTAGGCGCTCCGCATGACCTCTTCGGCGGCCGCCAGCAGCTCCTCCGCGGAGCGGCTGTCACCGCTCTCTCGCAGCAGGAGGTCGGAATAGCTCGCCGCCACGAGATTCGAGTCGTCGATCCCGAGCTCCGTGCGGAGCCGCGCGACCTTCGCGTGCTCGTCGCTCAGGTCGTCCGAGCCCGGCTCGGCGACGGCCTCGAGCTCGAGGAAGCTGCCAAGGCCCTCGACCTCGTCGAGGTGGATTCGCACGCCCTCCCAGATCAAGAGGCGGCGGCGCTTCGTGACGGTCACGAGCGTCCCGTAGGCGTCATCGAGCGCCGCGAGCAACGGCGCGGAGTCCGCCACGGGCACGCGCTGGTAGGAGCTCGTCCGCGCGTCGGTCCTGTCCGGGCGCGAGTACTCGATCAACTCGTCCCAGAAGGGCGACCCCTTGACCTCCTGCTCGCGCAGCTTCAGCCGGCCGCTCGCGCCCTTGAAGTAGGTGTCGCGCTGCCGGAGCTCGCCCTTGTCCTCGGCGCCGAGCGCGAGCGCGCGCTCGAGCGAGCGCGCCGGGTCCGGGTCGCGCGCCTTCAGCTCCACGTTGCGCATCAAGTCATCCAAAGTCGCCGCGAGGTTATCGTCGCACCATGCCGCAGCGACTCATGGTGGTCGACCACCCCGTCCTGGCCGATCGCTTGACGGTCATGCGCGACCGGTCCACCGGCTTCGGCGAGTTCCGCCAGGCGCTCTTCGAGGCGTCCGCGATCCTGGCAGTCGAGGCCGCCCGCGACCTGCCCGTCACCGAGGTCGAGATCGCCACCCCGCTCGAGGAGACGACCGGCTCCCGGCTCCCCAACGAGATCACGATCGTGCCGGTGCTGCGCGCGGGCCTCGGGATGGTGGAGGGCTTCCTGCGCCTGCTGCCCGGCGCCCGCGTCGGCCACGTCGGCGTCTACCGAGACGAGGAGGAGCACCGCCCCGTCGACTACTACGAGCGCCTCCCTCCGAACCTCGCCGAGGCGCACGTCTTCGTCGTCGACCCGATGCTCGCCACAGGCGGTAGCGCGGTCCACGCCCTCGACCGACTGAAGGCAGCCGGCGCCCGCACGCTGGCGCTCGTGTGCCTGGTCGTGGCCCCGGAGGGCCTCAAGGCCGTGGAGGAGCACCACCCCGACGTGCCGATCTTCACCGCCGCCGTGGACCGCCAGCTCGACGAGAACGCCTACATCCGCCCCGGGCTGGGCGACGCGGGCGACCGGGTTTTCGGGACGGAGTAGGGCCCCCTCAGCGCGCCGTTGATCGAGCGCTCAGCGATACCGCGCCCGGCGCTCCTTCGTCCGCCGCGAAGCGTTCGTCCACCGCCACGCCGGCGACCCAGACGATTGCGTCGCCTGTTTCGACCACGGGCAGGGTGCGGCGCAGCGCGCGTGGGACCTTGCGGTCCGTGAAGAGGTCCTGCAGCGACTTCGTGCCGCCCAGGCCGGCTGGGCGCATGCGGTCACCGTCGCGCCAGGCGCGCACCGTTACGACGGAGCCGAGGTTGGTGACGGCGACGTCGCCGGGCCGGTCTGTGCTGGCCTCGAGCTCCCAGTCGCCGAAGCGGGCGCGACCGGGGACCGGGAGCTCGACCGGCTCCGGCGGCGCGGCGTCTGGCGAGCGGGTGAAGCGGAGCGTCCCGTACTCGGACACGGCACGCAATCCGCCGCCCAGGTCCACGGACTTGGTGCCCTCACCGCCGAGCCCAAGCAACGCGTCGGCCTCCTGGCGCGAGAGCGAGCGCGGAGCGGCCTGCTCCGCGAGGTGGCGCAAGACGAGGCGCTGGAGGGCGGGCGGGTGCTCGCGGAGAGCATCGAGTGCAACAGCTCGGCCCGCTCCGAGCTCCTTCAGCGCGTCGCTGACGGCTGCGTCCAGCACATCCGCCTCGTCGCGGAGCTGGCGCGCGGTTTCCGCGATCGTCCGCTCCGCCGCGGGCGAGAGCTCGCGCAGCGCGTCGAGCACGTCGTGGCGCACGCGGGCGCGCGCGAAGCGGCGGTCGGCGTTCGAGGGGTCCTCGCGCCAGTCCAGATCGCGGGCACGGAGGTAGTCGCGGAGCTCGTCGCGCGTCACCGCCAGGAACGGCCGCACCAGCCGCCCGCGGCGTGACGCCATCCCGTGAAGCGCCCGCGAGCCGGGCGATACGGCGAGGCGGTAGAGGACCGTCTCGGCCTGGTCGGAGGCGGTGTGGGCGGCCGCGTAGTCGCCCACGGCGACGCGTTCCGCGAGGGCATAGCGCGCATCGCGCGCGTTTTCCTGCGTGTTCCCAGCCGGAAGGGTCACGTTGTGCGCATGCAGTGGCACGGAGAGACGGGTAGCGAGCTCGCGGACGAGGGCTTCGTCCGCGGCGGCGCCCTCTCGGAGCCCGTAGTTCACGTGGAGGACGGAGACGTGGGCGCCCAGGCGGTGAGCGATGTCGAGCAACGCCACCGAGTCGCCCCCGCCGGAGACCATCACCAGCAGAGGCTGCCCCGGCGTGATCAGGCCGGATTGGCGGGCGGCCTCGAGGACCGGCTCGCTCATTCCTCCCGCCGCACCGCGCGGCAGAGCTGGCGCGGCTCCTCGAAGCCCTTCAGCTTCACCTGCCCGATCGGCTCGAAGTCGAGGTGGGACGCGCTCACCGCCTCCACCACGCTGTCGCTCACGAGCACCTCTCCGCCGCGCGCCCGCGCCACCACGCGCGAGGTCAGGTTCACGTCGCGCCCGAAGTAGTCGCCGTCGCGGTAGAGCGTCGTGCCGTAGTGGACGCCGATGCGCGGCTCCGGGCGCTCGTCGAACAGCGAGGTGAACCCCACCGCCCAGTCCACGAGCGCGCTCACGTCCTGGCCGACGACCATGACCTCGTCGCCGATCGTCTTCACCACACGGGCGTCGTCCGGCAGCGTGTTCTGGACGCCCTCGACGAACCGCTCCACCGACGACAGCGCCTCCTCCTCGCCCTCCTCCTCTGTGAAGCGCGTGTAGCCCGCGAGGTCGGCGAAGGCGATCGCGATGCGGATCCGGCCGAGCGCAACGTCCTCCTCCCCGAGCTCCGACTCCATGTGCCCGACCACGTCCTGCTCCACGAAGTGCTGGAGGAAGCGCTGGTGGATGTAGTCCATAGTCGGCGACGCCAGCGGCAGCAGGTTGCGCGCCAGGTCCTCCATCGCCTCCGCCATCGCCAGCCCCGGCACGCCATCGCGGATCAGCGGCTCGTGGACATAGAGGTGGAAGAGCCGCACCTCCGCGTCGGCGATCTGCGAGAGCGCCTGGCCGTACACGCGGGCGAGCTGAAGGAACGCCACCAGCGGGAAGCCGGCGTCGAGCACCGCCGCGACATAGTGGAGCGCCTGGATGTCCTCGTCGGTGAGCTCCTCGAGCCCGGTGGCGGGAAGCCCGATGCTCGTCCAGAAGCGCTCGATCAGCGCGGGCTCCAGCCCGGTGAGCTCCGACGCCTCCTCGAGCGTCCGGTGCGGGCGGTCCACGCCGAACATGTCCTCGATGTAGCCGTACGCGAGCCGGCCCTCCTTGCCGGCCTCCCTGATCTGGTCGAGCGTGTGGCCGCGGTCGCGGAGCCGCTGCACGATCCGCGCGTGCGCGACGGCGGTGGTGGTCCACTCGCCCGTGCCGTCCTTCTCCGGGATCAGGCCCTCGCGCGCCCAGCGGCGCAGCGTCGCGGGCGTCACGCCCACGCGCTCGGCAGCTTCCTTCAGTGAGAGGGGCTCCGCCACGGGCACTGATTGTGGCGGCCTCGGCATAGACTCCGCTGGCACACGTCTTGGGAGGATCGTTGAACTACTTCGTCACCGGCGCAACGGGCTTTATCGGTAGGCATCTCGTCGCCGAGCTCTTGAAGCGCGAGGGCACCATCTACGCCCTGGTGCGCGAGGGGTCGCGCGGGAAGCTCGACGCGCTCATTCAGCGCCTCGGCGCCGACGAGGGCCGGATCGTCCCGGTGACCGGGGACCTCTCGAAGCCGGGCCTTGGCGTCGAGGGCTTCGACGAGAAGGTCGACCACCTCTTCCACCTGGCCGCCGTCTACGACGTCGAGGCGGACGAGGAGTCCTCAGAGCGCGCGAACGTCGAGGGCACCAAGCACGTCATCGAGTTCGCCAACTCGCAGGACGTCGGGCGCTTCCACCACATCAGCTCGATCGCGGTGGCCGGAAACTACGACGGCGTGTTCCAGGAGGACATGTTCGACGAGGGGCAGAAGCTGCCCCACCACTACCACCGCACCAAGTACGAGGCCGAGCGGCTGGTGCGCGAGGGCGTGGAGGCGAAGACGCTCGTGTTCCGGCCGGGGATCGTCGTCGGTCACTCGGAGACCGGCGAGATGGACAAGATCGACGGTCCCTACTACTTCTTCAAGCTGCTCCAGAAGCTGCGCCACGCGCTGCCGGAGTGGTTCCCGCTCGCGGGCCCGGAGGGCGGGCAGACGAACATCGTGCCGGTGGACTTCGTGGCGCGCGCGATGGACCACATCGCGCACATCGCGGACGGTGACCTCCCGAGCGACACCTTCCACCTGGTGAACCCGGAGCCCATGAGCGTGGGCGGCGCCCTCAACGAGTTCGCCAAGGCGGCGCACGCGCCCCAGTTCGCGATGCGCATCGACCAGAACCTGACGAACGTGGTGCCGAAGCAGGTGCGCGCCGGGCTGAAGGCACTGCCGACGGTGAAGAAGATCCGCAACCAGCTCTATCGCGACCTCGGCATCCCGCCGGCCGCGATGGAGAACCGCGACTTCAAGGCGAAGTTCGACGCGCGCGACGCGCAGCGCGCGCTCAGCGGAACCGGGATCGCGGTCCCGCCGCTCTCGACCTACGCGGCGCGGCTATGGGACTACTGGGAGCGCAACCTCGATCCCGACCTGTTCCGCGACCGCACGCTCGCCAGCGTCATCAAGGGCAAGCGGGTGCTGATCACGGGCGCCTCGAGCGGTATCGGCCTCGAGACCGCGCTCAGGGTGGGCGAGGCCGGCGGCGAGGTCCTGCTCGTCTCGCGCACGCGCGAGAAGCTCGAGGAGGTGGCGAAGCAGGTCGAGGAGCGCGGCGGCACGGCGCACGTGCACCCCGCCGACCTGTCCGACCTCGAGGACATCGACCGGCTGGCCGCCGAGGTGCTCGAGCAGCACGGCGGCGTCGACGTGCTCGTGAACAACGCGGGCCGCTCGATCCGACGCTCGGTGGCGCGCTCCTACGACCGCTTCCACGACTTCGAGAGAACGATGCAGCTGAACTACTTCGGCGCACTCAAGCTCATCCTCGCGTTCCTCCCCGGGATGCGCGAGCGGAAGTCGGGACACATCATCAACGTGAGCTCGATCGGGGTGCAGACGAACACGCCGCGTTTCTCCGCCTACGTGGCGTCGAAGTCCGCGCTCGACGCCTTCTCGCGCTGCACCGCGCCCGAGGTGGTCGAGGACAACGTGAAGTTCACGACCATCTACATGCCGCTCGTGCGCACCCCGATGATCGCGCCGACAGACATCTACAAGGCCTTCCCCACGCTCACGCCGGAGGAGGCCGGGCAGATGCTCTGCGACGCGATGATCGACAAGCCGAAGCGCCTGGCCTCGCGGCTCGGGACGTTCGGCGAGGTGCTCTACGCGGTGTCGCCGAAGACCGTCGACCTCGTCCTGAACCAGGCCTACAACCTGTTCCCCGACTCGAGCGCGTCGAAGGGGAAGAGGAAGGACGGCGACGGCGACGGCAAGGACGGCAAGGACGGCGACAGGAAGCCCGAGCCCGCCGACGCCAAGAAGGACGACAGCGAGATGTCGACCGAGGCCGTCGCGATGGCGTACCTACTGCGCGGCGTGCACTTCTAGCGGCGCACGAGGCGCCTCGCGGCCGCGGCCGACACACGCAGGCGCACGCGCGCCGAGCGGTTGCCCACCACGTCCACCGCGACCGCCTCAGCGCGGTAGCGCACGCTCGGGGCGCGCTTGGCCACCCGCGCGCGTGACTGCACCTTCAGCCGGTTCTTCCCGGCGCGGCCGTTCTGGCGGAGCGTCCGGACGCCGCGCCAGCGCTTCCCCTTGAGCCGCTGGAGCCGCACCGTCACGCGTGCCGGCTCCGAGAGCCGGTAGCTGATCGTCGAGCCGCGCACGCGCAGGGCGCTGATGACGGGCTTGATCCCGTCGACTCGCACGTGAGCGCCGCCCGTGGCGGTCGCACCGTGCGGGTCGGTGACCCGGACGTTCGCCGTGAACGTCCTGCTCGACTCATACGCGCGCGTGACGGTGGGCGCGCTGCCGCCGGCGGTCTCGAAGCTGCCGTTGCCGTCGAGATCCCACTCGTAGCGGAGTGGCAGGTGCTCGGGGTCCGAGGAGCCGGACGCGTCGAGGCTCACCTGCTTGCCGACCGCCACGACCGTCGGGCCGACCGACAGCGACGCAGCGGGCGGGCGGTTCGTCACGACCGCGACGCCAAGCGGGTTGTTGAAGAGCTGGCTCGACTGGCGCAGGATGCTCTGTGAGCCGTCGGGCAGGTCCACGGACACGAGCCCGCCCTCGAGGTCGTCGAGCGTGAAGTCGCTCAGCACGACGTCTCCGTCCGGGGTCAGGGCCGGGCGCTGCGGGAGCACGATGCGGTCGGTCGCGGTGTTCGGCGTCTGGGCCGCCTGTACGCCGGTCGCCCGGCTCACCGACACCAGCGCCGTGCCGCCATTCTGGTTCACGACCAGGATGCCGCCGCCCGGCTCGACGGCCAGCCCGAGCGGGTTGCGGAGCAGGTTGCCCCACTCGGGCGCGTTCCTCGACAGGATGCTCTGGTCCTTGGTCACCGGGTCGATCCGCACGACCGCCCCGAAGTCGTAGGTGCAGTTGATGATCGTGGTGCCGTCGTTGAAGTCGCCGTAGTTCGTGACGAGCAGCGAGCCGTCCGGGTGCACGGCGATGCCGAACGGGTAACAGAGCTGGCCGCCCTGGGTCACGAGCGTCTGCGCTCCCGTGACCGGGTTCACGCTCACGACGCTCGGCGTGCCGAGCGTGCCGACGTTCTCGACCACGTAGATGAGCCCGTCCGGGGCGAGCGCGATGCCGGCCGGGTCCACCAGCAGGTTCCCCTGCGTGAGGAGCGACTGGTGGCCGGTCACGGGATCCACGCGCACGATGCGGCCGTCGGCGCTGCGGTCCGTCGGGGTCGCGTAGGCGCCCATGTCCGCCACGAGCAGGCTGCCGTCGGCGGCCACCGCTATGTCGTACGGGTGGCGGAAGAGGTCGCCCTGCGCGCCGTTGCGCGAGATCTCCACGAGCCCGCCCGTGGCGGGGTTGGCCCTGAGGATCACCGCGGACGGCGCGGACTGCTTCGTGACCACGGAGTTCGCGACGTAGGCGACCCAGGGGTCGCCGGGCGCGGCGAGGGCCGCGGCCGGGAGCAGCGCAAGGACAGTGGCCGCCATCAGGACGGCGAGAAACCGCATCAACGTCTGATATCGGCCGTGAGCGCCGATTAAATGAAGGCGGGACCCCTGCGTACGAGGTTCGCGTAGAGAGCCTGCTGGATCTGGCCGCGAACCTGCTCTGACAGCTCCAGCACGAGCGCCCGGTCCTCAGCGGCCTCGGGACCGTACGAGGCGGTCTCGATCGGCTCGAGGAACTCGATGCGCCACTTCGAGGGCAGCGGCACGACGCCGAGCGGTCCCAGCAGCGGGAAGGTCGGGGTCACGGGGAAGTACGGCGCCCCGATCAGGCACGCCACCGCCGGCAGGTCCGCGAGCTTCGGGTAGATCTCCTCGCTCCCGACCACGGCCACCGGCACGATGGGCGCGCCGGTCCGAAGTGCGATCTCGACGAAGCCGCCGCGCCCGAAGCGCTGGAGCCGGTAACGCTCCGAGTACGGCTTGCCGGTTCCCTTCACGCCCTCGGGGAAGACGGCCACGAGGTGGTCCTGCTCGAGCAGCCGCATGGCGTTGTGCGGCGACGCCACCACGCCGCCGACCTTGCGCATCGCGCCGGAGATCCAGGGCAGGTCGAAGGCCCAGTTGAGGACGAGGAAGCGCGCGTGGCGAGGCAGCGGGTGCTCGCGCAGCAGCGCAACGGAGATCATCGTCGCGTCCCAGGGCAGGATGCCCGCGTGGTTGGCGGTGAGCAGCGCGCGCCCGTGCGCCGGCACGCGCTCGACGCCGTCCACCTGCACCCGCCACCAGGAGTCGAACAGGAACGCGAAGAAGGGCTCCACGAGCTCCGCGAAGTCCTCGTCGAAGCCCCACTCGTCCTCCGAGTAGTTGCCCTCCAGCCGCTCGAGGATGCGCGCGAGCGTCTCGCGCGCGTCACTGGGAAGGGCCGTGGCGCCCCGCGTGAGCGCCTCGGGCAGCTCGAGCCCGCTCTCGAGCCCGGCGCGCATGCGGCGCATGAAGGCGATCGCCGTGGGCACGACGTCGCCGCCCGGGATCACGCCGCCGCCCTCGCGTGCTCGGCCCAGCTCTGGACCGCGTCGACCGTCGAGTGGACGGGCGTGTAGCCGATCTCCTCGGTGAGCCGCCGCGTGTCCACGCCGCGCCCGTAGCGGAGCAGCCGCTGGAAGTCCTCCGACTGGGCGTCGAGGCCGAGCCGCTGGCCGGTGGAGGTCACGGCGCCGAAGAGCGGCGACGCGATCGGCAGCGCCCGCTTCCCGGCGAGCCGGATCATCCGCGCGAGCCCGATCGTGCCCGGGCCCGCCACGTTCACCGCTCCCTGTACCGGGTTCTTCACCGCCGCTACGAGCGCCTCGAGCGCGTCGTCGATGTCCACGAGCTGGATGCGCGGGTCGAAGCCCATGTAGGTAGGGCAGACCGGCTGCGACAGGTAGCGCGTGATCTGCGTACGGAGGCCCGGCCCGATGGCCGGCTGGTAGCGCAGCATCGTGCAGCTCACGCCGCTGTGGCGGCCGGCGTAGGTGTCGAAGTAGGTCTCGATCTCGGCCACGTCGCGCTGGAAGCGTGTCCGCAGCGGATACATCCGCGCCATCTCCTCCGTGAAGAACTGGGGAGCGTGCGGCTCGGCGCCGTAGACGCCCGCGGAGCCGCGCACCACGATCGTCCCCAGCGTGGGCACGCGCTCGCAGGCGGCGAGCAGCTGGAGCGTGCCCATCACGTTGATGTCGTGCATCGCGCGCGACGACATCCCCGGACCCGGCTGCCTGACGATCTGCTCGTGGACGAGCGTGTCCACGCGCGTGGCGGGGATCAGCTCGGCGATCCGCCGGTCGCGGATGTCGGCCTCGATGAACTCGAGGCGCTCGAGCGCGACCTTCGGGCGGCGCGTGTCCAGGCCGGCGACGTGCTCGACGTCTGGGTCCTGGTCGAGCCGCGCCGCGAGCAGGCTTCCCACCTGGCTCCCGACGCCGGTGATCAGCACCCTGCGGCCGGCCACTAGGACTTGCTGGTGCGCTTCGAGGAGGAGCCGCTGCTGCGCTTCTTCGGGAGCCGCTCCTCGATCGCGTCCAGGCGGCGGCCGATCGCGCGAAGCTCGGCGCGCACCTCCTCCATGTCCTCATGGGTCGCCGGGCGGCGCCCCTCGATCGCCTCGGCCACGGAGCGGCGGCCGCGTGCGAGCCGGTCCTCGGCGCCCTTGCGGAGCTCCTCGACCGAGTCCACCAGGTCGTCGAGCGCGCCCTGCGCCGCGGAGCGCCCTCGCTCCGCCGAGCCGAGCGTCGCGTCGACGGTTCGCTCGACGGCCTCGCGGAGGTTGTCGGCTGGCTTTGGCATGTGGCCCGGAGGTTACCCCGCCCTCACTACTCTCCACTCCCCCTTGGCCCTTCAGCACCAGGTCCGTCCCAACCACCTGCGGCCGGCCGCAGAGCTGGCCGAGCGAGTCCTACTCCCCGGCGACCCCGGGCGCGCGCTCGCGGTGGCTGTGGCGCTGCTCGACACGCCGCCGCGCATGTTCAACCACGCGCGCGGACTATGGGGCTACACCGGAACCGCGCCCGACGGCCGGCCGCTCACCGTCCAGGCCACCGGCATGGGCGGCCCGAGCGCCGCGATCGTCTGCGAGGAGCTGATCGCCCTGGGCGCCACCCAGCTCGTGAGGATCGGGACCTGCGGAGGGCTCGACCCGGAGCTGGGGCTCGGCACGCTCGTGGCGGCCGAGCGGGTGCTTCCCGCCGACGGCACGAGCGCCGCGCTCGGCGCGGGCGTACCGCTCGAGCCCGACCCCGACATGCTCGCCCGGCTCGTCGAGGCCGGCGCCCGGCCCGCGACGGTCGTGAGCAGCGACCTCTTCTACGACCCGCGCGAGGAGACGGCCAGAGCCTGGGCCGCCGAGGGCGCTGCCGCCGTCGAGATGGAGGCGGCCACGATCCTGCAGATCGCCGCGCGCCACGGGGTGGCGGCGGCGTGCGTCCTTGGCGTTACCGACGCGGCGAGCGCGAACGGCTCAGGGCGGATGACTCAGGAGGAGCTGGAGGAACTGGGCGTGCGGATCGGCGAGGCCGGCTACGCGGCGGTCAGCTATCCGTGACCGTGAGCCGTTCCTGCGCCCGCGGCATCGGCTCTCCGCCCGGGGCCAGGAGCGTGGCGAGCGCTGCGATGTCGCGCGTGATCTCGTCGAGCCGCGACTCGATGCGCGCCAGGCGGTCGTCGCCCGAGGCGCCCGAAGCTCCGGCGACTCGCTCGTCCAGCCGGTCGATCGAGTCCTCGATGCCCTCGAGGCGCTGCGACACCGAGCGCAGCCGGCGCGTCACCCGCTCGATGTCGGCGGCCGACGGTAGGTTGAGCGCTCCCATTGCGACCTCCTGCGCCTGGACAGCTTTCTCGCGAGTCTCGAAGGCTTTGGCGATCGCCGAGTTGACGACCGGATTCGAGATCAGCTCCTCGGCGATCTTGCCGAGCGCCTCCTCTCCCTGGCGCGAGACACGGTCGACGAAGCTCTGGTCCTGCTCTGGGGTCGCCATCGCGCGGCAGGCTACATCAAGGCCCCTCGCCGGGACGCCGCGGGAGCTCCAAATGAGCGACCCTAAGGCTCAGGTCGAGCTTTATGTACGTTTGATCAGGCGCTGTCGAGGAACAATCCCGCTACTGGACGCGAGGGAGCTGCGGGGTGGGAGTGTCCAGCCTGCGGGAGGGGCATGTTGAAGTTATGGGCAGAGGCGGTCGATACAACCTGCGAGCAGAAGGCTCGTCCCGACCCCACGGTTCCCCGTTGCGCACCACAAAGCCCTCAAGTAGCGTTGACTTCGCAGCAGGCGATGAAAACGCGTGCGCGCTCGCGCACGGTCGTCTGCGGCACCCCGAGGGAGATTCTGTAAGAGCACGGATGAAGACGCGCGTTATCACGCTCCTGCTGGCGGCAGGCCTTCTTGCTGTGGCCGCGCTCACCGCGCTGACGTTCCCTGCGGCTGCCCAGACGCAGACCGTCTACGTCCAGCTTCCCTCGGGCGAGGTCGTGCCCGTGACCGTCGACGTGCCGCCCGGAGCGACGCTCGACGACATCCAGCTGCCGGGCCCGCAGGTCGCTCCGCCCACGACGCCCACCACACCGGACACTGGCACCGACGTTCCGAACACCGGCACCGACGCGCCAACTACGACGGACAAGCCTGACTCCGGCCCCAGCGCCGGCGGCGGTTCCGAGCAGGAGCACTCGAGCTCCGGCCGCCGCGTCCAGGACAAGCAGGGCGAGAGCGGCGAGCTCAGCGGCGACATCAAGTCTCGAGCACAGGATGAGGCTGACAAGGCGAAGCGTCGCGGACGTCGCTCGCCGCTCCGGAACGCCGACGGCACTCCGACGCAGAGCAACCCCGGCTTCACCGACGTGCTTCCCGGACCGTCCACCGCGACCGGGGTCCCGAACTTCATCATCCGCAAGTTCCGGGTGCCGCCCTTCCTCCTCTCGATCTACCAGGCCGCCGGCATCGAGTACGGCGTGCGCTGGGAGGTCCTCGCCGCCATCAACGAGATCGAGACCGACTACGGCCGCAACCTGAACGTCTCCTCCGCGGGCGCGCTCGGGTGGATGCAGTTCATGCCGCCCACGTGGAAGATGTACGGGACCGACGCCAACAAGGACGGCCGCAAGGATCCGTACAACCCGGTCGACGCGATCTTCGCCGCCGCGCGCTACCTCAAGGCCGCCGGCTACGAGCAGGACGTCCGCCGCGCGATCTTCGCCTACAACCACGCCGACTGGTACGTCGACTCCGTCCTTCTTCGCGCGCGTCTGATCGCCGGCGTGCCCGCCGACGTGATCGGCTCGCTCACCGGGCTCACCGAGGGCCGCTTCCCCGTCTTCGCCCGCGCGCGTTACGCGGACGACATCGCCGAGAAGCAGCTGCTGAAGCGCGTCCAGAAGGGCGAGAACGCCGCGCACCTCGTGGAGTCGGACGACAACCGCCGCAGCGTCGACATCTTCGCCAAGCAGGGCTCCCCGGTCGTCGCCGTGAACGACGGCATCGTCAAGAAGATCGGCAAGAACAAGAAGCTTGGCCGCCACGTCGTGCTCCAGGACGTCTACGGGAACCGCTACACCTACGCCCACCTCGGCCAGGTCTCGCGCTACTACCCGGTGCCGAAGCACGACGCCACGGACCCGAAGCGGAACGCCACCGCGCTTGCCGCGAACGCGTCCGACCCGGCGCCCGACCAGGCCGCCTCCGCAGGCCGCCAGCTCGACGCCTCGGACAAGACGAAGGCGCGCGACCGCGGCGGTGACGTGCCCGCCGCCCAGACCGAGGCCTCCACCCCGGTCAAGGAGCGGATGTTCGCCCACCCGGACGTCCCGGGCGCGCGCGAGTCCGGCGGACTCGAGCAGCAGCTCGACTCGCAGGCACGCAAGAACGGCAAGTACGAGACCTTCAAGAACTACTTCTCGCGCCCCTACGGCCTCGACCCCTCGAAGGTCCGCCTCCGCCCGCTGAAGAAGGGCTCGCGCGTGATCGGCGGCACGATCGTCGCCCGCATCGGCCAGAGCGTCGCCGGCATGGCGCCGCACCTCGACTTTTCGATCCGCCCCGCCGGCCGCGGCGCGCCGAACATCGACCCGAAGCCGATCCTCGACGGCTGGAAGCTGCTCGAGGCCACCGCCATCTACCGCGCCTCCGGCCGCAACGTCCTCTACGGCAAGGACCGCGCCGGCGCGATGTCGATCGGCCAGATCCTGCTGCTGCCGAAGCCGCTGCTCGAGAGGCGCATCCTCTCGGACGAGCGCATCGACATCTACGAGTGTGGCCGTGACGACATTCGCTCCGGCCAGATCGACCGGCGCGTGCTCGCGACCATGGCCTACCTCGCCGAGTCCGGCCTCCGCCCGACGATCACCTCGCTGAAGTGCGGCCACGGCTTCTACAAGAGCTCGGGCAACGTCTCGCATCACTCCTCCGGCAACGCAATGGACATCGCGATGGTCAACGGGATCCCGATCCTCGGCCACCAGGACGCCGGCGGGATCACCGAGCAGACGGTCCGCCGGCTGATGCAGCTCCAGGGCACGATCGCGCCCGCGCAGATCATCTCCCTCTTCGAGATCGGCGGGACCACGCTCGCGATGGGCGACCACGACGACCACATCCACGTGGGCTTCCAGCCGATGTTCGGCGCGAACACGAAGCTCGGGAAGCAGGCGCTCGCGGTGCTCAAGCCCGGCCAGTGGTCCGACCTCATCACGCGCCTCGGCGAGATCGAGAACCCGGTCGTGCCGACGAAGCCGTCCAAGTACGCGCTGCCCGCCAAGAAGCGCGCCAGCAACGCCCACCTGGGCGAGTAGCGCCACGGGCGCCGAAGGCCCCTTCGGCTTCGTCCAGCTCGAGTTCGGGTTCCTTCTGGGACCCCCAGACGGGCGCTACCTCGTAAGGCCGGCCGCGGACGCGCTCGTGGAGAGCGTGCTGGTGCTGACCACGCTCGGGGCGCCCGAGCGCAGGCGGATCGGCGGGCGCAGGCCGCGCGCGATCTCGGCGGCCGACCCGGAGCCGGTTCCGACCGCACGCGCCACGGTTGTTCGGTCAGCGCCCTTCGCCACCGACGAGGACGCCACCGGCTGGCTCGGCCAGGTGGACCTCGATGCCGAGCTCGCGGCCGCCGTGCTCACGCTCAACCGTGCCCTCCACGCCCATCGCGTCGCCGCGGCCGATCCGTACGCGGCGGAGGTCTCCCTCTCGCGCGCCCTTGTGGCACGGGTCGGTTACGGCAGCGGAGACGGGCTGGTGGAAGGGCGCTACGGGGAGGCCCGCGAGGTTCCGCTCACGGGACGGAGGCGCCCGCGCCGCTCGATGGAGGCGCCCGAGGAGCGCTTCGCCGCGCTCCTGGGCGGCCGCGAGCAGGCCCTGGCCTGCGAGGAGCTGGTGCTACGCGCCCGCGCCGACCTGAACGCCGGCCGGCTCGTCGAAGCCGCCCTCCAGGCGCGCGTGGCTATCGAGGCGCTCCTGGCGGCGCGCATCGCAGCCGCGGACTCCGGCCCAGCCGGCGCGTCGCTCGCCACGCACCGCGAGGCCATAGCCGCGGCGGCGAACGAAGCGCTCCACGGCCCCGTCCCCGGCGAGAGCGCAGCCGCGCTGGAGGAAGCCGTGGCCGCGATGGAGCAGACGCTCAGGCGACACCGGCTCGGCGCCTAGAGCGCGGCGAGCACCGCCTGCAGCTCTGAGACCACGTCGCCGTCGAGCTTGACGTCGGCGTCGGCGTCGTACGGGGTTGGGCCTTGCGTGATGAGCACCAGGCGGCCGCCACCTCCGTGGGTGATCGCCGGGAGGCCGGCCACGGGGTAGACCTCGAGCGAGGAGCCCACGCAGATCATCAGGTCGGCGTCCATCGCCAGCGCCTGGGCCTCAGCGAGCGCGCGCTCGGGCAGCAGCTCCCCGAAGAGCACCACGTCGGGCTTCAGCGGCAGTACGCAGGCCTCACACACGGGTGCCCCGTCACCAGCGGCCAGCAGCTCCACCACGCGGCGAATCGAGACCTTGCCCCCGCACTGCATGCAGACGCTCTGATCGATCGACCCGTGCACCTCGATGAGTCGTTCGCTACCGGCAAGCCGATGCAGACGATCGATGTTCTGCGTGATCACCGCCCGCACGAGCCCGCGCCGCTCGAGCTCGGCCAGCACGAAGTGCGCCTCGTTCGGCTCCTTGTCGACCAGCGACGCGAAGCGATCCCCGTAGAAGCTCCAAAAGCGGTCGGGATCGCGCCGCCAGGCGTCGATGTGGGCGACCTCCATCGGGTCGACCTTCTCCCACAGCCCCGTCCCGGGCGTGCGGAAGTCGGGGATGCCCGAAGGCACCGAGATGCCGGCACCGGTGAGGACGACGGCACGCTGGGCGTCGCGAAGCAGCGCCGCGACGCGCGCGGCGGCCACACCGGGGGGTGCAGCCTTCACTTGCCCTGGAACTTGGGGCGGCGCTTCGTGAGGAAAGCGGAGATGCCCTCCTTGGCGTCCTCGGACCCGAAGGCGCGCGCGAACCCCTCACCCTCGATGCGCAGGCCCTCGTCCAGCGACGGCTGCGCCGAGCGCTTCTTGATCTCCTCGACCGCGATCGGCGCCTGCTCGGAGAGCTTGCGCGCCCAGGCCAGGGCGGTGTCGAACAGCTCGTGGTCCGGCACCACCTGGTTGGCCAGGCCGACTCGGTGCGCCTCGTAGGCGTCGATCGGGTCGCCGGTCAGGTTCATCTCGAGGGCCTTCGGCTCACCGACCAGCCGCGGCAGCCGCTGGGTGCCGCCGAAGCCGGGGATGATGCCCAGGTTGATCTCGGGCTGCCCAAAGGTCGCCGACTCGGCCGCGATGCGGAAGTCGCACGCCATCGCCAGCTCGCAGCCGCCGCCGAACGCGATCGAGTTGACGGCGGCGATCGTGACCGTGGAGGACTGCTCCATGCCGCGCATGAAGCGGTGCGCCGACTCGACGAGGTCGGCCCCCTCCGCGTCGGGCGACATCTTCGTGAACTCCTTGATGTCCGCACCGGCGCTGAACGTGAAGATGTTCGAGGAGGCGATCACGAGCGCGCGCGCATTCCCCTCGACGGTCTCCCAGAGGTCGATCAGGTCCTTCACCGCCTGCGGCGAGAGCGGGTTCGCCGGCGGCCGGTTCAGCCAGGCGATTGCCACGTCGCCGCGCGTCTCGAGCAGCACGGTCTCGCGCTGGTCACCCGCGTCGGGCTGCGGATAGGGGAAGAAGCCCTGGCCCGACTTCTTGCCGAGCCGCCCCTGCGCCACGAGCCGGCGCAGCACGATGGGCGGCTCGAAGGCGTCGCCCCACTCGGACTGGGCGCGTTCGAGCTGCTCCAGGATGGTGTCGAGCCCCGCCTCGTCGGCGCGGCTGAAGGGCCCGGGCAGGATGCCCGCGCCCATCATCATCCCGATCTCGATGTCCTTGGCGGAGGCGACTCCCTCCTCCAGGACCAGGCAGGACTCGACCAGGGTCTTCAGACCCATCCGGTCGACGATCGTCCCGAGGCCCTGCGCGCTAGCCGTGCTCATAGAAGCCCTTCCCTGTCTTCGCGCCGAGGTTCCCCGCCTCGACCAACTCCTTCATCCGCGCGGAGACCGCGAAGCGCTCCCCGCCGTATGAGTCGTGGAGGTGCTCGGCCACGTGAAGCGCGGTGTCGAGTCCGAGCAGGTCGGAGAGGTAGTACGGCCCCATCGGCACCGTGCCCGACTCCTGGATGACCTTGTCGACGTCCTTCACGTCGAGGTCCTCCTCCTCGGTCACCTTCCAGACCTCGGACATCGCAGAGATGAGGATGCGGTTCACCACGAAGCCGGGCACCTCGCCACAGCGCACGGCCGTCTTGCGGATCGCCTGGGCGAAGTTCGACGCCACCTGAAGCGTCTCGTCCGAGGTGTCGTCGCCCTCGATCACCTCGATCAGCCGCATCATCGAGGCGGGATAGAAGAAGTGGAAGCCGCACACCTTGTCCGGGCGCAGCGTGGCCTCCGCCATCTCGGTGATCGACAGCGACGAGGTGTTCGACGCGAGGATCGCGTGACCCGGCGTGACCTCGTCGAGCTCTGAGAAGACCGCCTGCTTGATCTCCATGCGCTCGGGGACGGCTTCGATGACGAAGTCCACGTCGCCGAACGCGTCGTAGTCGGTGGTCCCCGTGATGCGGCCGAGCATCTCCTCGCGCTGGCGGTCGGCGTCCTCCTGCGTGATCTTCTCCTTCTTCACCAGGCTGCCGAGCTGCGCCTCGGTCACCTGGCGGGCCTTCTCGAGGCCCGTGTCTACGAACTCCTGCTTCACGTCCTTGAGGACGACTGGAATCCCGGCCGAGGCCACGACCTGGGCGATCTCGCCGCCCATCGTGCCGGCCCCCACCACGGCGGCTTTGAAGACAAACATGGCGGCGGAGGCTATCTAAGCCCCGAACCGCGGGGGCGAGTTAATCGACAGTCCTGCTTAGGGGTCCATATGCGACACCTATCCAGGACTGTCGATGAGGACCTCGCCCAAATCGCGAGCGCGGGGCATGGTGTCGTCACGCGCGCGCAGTTGCTCCAGGTCGGCATCTCGGCGGGGCAGGTCCAAGGGCGAGTCAGACGAGGTGGCCTGATCCGGGTTCACCCGGGCGTGTATCGCGTGGGGCACGAGGCCCCCAGCACGGACGCGACCTACCTGGCAGCCGTGCTGGCTGGCGGGGACGGCGCGGTTCTCAGCGGCCTGGCGTCGGCACATGTCTGGGTGCTCGTGAGGGGTTCGGCTCCCCCACCGCAAGTCAGTTGTCGGACAGAACGACGCATCGAGGGTGTGATCACGCGCCGATGCCGTTTCATCGATGCCAGCGAGGTGACCCAGGTTCGCGGGATCCCGGTCACGACCGTCGCGAGAACCCTGGTCGACATCGCTGCCGATCTGAGCCCGGATGCGCTCGCGCGCGCCTGTCATGAGGCCGGCGTGCGCTACGGGACCACGCCGAGGATGGTCGAGGCAGTCCTCGCGCGGCGGCCCCAGACTCCGGGTGCGCGGAAGCTTCGGCGGGTCATCCACGGCGACGTGCGTGTGTCGCTCAGCAAGCTCGAGAGCCGCTTCCTCGAGCTCCTTCGCGACGAGGACCTCCCGCTACCGCTCAC
Organism: Thermoleophilaceae bacterium; assembly: GCA_034664005.1. GTDB lineage: Bacteria > Actinomycetota > Thermoleophilia > Solirubrobacterales > Thermoleophilaceae > JACVRW01. The sequence continues at coordinate 26,628 of JAXDIL010000135.1, read as the reverse complement.
GAACCGGGTGGCCGGCGGCCGGCGAGTGGATTGCCGCTGGCCGGAGCGCCGCCTCACGGTCGAGCTCGACGGCTACCGGTTCCACAACTCGCGCCACGCCTGGGAGCAGGACCGGCGCCGGGAGCGCGAGGCGCGCGCTCGCGGTGACGAGTTCCGCCGCTACACCTACGGGGACGTGATGGAGGACCGGCGCCTGATGCTGGCGGAACTCCGGCCCCTCCTCGTCGACAGTCCTGGATAGGGGTCCCTATACGACCCCTAGGCAGGATTGTCGGGGAGGGTTCGGGCGTCTTCGGCGGCTTCGATGGCGAAGCGGGTCAGCGTTCGGCGGAGCGAGTCGCGGAGGGCTCGGCGGATGAAGAGGGCGTCGGCCACCCCGCCGAGGGGGCCGTACTTAGCCAGCTCGTACTCCAGGCTCAGCTCGACCTCGGAGCCGTCGCTCGCCGGCAGCACGCGCAGCGTCTGCGTGCCCATCAGCGCTTCCTCGAAGACCTGAGTCGAGAAGCGGTCCGGCGCGCTCTCCACCACCGTCTCGGTGACCCGGCCGCGCCCGTCGGGCGTGGACTCCCACACGACGCGGCCCCCGACCTCGGGCCAGCCGCGGCCCACCTGGAGCACACGAGCGAACCCCTCAATGAAAGTCGGCCACCTGGCCACGTCGCTCCACAGCCGGAGCGCATCACCCGGCGTCAGCGGCAGGACACCGCGCGCACTCGCCCGCCTCACTTGCCGTACACCTCGCGCACGATCTCGTCGATCGACGACTTCACCGAGTCGATGAAGGGGCGCACCTCCTCCACGAGCCGGGCGTACTCGGCGCGGCCGTCGGCCGTCAGCGAGTAGTACCGGCGGGAGCGCCGCTCCGGGTGCTCCCACCGACCCTCGATCAGGCCGCGCTCTTCCAAACGGCGCAGCAGGGGATACATCGTGTTCGGATTCACCGAGAGAACGCCCTCGGTCATCCCGCCGATCCGCTCCATCAGCTGGTTACCGTAGCTCGGGCCCTCGTTGATCAGGTGGAGGACGAGCAGCGGTAACACCGCCCGTCGACGCAGCTCGCCGGTGAACGGGTCCTGCGCCTTCCGGCCGGGGGCGACCGCCTCCTCAATGCCCCCGGCCTGCGCAACCGCATCCCGGACCGCGTCACGTTGCTTCTTGCCCGCCATCTCTGGCGGACATTGTTACGACTAACTACGCAGCCGCGGCGGCGGGCTCCTCGACGCGGCGAGGCATCAGCACCTCGCGCGCGATCACGAGCCGCTGGATCTGCGACGTGCCCTCGTAGAGCTGCATGATCTTCGCGTCGCGCATCAGCTTCTCGACGGGGTACTCCTTGATGAAGCCGTAGCCGCCGTAGACCTGCACGGCGTCGACGGTCACCTCCATCGCGGAATCCGCGGCGAAGCGCTTCGCGTGCGAGCTGACCAGCGTGTTGCGCTTGCCCTGGTCGAGCTCGACGGCCGACTTCCAGACCATCAGGCGCGAGGCCTCGATCTTGGTCGCCATGTCGGCGATCATGAACTGGATCGCCTGGTGCATCGCGATCGGCACGCCGAACTGCACGCGCTCCTTGGCGTAGTCGCGGGCGAACTCGAAGGCGGCGTTCGCGATGCCGACGGCCATCGCCGCCACGCCGGGGCGCGTGCGGTCGAGGGTCATCATCGCGAGCTTGAAGCCCTTGTTCTCCTCGCCGATCAGGTACTCGGCCGGGATCTCGACGTCGTTGAACGAGATCATCGCCGTATCGGAGGCGCGCTGTCCGAGCTTGTCCTCCTTCTTGTCGACGGTCACGCCGTCGAGCTCACGCGGCACGACGAAGGCCGAGATGCCGCGGTGGCCGGCCTCCTTGTCGGTCTTCGCGTAGACCGTGTACCAGTCGGCGTGCGAGCCGTTCGTGATGAAGCACTTGGTCCCGTTGATGACGTACTTGTCGCCGTTCTTCACGGCGGTGGTGCGCATCCCGGAGACGTCGGAGCCGGCGTCCGGCTCGGTCAGGCAGAACGACGCGAGCTTGGGCTCCTCGGTGAGCCGCCCCAGGAACTCCTTCTTGACCTCCTCGGAGCCTCCGAGGATGACCGGCGCCGTGGCGAGGCCGTTGCACATCAGCGAGGTGCCTACGCCGGAGCAGCCCCAGCCGAGCTCCTCCTCGATGAGACAACCGGTGAGGAAGTCGAGCCCGGGCCCGCCGTACTCCTCGGGGATGTGGTTGTTCATCAGGCCGAGCTCCCAGGCCTGCTTGATGATCTCCGTTGGGAAGGTGGAATCCTTGTCCAGCTCCCACGCGACCGGCCGAATCTCCTTCTCGGCGAAGTCGTGCGCGAGCTGGCGGATGTCCTTCTGCTCGTCGGAAAGCGTGAAGTCGACCACTGCTGCTGCTCCTCTTGATTGACTCGTCAGTCAACTGACTACCCGGCAGGTTACAACAGGAAACGCGCCACCACGTAGATACCCACTGCCAGGGCGATGACCGTGAACAGTGCGAGGCCGATCTGGTCCGGATAGAGGACCGGGCGGCCAGGCGCGAACGTTCTGCGGCGAAAGCGCCTCCACATGCGGTCAAACTACCCCTGTGGACGCGTTCGGAACGGTTCTTATCGCGGTTTCCATCGTCGCCGTGCTCGTCGCCGCGGCGTCCTATTGGGGGAGCGGGCGGATCTACTCGGGCCTCGGACGCGGCGACCTCCAGTTCGAAAGGGACCAGTCGGCCTCGCCGGCCGAGACGCAGGAGGAGATCCGCCAGATGCTGGAGGCCAAGTCGCGCCGGCGCGAGGCGCGCGGCGAGGAGGCGCTCGACGTCGAGGCGGAGCTTGCCGCGCTCACCTCCAGCCGGCCGGGCGCGGGCGACCCCGCGCTCAGGGAAGAGGTCCGTCAGCTGGTGAGGGCGCGCAACGAACGCCGCCTCAGGCAGGGCAAGGAGCCGCTCGACGTCGAGGCCGAGATCGACCGTCAGCTGCGCGATCTCGCAGGGTGAGTCATCCACCCGCCGGGTATAGGCTCCGCGGCAATGGCCGACGAACGCCGCTTCGAGCTCGACGATCTGCTCCTCCGCCCCGGGTGCTATCTGAACCCACAGACGGAGATCCTCGTCGTGGTGGACGACTCGCCCTCGATCGACGGCGAGATCTTCAACATGGAGGATTTCGAGGGCGCGGATTGGGTCCTGATCGCGGACGAGGTGCCCGTGGACGAGGCGCGCCGGGACGAGCTGCTCGAGACGTTCCAGGCCACCTACCACGGCGGCGACGGCCGCACGGCCGAGATCACAGCGAACGACGACGGCGATGACGACTTCGTCGACGAGGACGAGAACGCCCCGCCCGAGCCGGACGCGGAAGTCGAGGACGTCTAGGCCTAGGCCGACGCCGGCGCGCCCGTCTCGTCCAGCGAGGCGCGCAGCTCGCGCACCTTCTCGCGATAGGCCCGCTCGCTGCCGCCGAGCAGGTACGAGCCCCAGCGTACGCCGTTGTGCACGTGCGGCACCTCGTCCGCCAGCAGGTAGTCGAATACGAGCGCCACACGCTCCTGGCCGAGCTCCATCAGCTTCTTGCGGCGGTGCGAGTGGCGCCACATCGCGCGCTGCTCGCTCGTCCCGTTGAAGAGACAGAGGCGCCCGAGCAGGTCATACGCGTAGATCGACCTGAAGTAGGAGAAGCCGACCGGGAAGTCTCCCCATGCGCAGCCGAGCTCTTCCTTCATCAGCAGGTCGTGGAGCTTCGCGTGGCGCACCTCGTCCCAGTTCTGGCGCGCCATGTCCACGTGGAAATCCCACGGCATCTCCGGGTGCTCGTGCGAGTTGCGTGCCATCAGCTCCGCCGCGCTCAGCTCGGCGTCCATCAGCCCGTGGAAGAAGTGCCGCTGCTCCTCGAGCTCGACCGGCACGTGGTTCTCCGCCCCGTTCACGTACAGGTCGCGGGAGAGGTACGGGTCGCCCGTGTCGGTGACCTCCATGAAGTCGTCGCGCTTCGGCTCCTCGAGCGGAGGCAGCACCCGCAGCTCACGCGGCTCGGCGCGGAGCTCCACGGGGAGCGCGCCGATGTCCGAGTCGAAGCGGCCGTGGCCGTCCGTGTGGCGCTCCTGGCGCTCCACGAGCTGGGTGAGCAGCCGCAGCGACGGCTCGTCGGCCACCGGGTCCAGGTTGTCGAGGTGGATGCGCATCGCCCGCGCGAGCGCGGGCTTCGCCTCGGTGTACGCCACCGTCAGGTACTCCAGCGCGCTGCCAGCGTTCGCCATCCGGTCGAGCAGCTCAGACAGCTCTGGCGACGGCGAGCCCGGGTACTCGCTCGGGTGCCTCAGCTCGTAGAGGCGGCGCCTGATCTTGGTGAGGGCGCGCGCGTCGTCGTGCACGTGGTCCCCCAGCGCGTACTTGCGCTCCCAGCTCGACTCGAGCGGCATCCAGCCGTTCGAGAAGTGCACGAGCTCGCGCAGCACGTGGAAGTAGTTCGAGAAGCGGGCGGCGTTGTCGTCAACGTCGTAGCCAAGCGGCCTCTTCATCGATGTCCTCCGCCAAGAGTGGCTCCCTGTGCCGGCCCACGACACTGGGCAGGAGCCCACCGCCAGCCGACACGTTGATCACGGCCCGGTCCGATATCCGGGTGATCATCCCGGCGTAGCGACCGCCCAGCCCGAACGGGTTGATGTTGAAGCGCTTGAGCCGCATCTGCACGTGGCCGTCCTCGACCGCCGGGAACATCTCCTCCGGCACGGGCACGTACTCCTGCACCACGTAGTCGCCGTGGCCGGCGTGCTCCTCGATCAGCGTGTCCCACTCGGACTGGTCCGTCTCCATTCCGAGCGAGACGCCGTGGCCGCCGTAGTCGGACGCGGGCTTCATGACGAGGCGCTCGCGGTTGTCGGAGACGAACGCGAGCAGGTCGACGACCCAGTGTGCGTAGGCGGCGCGGCCGTCCTGGAGCACGCGCGTCCAGGGGATCGTCTCGGCGATCACCTGGCGCTCCGAGTCCTCCACGAGGTGGGCGAAGCGCGGGTCGCCGAGCAGCGCGAACAGCTTCTTGTTGTTCGCGACGCGCGCGCGGAACGGGTTGACGACGGCGGCGCTGCGATCGCGCGCGGCCGCGATCAGGTCGCCCTCCGGCAGGTCCTCGAGCAGCGCGCGGCGGTAGACCAGATGCACCGGCTCGCCCTGCACGCGCAGGACGGAGCCGTCGTAGCGCACGTCCTCGAGCGTGCCGTGGAGCGCGTCGATGCCCGCGGCCTTCGCGGCCTCGCAGATGATCCGGAACTCCGGCACCGAGGGGCTCCCGTCCACGTCCACGAGCGCCAGCCTGGGGATCTCCGGCAGGTCGCGGCGCTCGCCGCGCAGCTCGCGGTACGCGGACATGAGCGTGTCCACCAGCACGGGCAGCATCGGCGTGTACGAGGTCTCGAACTCGGCGCTCACGCGCGGCAGCGAGATGGCGCGGGCGAGGCCCTCGTGAAGCACGTCCGTGTAGCCGATGCCCGCTGGCGAGTCGGCGTTGAACTCGAGGAACTTCACGTCATAGCCCTGGAGGAACGCGTCCAGCCTGCAGATCTTGAGCGGGCGCGAGAAGCCCGGGTCGAGCCGGATGAGGGCGTCCTCTGATGCGGGGAGGGCCAACTCATCACGCAGGCGGCCGTCCTCGGCGTAGGCGTCGCAGAAGCGATCGAGCACGGCCGACAGGCACGCCACGGCGCGCTTCACCCGGCGCAGCTGCCCGGGCGAGACGAAGTGCGGCATCAGCACGAACGGGATCGTGTGGCCCGCGAACACCACGTCGTGCTCGGCCAGCCACCCGGCGATCTCCTCCTCGATCGCCGCGCACCGGTCTCCGAGCTTTGACAGCTCGACGAGATGCTGCAGCTTCAGGTTGTTGACATGGTCGATCAACCCTCTGCTTCGACTGTACCCCTTAAGGTTGCCGCCCCATGCGCCCCGTTCACTACCTAGCCGTCTTCATCCCCGCCGCGATCGGCCTCGAGCTGGCGCATGCAGACCCCATCCTCATCTTCGGCGCGGCCGCGCTCGGCGTCATCCCCTGCGCGGCCGTGATGGGCGAGGCCACGGAGGCGATCGCCGCGAAGAGCGGACCCGGCATCGGCGGCCTCCTGAACGTGACGTTCGGCAACGCTCCCGAGCTGATCATCGCCTTCTTCGCGCTGCTCGAGGGCCTCCAGGAGGTCGTCAAGGCGTCGATCGTCGGCTCGATCATCGGCAACGTGCTGCTCGTGATGGGCGCCGCGTTCGTGGTGGGCGGCTGGTCACGCGACAAGCAGACCTTCAGCCAGACCGCTGCCCACGCCCAGTCGGCGATGCTCACGCTCGCGCTGGCCGCGCTGGTCTTCCCGGCGCTGTTCGAGCTCATCCACGGCGGCAGCCTGCCCGGCGTGGGCGACGAGCACGTGGACTTCGGCTCGGACGTCGAGAAGCTCTCGCTCTGCGTCGCGCTCGTGCTGCTGGTGAGCTACGCCGCGGGGCTCTGGTTCTCGCTGAGGACCCACCGCGCGGTCTTCAACCCGTTCGGGGGCGAGGACGAGGACGAGGAGACGCACCACTGGCCGGTAAAGAGGGCCGCGATCTACCTGGCGCTCTCGGCGGTGGCCGTCGGCGTGATGTCGGAGATATTGGTCGGCTCGATCAGCGAGGCCTCCGAGGGCATCGGCCTCTCCGAGTTCTTCGTCGGCGTCTTCATCGTCGCGATCGTCGGCAACGCGGCAGAGCACTGGGTCGCGGTGCTCGTGGCGGCCAAGGACAAGATGGATCTCGCCGTGAACATCGCGATCGGCTCGAGCGCGCAGATCGCCCTGTTCGTGGCGCCGGTCCTCGTTCTGGCCTCGTTCTTCGTGGGATCCGACCCGATGGCGCTCGTCTTCAACGGCTACGAGCTGGGGGCCCTCCTGTTCGCGGTGTTGATCGCCAACCTGGTCACTCAGGACGGCGAGTCGAACTGGTTCGAGGGCGTGCAGCTGCTGGCCCTGTACGCGGTCCTGGGGCTGGTCTTCTACTTCGCGTAGACCGGCTCCAGCTCTCCGGGCTCGATATCGCGCTCGTCGAAGACGATGAGAACGCGCAGGGCCCTCGCCGCGGCGCGCGCCATCTCGAGCAGGGCGGCGCGGTTCACGTTGCGGATGGTGTCGCAGGACAGGTGGTAGCAGGGGTCCCGGGGGCGGCGACCGGGGCCGAGCTCGGAGGCGCCTGTGTAGAGCCCGCCAACCGGGATGCCGGCGATCCGGAAGGGCAGGTGGTCCGATGCCCCGCCCACCCTGACGCCGCGGACCTTGGTGCCGACGGCGTCGCGCAGGACGCGCTCCAGCTCCGCGTCCGCATCGGCGTAGACCGCGGGGACCGGGTTCGGAGAGCCGACCATGTCGAGGTTGATGTAGGCGCGCACGCGCTTGCGCTCGCCGGCGCCGAGCGAGCTCACGTAGCGGCGGGAGCCGACCAGGCCGAGCTCCTCCGCTCCCCAGAAGGCAACTCGCACGCGCGCGCCGGGCGGATCGGGGCCGATCGCCTCGGCGAGCTCGATCAGCGTCGCCGCAGCGCTGCCGTTGTCGTTGATGCCAGGGCCGCCCGCAACCGAGTCGAGGTGGCCGCCCGCCATCACGACCTGGTCCCCGCGTCCGCCGCGCGTCTCCGCGATCACGTTCTGGGTCCGGGAGGGGCGGGTGGTGGCCCGGACCATCACGCTCGCGGGGACGCCCTCGGCGATGCCGGCCAGGGCGCGCAGCGACGCCACGACGACCGGGATCCGGATCCCCTGCACCACGAGCGTCCCGCTCGGCACGCCGCGCCTGCTCGCCACCTTCTGCACTACCACGAGCGCGCGGGCGCCGGCGCGCTGGGCGTTCTGCGCCTTGTCGCGGTACAGGCAGCCACCGCTGCTCACGAGCGGGATGTCGCCGCCGCCGATCCCCGCGAAGTCGGCGCTCGAGCACCCGTCGCCGGCTGCGCGCAGCCCCCCGGCGGCGCGGCCCGAGCCGGAGTAGCTCGGCACCTGGTAGTCGTGCTCGCGAGTGAGCGTGCGCCCGCCCACGCGCAGCGACGCTCGCCGCAGCCTGAAGAGGGTGAACGGCAGCGGCTGGCGGGTCACGTGCCAGCCGGCCTCGCGGAGACGCGCGGCAACGTAGCCGGCCGAGGCGGCGTAGCCGGGCGTGCCGGCGGCGCGCGTGCCGCCGTTCCGGTTCGCGATCCGCTGAAGCGCGGCGAGGTGTTCCACAAGCTCGGCGCGCGTGATCTGCGGTGGCGGCAGCGGCTCGGGCCTGGCTCCGCCCCCGCCGCCCGAGTCGCACGCGGCCAGCAGGCTCGCGGCGATCAGGACGGGCAGGAGGCGGCGCACTGCTCCTGTTCTACCCAGCTTCGACGGCCGCCGCGAAGCCCGACGGTGGCCGCCGCAGCTCGCTGGCGGTGACGATCCGGTCCACCAGCCCGTACTCGACCGCCTCCTCCGCGCCGAAGAAGCGGTCGCGCTCCATGTCCTCGTGCACCTCGTCGGCCGTCCGCGCGGTGTGGCGCGCGTAGATCTCCTCGAGCAGGCGCCGCAGCTCGAGCACCTCGCGGGCATGGATCGCTATGTCGGAAGACTGGCCCTGAAACCCGGACGAGGGCTGATGGATCAGGATGCGCGCGTTCGGGAGCGTGAGCCGCTTGCCGGGCGTGCCGCCGGCGAGGATCAGCGAGCCGGCGGACATGGCCATCCCGTAACAGATGGTCTGCACGTCCGGCCGGATGTACTGGACCGTGTCGTAGATCGCGAGCCCCGCGTGAAGCGACCCGCCCGGCGAGTTCACGTACACGGACACGTCCTTGTCCGGGTCCTCCGACTCGAGGTGGACGAGCTGGGCCACCACGAGGTTGGCAATCTCGTCGTCGATCGGGCGGCCGATGAAGACGATCCGCTCGTTCAGCAGGCGCGAGTAGATGTCGAAGGAGCGCTCGCCCCTGGAGGTCTGCTCGATAACCATCGGGACCAGCGAGCTGTGTGCGCGGCCGATCTGAATGTGCTGTCTCCTCTGCGATATCCTGCAACCAGTCGGTTGCGTGAGAATAGCAACCGTTCGGTTGCATATGCGAAATCGGAGGCGGACGATGGAAGAGCTGGTCGAGCGCGAGCTGACGGTGCCGAACGAGGTCGAGGAGGTCTGGCGCTCGCTCGCGGAGCCCGGGTGGCTCGGCGAGGACGCGGCGATCGAGCTGCGCGAGACCGGCGACGTGCGCGCCGGCGAGCGCACCGGCTTCGTCGAGGAGGTCGATGCCCCGAGACGGCTCGTGTTCTGGTGGAGCGCCCCCGGCGAGGAGGCGACCCGCGTGGAGCTCCAGCTCGACGAGACCGACATCGGCACGCACATCCGCGTAACCGAGTCGCGCCCGCTGGCCGTGCTCGACGGCCGCGACCTGGCGATCGAGTTCGGCGGCATGGGCGGCGGAGCTGGTCCGGTGGCCGCGGCGGGCGGGATGCTGGCCGGCGCGCTGCGCTGATGGCCGCGGACGCCGCGGACGCGGTCTTCGCGGCCCTCTCCGATCCCACGCGGCGCGCGCTCTACGCCAACCTCGGCGAGCGCGGCGAGGCCACCGCCACCGAGCTGGCGCGCGAGCTGCCGGTGAGCCGCCAGGCGGTGCAGAAGCATCTCGGCTCGCTCGCGTCCGCCGGACTCGTCGCCACGCGCCGGTCGGGCCGCGAGGTGCTCTACCGCCCCACCCCCGCCCCGATGTCCGAGGCGCTCGCCTGGATGGCCGAGGTGGGCTCACAGTGGGACGACCGCCTCGCGGCGCTGGAGCGCCAGCTCGCCCGCCGCCCAGCCGGCGCTTAGGCTTTCGGGCATGACGTCGGTGCTCGTCGGCTTCGGGCTCGGGCTGTTCGTGGGTGCGCAGCCGGGCCCCGTGTCGCTGCTCTGCATTCGCAGCGTGCTGCGCGGCCCGCTCGCCAGTGGCATCGCGATCGGAGCCGGCGCGGCGCTGATCGACCTGCTCTACGCGGGCCTGGGCCTGGCGGGCGCGGCGAGCCTGCTCGAAGCGGACGCGCTCCGCCTCGCCTTCGGCATCCTCGGGGCCGCCGTTCTAGCCGCCATAGGAGCCCGCACACTCTGGGCCGCCTTCCGCGTCCGCCTCGGCGGCGAGAACGCAGAAGAAATCGCCTCGCCGCGGCGCGCCTTCGCGACCGCCGTCGCGGCGACCGCCTCGAACCCGCTCACGATCGCCACCTGGGCCGCCATCTTCACGGCGGCCTCGGCGGCCTCGGTGGGCGACGCCGCCGGCTCGCTGGGCGGGGCCGCACTCATGCTCGGCGGCGTGGCGCTCGGCACGCTCACCGCCTTCACGGTCCTGTCAGTGCTCGTCGTAAGCGTCCGTCACCGCTTCGGCCCGCGCCTGCTCGCCACCGTCGACGTCGTCGCCGGCTCCGGCCTGCTCGGCTTCGCCGGCCTGCTCGGCTGGCGCGCCGCACACGAGTCCTAGGACTCGCGGCCTACAGGCCGCCCTGGTGCATCGACGCCACGCGCTCGTCGCGGTGCTCGTCGACGTCCGGGTCGTTCTTGTCCGCCCGCAGCGACAGCACGATGCCGATCGTGAACGCCACCGCGATCACGGCGAGGCTCGCGACGGGGCCGACCTTCACGAGGTCCTCGATCAGCAGCTTCACCCCGACCAGCCCGAGCACCACGGCGATCGTCTCGTCGAGGTAGCGGAAGCGCGCGATCAGGCTCTCCACGAGCACGAACAGCGCGCGCAGCCCGAGCAGCGCGAAGACGTTGCCCATCCAGATCAGGAGCGGGTCGCGCGTGATCGCGAACGCGGCGGGGATCGAGTCGATCGCGAAGGCGATATCCGCGAACACGATCGCGGCCAGGCACAGGAAGATCGGCGTGGCGTAGCGGCGCCGCGAGCCCTCCTTGTGGACGAACCAGCGCGCGCCGTGGAACTCGCTGGTGACCGGATAGAACTTGCGCACCAGGCGCACCATCAGGTTCCGGTCGGGGTCGACGTTCTCCTCGACTCCCTGGAAGACGCGGTAGGCGAGCACGAGCAGGCCGGCGCCGAGCAGGTAGATCACGAAGTGGAACTGCTCGATCAGCGCGGTGCCGGCGACGATGAAGGCGCCGCGCATCGCGAGCGCCGCGACGATCCCGAAGAAGAGCAGCCTCGGGCGGTGCTCGTAGGGCACGCCGAAGTACGCGAACAGCAGCAGGAAGACGAACAGGTTGTCGAGCGAGAGCGAGCGCTCGATCAGGTAGACGGTCGTGTAGGTGACCGCGCTGTCGCCGCCCTCGAGCAGCAGGACCGGGATCGCCGCGAGCAGGCTCAGGACGAGCCAGCCGACCGACCACCAGACCGCCTCCTTGAAGCTCGGCTCGCGCCCGCGCGCGAAGAAGTGGAGGTCGAGCCACAGGAAGAAGATCAGGGCGCCGACCAGCGCTGCCCACGGTGCGATGACGTCGAGTTCCACGGCCAGGACCTTAGAGTGAAGGCATGCTCAGCCACGTGGCAGTCGGCACCTGGGGCGGCGGGCGTTTCATGCGCTTCGGCGAGCCGATCTCGGACGAGCGCTTCCAGGCGCTGCTGCGCCCGGGCGGCGGGATCGAGACGCTGATCACCGCGGACGCCTACGGCGCCGGCGAGGCGGACGCGCTGCTCGGCCGGGCGCTCGCGGGCGTGCCGCGCGGCGACTACTCGCTGGTTGGCGCGGTGGGCCACGACTTCTACGAGGGCGAGCGCGAGGGCGCCAAGGGCTTCCCGCGCTTCACCGACCCCCGGCTGCGCGGACCCGAGGGCTACCGCGACTACCTCCGCATGGCCGTCGAGCGCAGCCTCGAGCGCTGCGGCACCGACTCCTTCGACCTGCTCCTGCTGCACAACCCGGACCGGCGCGGCTTCGAGTCGCCCGAGGTGTGGGAGGCACTGGGCGAGCTGCGCGACGAGGGGCTCGCCCGGGCGCTGGGCGTGGCGCCGGGTCCGGCCAACGGCTTCACGCTCGACCTGATCGGCTGCTTCGAGCGCTACGGCGAGCTGATCGACTGGGCGATGCTGATCCTGAACCCGTTCGAGCCGTGGCCGGGCGAGCTCGCGCTCGACGCCGCCGCCCGGCACGACGTGAGCGTGATCACGCGCGTGGTCGACTACGGCGGCCTCTTCCACGACGACGTGCTCCCCGGGCACGGGTTCGACGAGCACGACCACCGCGGCTTCCGCCCGGCCGGCTGGGTCGAGGCGGGGCGCGAGCGGCTAGAGCGGATCAGGCCGATCGCGGAGCGGCACGGACTCACACCGCTCCAGCTCGCCTGCGCGTGGAACCTGGCGCACCACTCCGTCGAGTGCGTGGCCCCCACGCTGATCCAGGAGAGCGGTCCGGACGCGAAGCCGATCGAGCGCAAGCGCGAGGAGCTGGCCGCGGTGCCGACCGAGCCCGTGCTGAGCGACGAGGAGGTGGTCGAGATCCGCGCGATCGGCGACAACCGCGGCTCGATGCTGCTGAAGGGCGCTACGCCCGACCACGAGGGCGACGAGCGCCCGGACCGCTGGGCCGTGGGCCCCGAGCAGGCCGAGCTGGCCGCGCGCTGGGGGATCGACCCCGAGCGCGACCTGCGCAAGGTCGCCTAGGGGCTCTGCAGCAGGTCGGCGCAGCGCTGGAGGGCCTCGGTGTCCTCCGGGCGCGCCTTGTCGAGGCAGTCGGCGTAGTTCTGGAAGTCCTGCGCCTCGGGGGTCGTGCTGCCGGGCGTGGACGGCGTCGTCGGCTCCGCGCTCGAGCCGCCGCCCAGCCCCGGAAGGGCACTCGTGCCACCGAGCGAGCGCGTCAGCGCCGACAGCGGGCGGGCGCGCGCCGGTGCCTCGATCTGCTGGTCTCCGTTCACGTTCGAGAACTCCACCGAGAACTCGATCGAGCCCGACTGGATCCCGCCGAGGCTCGCGCGGCTCGCCTCCGGCACGTCGAACTCGATCTTGCCCGCCACGCGCCGGATGATGTCGTCCTCCTCGCCCACGTAGACCTGGAAGGTCGGGTCCTTCACCACGTCGGCGATCTTCTGGATGTCCTCGGCGCTGAGCGGCTTGGGCGCCGCCTGGCCGGTGGCGCCGCCGAGGGCCGTGGCCGATTTGCGCACGAACTGGTTGAGGTTGCGCATGACGGCCTCGACGTCGAGGCGGCCGGACACGTGGCGGGTCTTAACGCCGTCGATCTTGTCGTCGCCCTCGTCCTTGGCCTCCGCGAGCCAGCTGCGCGGGTCGAGGCCAAGCGCCCTCAGCGAACCGCGCGTGCCCTCGTTCTTGGCGATCGACCGGTTTGCCTTCGCCACCTCGGACGCGGGCTGCTCGTAGTAGACGTCCTGGAACTTCACGAAGGCACGGTCGCCGGTCGACAGGAAGCCGGTCGTGATCGTCTGGCCGCCGCCGTCGTTGCCGACCTTCAGCTCGATGTCCACCGAGGGAAGCCTCTTGTCGTTCGTCCGGAACGGGCCCGTGGCCGTGATCCGGACGGGCTTGTCGAGGCCGGGGCTACCCTTGAGCTGGACGGAGGCGTCGACCTTCAGGTCCGCGCTCTTCATCGGCGTGCTGAACGCCTTGTCGAGGAGGTCCTGGACGTCCTCCTTGCTGCCACCGCCGCCGCAGGAGGCGAGTGTCAGAGCGGCGAAGAGCAGTACGAGCAGGGCGCGGCGCACGCGGCGCAGACTAGCTGGAGGCACCGCAACTCGGTGGGAGTCAGGACGTTGGAGAAAGCGGAATGGGGTACGTGAAGCGAACCGCACTTGCTGCCGTCGCACTGACGGTCGCGCTGGCCGCGCCCGCGCAGGCGGGCCAGGTGATCGTGGTCGACGGCGACAGGGCCGAGAGGGTCTTCGACCCGGCCGTGCCGACGCGCGCCGAGATCGCGCTGGCCGCGCCCCGGGCCAGGCGTGGCGCGCGGGCCGTCGCCGCGAGCGTGCGCGCGCGTGCCTCGTCCAAGGCGGGCCGCCGGGCGGTCTACCGCGCGCTCCGCCGTGAGCTCCGCCGCCAGCACATCGAGCGAGCCGACTACCGGCGCTGGCGCACCACCTACGTGCGCTCGATCCGCACGCTGAGGCGGCTGCGCGGGGCGCGCGCCACCCAGTTGCGGTACGTGCTGACCTCCGTGGAGTCGCTCGCACTGGGAGGCCGGCTCGGCGCCACGCGCATGCCGGTCGTCTTCCTCCAGCTCGAGCGCAACCGCCAGTACTGGCCACGCAAGCCCTACCCCGGCGTGGGCGACCAGGTGAGCTTCAGGGGCAGCGAGATCCTGTTCCAGTACTTCGCCGGCGAGGGTCTTCAGCTCCATCCGCTGTCGACCTTCAAGAAGGCGAACCACCTGCACGGCTTCTGCGAGAGCGGCGCCCCCACCTGCGACGAGGCCGCGCTGCGGAACATCCTCGACGAGATGACCGCGCTCGCGGTGAAGCGCGGCCGCAAGTTCATCGCGTGGGAGTACCTCTTCTACTTCGGCGGCGGCAGCCCGCCCTGGATGAGCGGCATGGCCCAGGCCACCGGGATCCAGGCACTGGGCCGCGCGGCCAAGCTGCTGGGCGAGCCGAAGTACGCGGAGACGGCGCGGCGCGCGCTCGGCGCCTTCACCGTGGGACCGCCGAGGGGCGTCCGCACGACAGGTCCGCGCGGCGGCGTCCACTACCTGCAGTACTCGTTCGCCCCGCGGCTCTATATCTTCAACGCCTTCCTCCAGTCGCTAATCGGGCTCTACGACTTCGACCGCGTGGTGGGCGACGCGCGCGCCCTGCGCCTCTTCCAGCAGGCCGAGCCCGAGGCGGAGCTGGAGATCCCGTTCTCAGACGTGGGCGACTGGTCGCTCTACAACTACGCCGGGCACGAGGCGAACGGCGACTACCACGAGCTCATGCGCGAGTTCCTGGAGAGCATGTGCATCCGCCGCCTGGGGCCGATCTACTGCGAGTACGCGAAGAAGTACCGCGGCTACCAGGTCGACCCGCCCGAGGTGATCTACGAGGGGCCGGTCACGGCCACCGAGGACAAGCCCGCGTCGCTCAGCTTCAACGTGTCGAAGCTGTCGGCGATCCAGATGACGGTCACGCGGCCGGACGGGAAGGTCGTCTTCGACCGCATCGCGACCTTCCGCCGCGGGGACGGCTCGTTCACGTGGACGCCGCGCGGCCCCTCGACCTTCACGGTGCGCGTGGCCGCCAAGGAGCTGCGCACCGGGCTCGGCAAGCGCGACAGCGACACCTCGGAGATCGAGGTGGAGAACCGGCCGGGATAGAGTGCGGCGGCTCATGGCGCCGCGCACGATCCTTTACACGGGCAAGGGCGGGGTCGGCAAGACGAGCGTGGCCGCCGCCACCGCGCGCCGCTGCGCCGAGGCCGGCCTGCGGACCGTCGTGCTGTCCACCGATCCGGCGCACAGCCTGTCGGACTCGCTCGAGGCCCCACTCGGCCCCGAGCCGACCCACATAGGCCCCAACCTGTTCGGCCAGGAGGTCCAGGCCCAGGAGGAGATGGAGCGCAACTGGGACGGCGTGCAGGGCTGGCTCGGCGACCTGCTCGCCGAGCGCGGCATCGACCGCATCTCCGCGGAGGAGCTGACAGTCCCGCCGGGCATGGACGAGCTGTTCTCGCTGCTCTGGATCAAGCGCCACCACGAGGAGGGCGAGTTCGACTGCGTGGTCGTGGACTGCGCGCCCACCGGCGAGACGCTCCGGCTGCTCTCGTTCCCCGACGTCGTGACCTGGTGGCTCGAGCGCATCCTGCCCTCGCAGCGCCGGCTCGCGCCGTTCGCCCGGACGCTGTTCGACATGCCGCTCCCGGGGGACGCCGTCTTCGAGGACGTGGAGCGGCTCGCGCGCAACCTGGTCGCGATGAACGGGATCCTCCGCGACCGCACGCGCACGAGTATCCGGCTCGTGACGAGCCCGGACCGCATGGTCGTGAAGGAGTCGATGCGGACCTTCACCTACCTGAACCTGTACGGCTACCTGACCGACGCGGTGGTCGTGAACCGCCTGCTGCCCTCCGAGGGCTACTTCGCGGCCTGGCGCGAGTCGCAGGAGGAGCAGCTCGAGCTGGTGCGCTCGGCGTTCGCGCCCGTGCCGGTGCTCACCGCCGACTACTTCGAGCGCGAGGTGATCGGGGCCGACATGCTCGACCGCCTCGCCGGCGCGATCTTCGACGGCCAGGACCCCGCCGCCGTGCTGTACGACCGGCTCTCGCAGGAGCTCGTGACGAACAACGGCACCGCGACGCTCCGCGTGGACGTGCCCTTCGCCGAGCGCGGCGACCTCAGCCTGAAGAAGATCGGGCTCGAGGTGATCGTGCGGGTGGGCGGCCAGAAGCGGACGATCATGCTGCCCCCGGCGCTGGCCGCGTACGCCACAGCCGGCGCCCGCCTGGAGGAGGGTTCGCTGGAGATCACGTTCGAGAAGGTGAGCGATGGCGACTGACGGCCAGCCACCGCCCGACGGCAGCCACAGCGCGCCCGGCGGCGGCCACAGCCCGCCCGACCCCGCGGCCCTCTTCGCGATGCTCGACGGAATGCGACGGATGGCGCCCCGCGAGCTCGAGGGTCAGGTGACGAACCTCATACGAGAGTTCCTTCTGACGCTCCGTTCGCTGATCGACTGGTACCTGGAGCGCCTCGACCGCGAGCCCCACGAGCCGCAGGTAGAGGACATCCCGATCGATTAGCTCCGATGTGCGCTGAAAATTGCGCGCGGGGCGACAGATTTTCAGCACACATCGGAGTGGCGGCGGCTAGCCCTCGCGGCCGCCCTCGGGGAAGTGCGGCAGCCGGCCGCCGGCGTCGCGGAGGATCATGCCCCACAGGCGCTGCACCTGCTGCGGGTGGCGGTGGGCGATGTTGTGGCGCTCGTAGCGGTCGCGCTTCCGGTCGTAGAGGCGCAGCTCCTCGCGGTTGTTGCCCGCGATCAGTAGCCAGCGGCCGTCCGATGCGCTCACGTAGGTGTTGTAGGCGGAGGTGCGGTAGCTCCGCTTGCGGCGCGGGGCCCGCCCGTCGAAGAGCGGCGCGAGGTCCGCCCCGTTCATCCCCTTCGGCTCGTCCACGCCGAGCACGGACAGCACGGTCGGGCCCACGTCGTGGGTCGAGGCGAAGTACGTGCTCGTCCGGCCCTTCGCCTTGCCCGCCGGGTGGCGCATCGCCATCGGCACGTGGGTCAGCTCCTCGTGCATCTCCGAGTAGCGCTTGCCGACCCAGCCACGCTCACCGAGAAGCACGCCGTGGTCCGAGACCAGCAGGAGCAGCGTGTTCTCCGCCAGGCCGAGGTTCGCGAGCCGGTCGAGGAAGCGGCCGAGCCAGACGTCCACCATCGTCACCTCGGCGGCGTAGAGCTGGCGCATGCGGCGGAGCAGCCGCTTGGTGAGGTCCAGCTCGCTCGCGCGTGCGGAGGGTGTCGGAAAGGGCTGGATCGGCTCGACGCCATGAGGGTCGGCGGGGCCGTAGAGGTCGATCAGGCGGCGCGGCGCGTCCCAGGGCTCGTGCGCGTCGAAGGAGTCGATCACGAGCGCGAAGGGCTGGTGCGCGCGGGCCCACTCGATCCAGTCCATGCCGCCCCGGAAGACCTTGGCGGCGTTGTAGTCCTCCTCGTCGCGCCCGGGTGGGTTCCAGGCGAGGTAGTTCCTCATTCGCGGCTCGGCACGCGTCCCGCGCAGCGCCTTCGGCAGGTGGTGGTCCAGCTCGCGGCGCGACACGTGCCGCTTCGACTTGTGACCGGGCACCTGGCCCTCCACCAGCTCGATCCTGTCGAACGTGCGCCGGAAGCGCCTGTGCACCGGCTCGAGGAGATGCGGGTTGTCGGTCACGTAACCGGTCGTCCAGCCGGCCCTGCCGAGCGTCGTGGTCCACATCTCGCCGTCGCTTCCGACCGGCTCCCAGCCCGGCTGGGGCGGCAGGCCGGGATAGGGATGCCAGCCGCGGAACGGGTAGACGCCCTTGCCCGACATGATCGAGCGGCGCGCCGGGATCGTCGGCATCCCCTCGGGATGGGCGTTCAGGAAGCTGACGCCCTGGCGGACGACCCGGTCCCAGGCCGTCGTGCGTGCGCGGTGCCCGTAGACGTGGTCCGCGCGCAGGCTGTCCATCACGACGACGACCACGTTCAGCGGCGGCGGCGCCTGGGCACCGGCCCCGGCGACGCCGAGGGTCGCGTAGCCGAGCGCGCCGGCGCCACCGGCGCGCAACAGCTCGCGTCGCGAGACGTCCGGCGGCACGGTCGGGACTACCGGCCCTTGCGGATGTCGATCGGGCGGATCGCCTGCTCCTCGGGGAGCTTTGCCAGCACCTCGCGCACGATGTCGTGCACCTCGCGCTCGTCATGACCGAAGTCGTCCAGGAACGACTTCAGGGCGGTGTGGGTGATCTTGAGCTGCGCGGGCGTGAGCTCGAGCCGGTAGGCGATCTCGTCCGGCCCGATCAGATGCAGTTCGTCGTCTGCCATCGCGCCCACACAGTAACTAGGCTTTCGCACGTGGCCAAGACCTGGGTGCTCACGGGCTCGCTCGACAACTTCCGCGCCACGCGGGAGCACGGCTTCCGAGTGATCGGTGCCAAGGAGGGTCGCCGCCGCATGGCCGAGCAGATCGAGCCGGGTGACCGGATCGCCTTCTACGTGACCGCCATCCAGTGCTTCGGCGGCATCGTGCGCGTGACCGGCGAGATGTACGAGGACCGCACCAAGATCTGGCCGGGTAAGCCGGGCAAGGTGGACGCGTACCCGTGGCGCTTCGAGACCGAGCCGGAGATCGTGCTGGACGAGGACGACTTCGTGCCCGCTGTGGAGCTTGCCGCCGAGCTCGAGCACGTGAGGAAGTGGCCCGCCGAGCACTGGCACCTGGCCTTCCAGGGCCAGCTGCGGACCGTCTCCGACGCCGACGCCGAGCTGCTCGAGCGCCGCATCCGCGCGGGCGCCCGCGCGGCGGCGTGATCCACGAGCGCCACTACTCGCTCGAGGAGGCCGCCGAGCTCCTGCCGCACGTGGTGGAGGTGATCGAGCGGATGCGCGTGGCGCGCAACCGGCTCGGCGACCGCGAGGCGCGCGAGGCGCTGACGGAGGCCAGCCCGACGAACGGCGGCGGCAAGCCGGGTCGCACCGTGTCGGAGGGCTTCCTGGAGCTGCGCGATTCGATGATGCGCCTGCGGGAGCTCGACGTGGTGCTGCGCGACCTCGACCGCGGGCTGCTCGACTTCCCGTCGCTCCGCGATGGGAAGGAGATCTACCTCTGCTGGCAGGAGGGCGAGGACGCGATCGGCTACTGGCACGAGCCCGAGGCGGGCTTCTCGGGCCGCCGCCCGCTGGACGATGGCTGAGTTCGTGCGGCGCGTGGTGCGCGCGGCGCGCCTATTGAACGCCGAGCAGCGCGTGGCCGCGGGCGCGGCGGTGCTCCTGATCGTGAGCACGTTCGGGCCCTTCTCGTTCGTCGAGGCCGGCGAGGTGATCCTGGCGGGCGGCGTGCTCGCTCTGCTGCTGGCGCGCGCCGAGGGCAAGCGCTTCCACCTGCCATTCGGCGACGGCACCGTGATCGCCACCGCGGGCGTCTGGGCCGGTGCGCTGATCGTCGCTCGCATTCTCGACCGCCCCCTGGGCCAGAACCTGCTCGCGATCGTGTGTGCGGCCATCCTGTTCCTGGCGGGCGTGCGCGAGCGCGCCAAGCACCCGGCCGACGACGTGCCCGAGCGCGCCCCGGGCGGGACTCCGCCGATCCGCCGGCGGCGCGCCCCGCGTCGCCCGGGCGCGGCCGCCGAGGTCGACGCCACGACCGACCCGCTGCCGCCGCCCGAGTTCAGGCCCTACGAGCCGCGCTCTGGGGAGCAGCTGCATCTGGCGCCCGACGACCAGGCAGACGCGCCAGAGTGATGCCCACGACGGCGCCGAGCAACTGCATCCCCGCCGCCAGCGCGAGCGTCTTAGCGGGACCGATGCTCGTGACGATCGCCCCGGAGGCCGCCGCGCCCAGGGCCAGGCAGCCCACCTTCACCCCCACGGCGGTCGTGAACACCTGGCCGTAGAGCGATGGCGGCACGTACTGCTGGCGCACCGCGAACTGGGCGGCCAGCGCCGGACCGTCGACCAGGGCGGCCACCGCGACAAGCACCAGGAAGACCGCCAGGGAGTCGGCCAGCAGCCAGCTGAACATCAACACACCGAACAGCGCGTAGCCGGTCAGCACGATCCGCTCCGGAGGGAAGCGCCGCTGGAGCCGCACGAGCGTGAGCGCGCCGATGGTCGAGCCAACGGCGAAGGCCGCCCACATGTAGCCGGAGGCGCTCTTGTCGACGCCGAGCTGCTCCACGGCGAACAGCGGGAACGCGACGGTGAGCAGGCCGAGGCCGCCGAGCCCGAGCCCGGCCGCGGCCGTCACGGCGCGCAGCTGCGGCACCGAGACGATCTGCCGCAGCCCCTGCGCCGCGATGCCGAACAGCGTGCGGCCCTCGCCTCGGTCCGGCTCGGAGTCGAGCGACGGTATGCGCACGATCAGCGCGAGCGCGCCCAGCGCAAGCACGGCCTCCACGACGAGCGGCGCCGCGGGCGCAACCGTCGCGGACAGCGTCCCCGCCAGCGCAGGACCGATCACGAGGGCCGAGTTGAAGCTGGTGGTCTCGAGCGCGTTCGCGGGCGGCAGCAGCTCGCCCGGGACGAGCGAGGGGATCATGCTCGTGAAGCCGCCGAACGAGAGCGGGTAGGTCGCGCCCGCCGGCAGCACCAGGAGCAGGAGCACCCAGCTCGGCGCGTGCCCCACGAGCACGACCAGGCCAAGGACCACCGACGCGATCACGAGCTGGTCGATGATCATCAGCGTCCGCCGGCGCCCCGTCAGGTCGAGCCACGCGCCGAGCAGCGGTCCGGTCACGAGGCTCGGCAGCGTCACCGCCGCGACCACGGCGCCGGCGAGCGCGGCGTCGCCGGTGCGGTCGAGCACGAGCAGCACCACCCCCACGCCGAACATCTCATCCGACACGCGGGCGAGCGTGGCCGCGGAGACGAAGCGCAGATAGCCGGGCTGCTCCCGCAGCCGCCTGAGCGATTCGCGATCCATCAGCCGGCGGGCGGGATGGCCTGGGGGAAGCGGAAGCGGAAGTCTGGGTCCACGCGCTTCTTGATCTCGCGCAGCCTGTCGAGGTTCTCCCCGTAGTACGCGCGCTGCCAGCGGTCGAGGTCAGGGTCGACGTAGTTCTGGTACGCCTCGCCCGAGGCGTGCGGGCGGAGCGCGTGCCACGCCCCGCCTACCCAGCGCCTGCTCGCCCGGCCTGCGGCGCCGCCACCCGAATAGGCGAGGTACTGGAGTGAGAACAGCATGTCGCGGTGCACGAAGGCGGTCGCGTCCGGCGCGGGACGGTTGAGCGCGCCGCCGTACGCGTCGAGCAGGAACGCGCCCGAGCCCAGCGAGGGCGTGCGCTGGCGACGCTCGATCCAGTCGATCAGCTTCGCCCGCCCGGCGGGCCCGAGCCGCCTGTCGAAGTAGTCCGACTTGGCGTAGAAGCTCGAGCGCGTGGAGCGGTGGCAGGCGGCGAGACCGCCGTCGAGGCAGCCGGCCCAGCGGAGCACCATCGTGAAGTAGCTCGAGCTGCCGACGCTGAGCCGCGCGCCCGCCACCCGCGTGAGCGGCCGGACGAGCCGTCGCAGGGCGGACACGTCACCGAAGTACTGGCCGAGGGCCGACACGCGCGGCGAGCCCGCGCCACCCGTGGTGCCCAGCGACAGGATCGACGTGAGCGCGGGCGGCGCCTCGGGTCCGAAGCGCTGCCAGGCCGCAATCGCCTCGTCCGCCTGCGACCACGGCCATGAGACGAAGAAGTGGGCGGCGCCGGAGACGCGATGGGTCCGCAGCGTCAGCGCGGTGACGACGCCGAAGTTCCCGCCACCGCCTCCCCGGCAGGCCCAGTAGAGGTCCTCGTGGTCATGGGCGTCCACGTGCCTGACCCGGCCGTCGGCGGTGACGACGCGCGCCGCGAGCAGGTTGTCGCTCGTGAGACCGAAGCGGCGGCCGGCGAGACCGTGCCCGCCGCCGAGCGTCAGCCCGCCGATACCGACCGTCGGGCAGGAGCCGGAGGGCACCGTGACACCGCGGCTGGTGAGCTTCCGCTGCACGTCGATCAGGATCGCGGCCGGGCCGACCGTGGCATGCCCGTGGTTCACGCGGATGCCGCGCAGCCGCGACAGGTCGAGCACGACACCGTCGCCGGTGGTGCAGTAGCCCGCGTAGCTGTGTCCGCCCGAGCGCGCCACCAGCCGGACGTCGAAGCGGTTCGCCCAGCGTACGGCCGCGGCAACGTCGGCCGTGTCCCTCACCTGCACGACGGCGTCGGGGCGGCGACCGTCGAAGCGCGTGTTGTAGACCAGCGCCGCACTCCCCCTCGGCACGAGCACCCTGCCGCTCACGTCCGCCCGCAGCGCGCGGAGCGCTCGCTTCGAGACGCCGCTGGACTCGGCCGGGGCGCTGAGCCAGAGCGCGCCGCCCGCCGTGCCTACGAGGAAGTCGCGACGGTCGAGCGTGCCCATCGGGTCATTCCAGCAGACCCCTTCGCATCGCCTCGGCCACGGCGGCCGCGCGCTCGGACACGCCGAGCTTCTCGTAGATGTGCTGGAGGTGCGTCTTCACGGTCGCGGTGCTGAGGTGGAGCACGCGGGCGACCTCGGGAGCTCGCAGCCCCTCGGCGACGAGCGTGAGCGTCTCGCGCTCGCGCTCGCTCATGAGCGGTCGGGACGGCGTGGAGTGCAGCCTGATCTCCTCGACCACGGCGGCCTGCAGTCCCGGAGACAGCACCGTCGCGCCGCGCGCGACAGCGGTGACCGCGTCGCACAGCTCCCGAGCGTCGGCGTCCTTCGTGAGGTAGCCGGCGGCGCCGCACGCCAGCGCGGAATAGACCTGCTCGGGCTCGGGACGCGCCGCGATCATCAGCACTCGCGTGCCGAGCCCCTCGCGCGCCACTGCGTTGATCAGCTGCTCGCCGCCGACCCCGTCGCGCGTGGCGCCCACGATCGCCACGTCGGGCCGCTCGTCGCCGATCGCGTGGATCGCCTCGCGGCCGTCGCACGCCTTGCCCACCAGCTCCAGCTCGGGGCGGGCGCTGATCGCGCGCGCTAGGGCGTCCCGGAAGAGCGGCTGGCAGTCCACCGCCAGCACGCGTAGGCGCCTTCGCGGCTCTGGACCAGGTCCCTCACTGGGCAAGATTCATGAGTTGTACCAGCAACCTCAGGTTTTTGCTCTAAGACTCCTGAGCATGCCGGGCGGGCAACTCGAACTGCATCGCGACAACCGTCGTCGGGATGCCCTCTTCCCCGGATTTCTTGAGCCTGCTGGTGCTCGCGGACTCGATCCGCTCCACGTCCTCGAGCGCCTTGCCCAGCAGCTTCGACAGCTCCTGCCAGCCCTGCTCGTCGAGCACCATGTCGTTGTGGGTGAGGTGGCGGTTGGTGCGCGCCTCGAACGTGCCTGCCTTCATCGCCGCGGACACGTCCTCCCAGATCACCTGAAGCGCCACGTCGGAGATGGCCTGGCGCCCGGGGCGCGGGAGCCGCTTCCAGTCGCGGTCGCTGAAGAAGGGGCGCACGATCGCCTTGTAGTAATGCTCGATCGCGCCGCGCCGCTGGGCCGTGTCCACGAGCTCGATGCAGCCGAGGTCCAGGAGCGCGCGCACGTGATAGCTCACGTTGGGAAGCCGCTCACCGATCATGTCGGCGATCTCGTTCGGGCTCGCCACGCGCTCGTCGAGGATGCCCAGGATGCGCGCGCGCATCGGGTGAGACAGGGCTTTGGCAATTCGCGGATCGACCAGGTCGAGCGATTGGCGAGCCATGACCACCGACATTAGTTCATCCCAGTACGACGCGTTTGCGCCGTTCTACGACGGCTTCACCGCGGCGTCGGACTACGAGGTCTGGACGGCGCGGGTGCTGAAGGTCTCCGAGCCGCACTGGGTGCCCGGCAGCGCTCTGCTCGACGTGGCCTGTGGCACCGGCAACAGCTTCATGCCGTTCCTGAACCGCGGCTTCGACGTGACCGGCTGCGACGCCTCCACCGCGATGCTCGCCGAGGCGGCGCGCAAGGCGCCGGGCGCCACGCTCGTCCAGGCCGACATGCGCGAGCTCGCGATGCTCGACCGCTTCGACCTCGTCACCTGCTTCGACGACTCGCTCAATTACCTCCACGACGAGGACGAGCTCCTCGCCGCGCTCAGGGGCATCGCGGCGAACCTGGCGCACCGCGGGGTCGCGCTGTTCGACCTCAACACGCTGCGCGCGTACCGCACGACGTTCGCACGCGACCGCGTGCACGAGCGCGACGGGGTCGTGTTCGCCTGGCGCGGGGGCTCGGCGCCGGACGCCGAGCCGCGCTGCATCGCGGCGGCCGAGATCGAGGTGTTCGCGCCCGCGGGCGACCCGCTCTACGAACGCGTCACCACGCGCCACGAGCAGCGCCACTTCCCGATCGCGGACGTGGCAGAGCTGATCGCGGCCGCCGGGCTCCGCTGCGCGGCCGTGCACGGCGTCCTCGACGACGGGTCGCTCGTGGAGCGCGCGGACGAGGAGCGCGACCTGAAGAGCCTGTTCATCGCGACGAACGCGAAAGGAGGTGATGCCCAGTGACGATCTCGAAGACCGACAAGCCGGTCCTCCCGGCCCTGTCCGTGACGAAGATCTCGTGACCCAGGCACGGCTCGGCCCGGGCGCTGCCGGGCCGAGTCGCCCCGGGAGGAGAACCGAATGGAGCGGCCTCGCATCAAGCGGACGCTGGAGCTCTTGACGAGCGCCGGCGGCGACGTGTACATCCTGCGCCCGACCGAGGACGCGGATCTGAGAATCGAGCAGCCGGACGAGGCGTCGCTCACGTTGCTCCGCGCGCTCGACGGCACGCGCTCGTTGACGGAGCTCGAGCACGAGCACGGCCACGACCGCACCCTCGACGCCCTCGGCCTGCTGGGCGACGTCGGGCTGATCGAGGACGCCGCCGACGACGACCTCGTACCGCCGCCCGTGCGGGCGCGCTACGACCGCCAGCTCCGCTACTTCTCGGACCAGGCGAGTGACGGGAGTGCGCCGTCCGAATACCAGCGGCGGCTCGCCGAGGCGCGCATCGTGATGCTCGGGGTCGGCGGGCTCGGAAGCTGGGCCGCGTACGCGCTCGCGTGCTGCGGGGTGGGCGAGCTGGTGCTCGTGGACGGCGACCGCGTCGAAGAGAGCAACCTCAACCGCCAGATCCTCTACCGCGAGGGTGACATCGGTCGCCCGAAGGTCGAGGCCGCGCGGGAGGCGCTCGGGGCGTTCAACTCGGCTTGCCGCTGCGAGACCGTCGAACGGCGCATCGAGGGCGTCGACGCTGTGCGCTCTGTTGTAGCTGGTGCCGACTTCGTTGTCAGCGGCGCGGATTGGCCGGCCCACGACATCGAGCGCTGGGTCAATGCGGCCTGCTTCTCACTGGGGGTGCCGTTCATCTCGATGAGCCACTCGCCGCCCGTGGCCCGCATCGGTCCGCTCTACTCGCCGGGCGCGACAGGCTGCTTCGAGTGCCAGGAGGCCACCTACCGCGAGAGCTTCCCGCTCTACGACGAGCTCGTCGAGCAGCGCCGTGGCCGGCCCTCGGAGGCGGCGACGCTCGGCCCGGTGTGCGCGTTCGTCGGCGGCCAGGTGGCGCTCGAGACGCTGCACCACGTGACCGGCCTGCGCCCGCCCGCCTCACTGGGCCGCTCGTACGTGTACGACCTACGCACCATGTCGGTCAGCACCGAGGAGGTGCCCCGGCGCCCGGATTGCCGCGTCTGCGGCTGATCGTTTCCAACTTTGCCGCGCTATACGCGGCTAAGTTGGAACCCGTTCGCCCGGAGCGCCCCGCGCGGCGGCGGGCTGGGGCACGCGACCAGTCCCGTGCGGCACAGCGCCTCGTGCGTTTGGCCTACGCACGCCTCGGGCCCGAGAGCACGGGACGTGGTCGCGTGTGAGGGAGAAGCCGGGCCGATGCGCGATTCGCCCCGGTCCCGTTCCGTCCGTTCTCGAACGTATGTTCGATCCAGACCAAAACAGTTAAGCGCCCCGGCGACGCGACCACGTCCCGGGGCATGGCACCGAAGGTGGAGCTTCGGCGCATCACCACGATACCTGCCTTCGCGTGCCCTGATGACAGGGGGGATGGTTATGGCGCGCGTATCGGTGGAGGTGCCCGCGGAGCTGCTGGGGCCGGTCAGGGAGACGGTGCTGATGCTGTACGAGGCGACCGCCGAGTCGCTTCACCAGGCGCTCCGGATGCGAGCGCTGGACGAGGCGCGCGTGCACCGCGCGCGGCTCGAGGAGGTGGACGAGCTCGCCCGCGCGCTGGAGCGCGGCGCGGAGCGCGGCGCTGTGGTGAGCGCGTCGCGCGAGCTCCTTCACGACGCGCTCTACGGAGCGCTGATCGACGCCGGCGAGCGCCTCGCCGACGCCTCGAACCGCTCGTGGCGAGGCGAGCTCCCGCTCGAGCGCGTGCAGGCCGCGGCCGAGGAGGTGCTGGCGATCGACGCCCTGCTGCGCACGCTCTAGACGGGCCGCGCACCAACCCGGCTGGGATGAGCTCCTGGCTGGATTGCACGCGCGCTGGCGCGGCCTATCCGAATGGACATGGCATCCGATACACGGACATCTCAGACGAAGACGACGACGGATCACGAGGAGATCCGCCGCTGGGTCGAGGAGCACGGCGGCAGGCCG
>JAXDIL010000133.1:0-6110 GCA_034664005.1 Thermoleophilaceae bacterium | reverse complement strand
GGCCAACCCCGACCCGGAGGTCGACCCGATCGAGGCGCAGGCGCACGCCATGGTGGTGGGTACCGGCCGCAGCGACTACCCGAACCAGATCAACAACGTGCTGGCCTTCCCGGGGATCTTCCGCGGCGCCTTCGACGTGCGCGCCACGGCGATCACCGAGGAGATGAAGCTCGCGGCTGCGCGCGGGATCGCATCGGTGGTGGCCGACGACGAGCTCGACGAGGACTACATCATCCCGAGCGTGTTCAACCGCGACGTGGCGCGCCTGGTCGCGAGCGCCGTGGCCGAGGTGGCCGGGCGGGTGGACACGGAGACCGAGCCCGAGCAGCCCACGGTCGAGCGGGCGACGGTCGGCTGATGCGGGTCGCCGTCACCGGCGCGACTGGGCTGATCGGCCGAGCCGTGGTGGCCGCGCTGCGAGAGCGCGGCGATGAGGTGACCGCGCTCTCGCGCGACGCAGAGCGGGCGCAGCGCGCGCTCGCGGGCGACGGCGGCGGCGCGGGGCGCGTCGAGGCGGAGACGTGGCCGGACCCGAAGGCGGCGCCTCCTCCGCTCGACGCGCTGCGCGGGCGCGACGGCGTCGTGCACCTGCTCGGCGAGCAGATCGCCCAGCGCTGGTCCGACGACGCCCGCCGTGAGATCCGCGACTCGCGCATCCTGTCCACGCGCAACCTGGTGACGACGCTGGCCGAGCTGCCCGAGGGCGAGCGCCCGCGGGTGCTCGTGTGCGGCTCGGGCGCCGGCTGGTACGGGCACCGCGGCGACGAGCGCCTCGACGAGTCCGCGCCCGCGGGCGACGACTTCCTCGCGCAGCTGACCGTCGACTGGGAGGCCGAGGCCCAGCGAGCGGAGCAGCACGGCCTGCGCGTCGTACGAAACCGCACCGGGGTCGTGCTGTCGGAGTCCGGCGGGGCGCTCGAGAAGATGCTGCCCTTCTTCAAGGCGGGGATCGGTGGCCCGGTCGCCGGCGGCAGGCAGTACGTGCCGTGGGTCCACGTCGACGACGTCGTCGGGGCCATCCTGTTCGGGCTCGACACCGAGGCGGCGAGCGGCCCACTGAACGTGACGGCTCCCGAGCCCGTCACGAACAAGGAACTCTCGAAGACGCTCGGGCGCGTGCTGCGCCGCCCGGCGATCGCGCCCGTTCCGGCGCTCGCGGTGAAGGTGCTCTACGGACAGATGGCCGAGATCGTGACGAAGGGCCAGCGCGCCGTCCCGGCGCGGCTCACCGAGCTCGGCTACCGCTTCCGCCAGCCTGAGCTGGAGGCCGCATTGCGCGACGCTACAGGGAGCAGACGCGCGGAAGCGTGACCAGCGCGCGCTGGGTGATGCTGCCCTCGCCCGGCCTGCCGCTGACCTTGCACCAGGTCAGGCGGCCCGTGGAGAAGTCGACGACCGCCCGGAACGGGTGGCCGATCACACCGCGCGGCGAGTCCTCGATTGACGGCAGGTCGCTGGTCACCGCGACGCATTCGTAGGCGACGCGTGCGCCCGCGCCGCGGCGAAGAACCTCGCACTCCACCCGCCTGGCGGGCGGCCCGCTCAGCCTGCCCGTCGCGACCCGCGCCCGCGCGTCGGCCAGCACCCGCTCCTCGAGCTGCGCGACGACTGCCGCGCGCGGGGCGCCCTCGGATGCGCGGCCCCGGTGCGGGCGCTGCTCACTGATCAGCCGCTCCCGGCGCTCCGCCATCGCCGCCGCGGCGTCGCGGCGCTCCTGCTCGGCGCGCTCGCGCTTCGTCTCGGTGATCCGCGGCACAAGTACGATCGCGGCGACGATCGCCGCCACCAGGAGCAACCCTCCGCCGACCTTGGCCGCGACGCGGCCACGCGGCCCCAGTCGCCGGTAGAGGAAGCCCGGCAGCGCGAGGATCCCGGGTAGCGGCTCGTAGCGATCGTCTGGCGCGGCCAAGCCGCCGACGCTAGCGGTCGTCGCCGCGCTTGAGTAC
Source organism: Thermoleophilaceae bacterium (assembly GCA_034664005.1). Taxonomy (GTDB): domain Bacteria; phylum Actinomycetota; class Thermoleophilia; order Solirubrobacterales; family Thermoleophilaceae; genus JACVRW01. Next base: position 4,164 of record JAXDIL010000133.1, on the reverse strand, counting down.
GCGCGGAAGCAGTTCCGCGAGTGCGAAGAAGACGAGCAGCAGGACGGCGAAGAAGACCACGATCATCACGACGATGATGATCATGTCGTAGATCCGGTTCGGATAGCTCACGACCGCTGAGAGCAGCAACACGACGGACCAGACGGCCCCGGCGAGCACCAGCGCGAAGCCGATCGCGCCGAAGCGCTCGGCGCTCGCGCGGTCGTCGTGGCCGCGCGCCCTCGCAGCCAGGATTCCCAAGATCGCGTAGCCCGCTAGCAGGATCACGAGCGGGGCGTACATCACCGACGGCAGGTTGGCTGCGATCGGCAGTGCGCTCACGAGTCACCCGCCTCGCGCTCGGCGCGCGCCTCGGCTACGGTCTTGCCGCCACCCGAGCCGAACGGACCCTGGAGCTTCCAGCGCGAGTCCGGGCGCGCGGGCCAGACCAGCCAGATCAGGACGCCGACGACAGTGAGCAGCAGTCCCGCGGCAAGCCCGACCTTCGACCCGTAGCCCTTCCGCTCGGACAGGTACGAGGCGACGATCGCCGAGGCCAGCCACAGATACAGCAGGTACAGGGCCTTCGCGCCGATGGCTGCGATCACGAGGGTCATGCGCCCAGGTACGCCCTCTGGACCTCGGGGTTGTCGCGCAGCGCCTCGGAGCGGTCGCTCAGCGCGATGCCGCCCGTCTCCAGCACGTATCCGCGCTTCGACACGCCGAGCGCGAAGTTGGCGTTCTGCTCGACCAGCAGAATCGTCGTACCCTGCCGGTTGATCTCGGCGATCGTCTCGTAGATCCGCTCCACCAGGATCGGGGCGATCCCCATCGAGGGCTCGTCGAGCAGGAGCAGCTTGGGGTTGGCCATGAGCGCCCGCCCGATGGCGAGCATCTGCTGCTCGCCGCCGGACATCGTGCCCGCCTTCTGGCGCTCGCGCTCCTGGAGGCGCGGGAACAGCTCGAACACTCGGTCGAGGTCCTCGGCGACGTTCGCGTCGCGCCGGAGATACGCGCCGAGCTCCAGGTTCTCGCGCACGGTCATGCGCTGGAAGCAGTGCCTGCCCTCGGGCGACTGCGAGATCCCGAGCCGCACGATGTCCTGCGGCGGGGTCTCGGCGATCTCCTTGCCGTCGAAGCGGATCGAGCCCTGGCGCGGCGGCGTCAGACCGGAGATCGAGCGGAGCGTCGTCGACTTGCCGGCACCGTTGGAGCCGATCAGCGTGACGATCTCGCCCTCCTCGACCTCGAGCGAGATGCCCTTCAGCGCGGCGATGTTGCCGTAGTAGGTGTGGACGTCCTCGAGCTCGAGCAGCGCCATCTCAGCCGCCCTGCTTTCCGAGGTACGCCTCGATCACGCGGTCGTTCGTACGGATCTCGTCCGGGTCGCCCTCGGCGATCTTCTCGCCGTGGTCCAGCACCGTGATGTGCTCGGACACGCCCATCACGACCTTCATGTCGTGCTCGATCAGGAGGATCGTGAGCTCCCGCTCGGTGCGGAGCTGCTCCAGGAACTCGGTCAGCCGCTGCGACTCCTGCGGGTTCATGCCGGCCGTCGGCTCGTCCAGCAGCAGCAGTTTCGGGTCCGACGCGAGCGCGCGCGCGATCTCCACGCGGCGCTGGTCGCCGTAGGACAGCTCCGCGGCGGTCTGCTCGTGCAGGTCCGAGCTGAGTCCCACGTAGTCGAGCATCTCACGGCCCTTGTCGGCCACCTCCACCTCTTCGCGACGGACGCTCGGCGTGCGCAGTATCGAGCCGAACAGCCCCGCGTTCATCCGCGAGTGGGCGCCGACCATCACGTTCTCGAGCGCGGACATCGTCGAGAACAGCCGGATGTTCTGGAACGTCCTGGCGACGCCGAGCGAGGTGATGATGTCGGGCCGCCGGGCGGTCACGTCCTTGCCGTCGAACAGGATGCGTCCCGCCGTCGGCCTGTAGAGCCCGGTGAGCATGTTGAAGAAGGTGGTCTTCCCGGCGCCGTTCGGGCCGATGATCGAGACGATCGACTTCGGTGCGACATCGATCGACACGTCGCTGACGGCCATGAGGCCGCCGAAGACCTTGGTGATGCTCGCGGTCGAGAGGATCGACCCGTTGGAGCTCATAGGCGTGCCTCGAAGACGGACTCGTCGCTGCCGATGCCCTCGGTCAGCTCCATCTGGCGCCGGCGTTCGGGCAGGATGCCCTCGGGTCTGAGCACCATCATGATCACGAGGATGAAGCCGAAGACGCCGAACGAGATCTCGGTGAAGCTGAAGTCGAGCCCGGCGTCCCTCAGCTTGTTGCCCACGAAGCCCTGATCGAGCACGTCCGGGATCAGCCTAGTGTTCACGAACGACAGCGCCACGGCCCCGATCACCACGCCCCAGATGCTGCCGAGGCCGCCGAGGATGACCATCGCGAGGATGAAGATCGACAATCCGAACTGGAAGCTGTTCGCGTTGACGCTCGCGTAGTAGGCGCCCAGGAAGGCGCCCGCGATCCCTCCGAACGCGCCGCCGGTGGCGTACGCCAACAGCTTCGTCTTCACGAGCGGCACGCCCATGCTCGCCGCGGCCACCTCGTCCTCGCGCAGGGCGATCCAGGCACGGCCGAGCTTCGAGTCGCGCAGGCGCAGGTTCACGAACAGCACCACGAGCACCAGGGCAAAGATGGCCCAGTAGTACGGCCGTAAGTTGATCGCGGAGTCGAATGGGGCAAGCGCGGGCACGTCGATCGGGTCGATCGGGGAGATCGACTGGCGGCCGTTCGAGAGCTTGTAGTCGCCGAAGATGGTGACCTCGTCGCCGTTGGCGAAGATCCGCCCGATGATCTCGCCGAACGCGAGCGTCACGATCGCGATGTAGTCCCCGCGCAGCCGCAGCGTCGGCAATCCGATGATCGCCCCCGCGATCGCGCACACGATGATCGCTCCGATCAGGAGCACCAGGAAGTTCACGTGGATGCCCGGCAGCGTGTTGGCAAAGCCCGTCACGCCGAAGTGGATCCCGTCCTCAGCGCCGCCTGCGCCGGTGAAGAAGTCGGAGGCCCACCAGCCGACCACCATCGCCCCGAAGGCGTAGAAGGCCACGTAGCCGAGGTCGAGCAGGCCGGCGAAGCCCACCACGAGGTTCAGCCCCAGCGCCATGACCACGTAGGCGAGCGCGATGATGCAGTCGTCCATGAAGCCGTCGAGCGGCGGGCGGAAGAGCGGGAACAGCGCCACCGCCACGAGGATCGTGCCCGGCAGCAGGTACTTCGCCCAGGGCTTCGTCCGGAGCTCGAGGACCGTGCTCATCCGGCCTCCCTCGTCTCCTCGCCGATCAGGCCCTGAGGACGGAAGACCATGATCAGCACCAGGTAGGCGAAGATCACGGCGGGCGTCCACTCGTTCCCGATCCGGTTGTCCGAGATCTGCTGGATGCAGCCGATGATCAGGCCGCCCAGGACCGCCCCGCGCAGGTTCCCGATGCCGCCCATGACAGCGGCGGTGAAGGCGATCAGGCCGGCGGTGAAGCCCTGGAAGAACCAGATCGTCGTCTGGTACAGCGCGTAGATCAGTCCCGCGGCGCCGGCCATCAGTCCGCCGAGGAAGAACGTCAGCGAGATCGTCGTGTCGACGTTGACGCCCATCAGGCGCGCGGCCTCGTGATCCATCGCGGTCGCGCGCATCGCCCTGCCCATGCGACTGCGCGTCACGAACGTGCCGAGCAGGAACAGCAGCGGAGCCGTCGCCGCGATCGCGAGGACGTCGCCGTTGGTGATGTACACGCCGGCGACGTGCAGGAGCACGCCCTGCGAGTGGATCAGGTCGGTCGCGGCGTGCTGCGAGCCACCGAGCCACAGCAGGCCGACGTTCTGCAGGATGAAGGAGAAGCCGACGGCGGTGATCAGCGGCGCGAGCTTCGGCGCGTGACGCAGGGGCCGGTAGCCGACGCGTTCGATCATGACGTTCAGCGTGCCGCAGGCGATCATCGCGACGACGAGCACCACGAGCAGCCCGACGATCATCCCGAACGGCCCCGTGTCGGCGGTCAGGCCGAGCACGCCGGAGAGCCCGACGCTGACGAACGAGCCGATCATGAACAGCTCGCCGTGGGCGAAGTTGATGAGCTCGATGATCCCGTAGACGAGCGTGTAGCCGAGCGCCACGAGGGCGTAGATCGCGCCGTTCGTGATGCCCGTGAGCAGCACCGTGAGGAACTG
>JAXDIL010000102.1:0-11064 GCA_034664005.1 Thermoleophilaceae bacterium | reverse complement strand
ATCCATGGCACCGAAAGAGCGGGAACCGAGCAGGATCTGGTGGGCGCGCCCGGGCAAGCTGTGCGGGCTAGAGCGGCCCGGAGGAGGGGGGAGGAGCCACCGGCCCGAGCGCAGGGAGGCCGAGATCGCCTACCTGATCTCGAAGGGCGTGCGCCTCTGCATCTCCACGATGGCCTCGCGGCACAACCTGGGCGCCTACGAGGACGCCGGGCTTGCGTGGCACCACGTGCCAGTGGGGTCCGCCCAGCGCGGGGCGGACGCGCTCGAGGAGCTGCTGCCGCTGCTCCGGCGCGAGCTGCGCCGGCGCGGCGCGGTGGCGGTCCACGGCGACAGGCACACGGACTTCGTGGCCGCGGTGTGCGCAGCGCACGTGCACGAGGCAAGCGGCGTGGACCCGGCCGAGGCGCTGGCCCGCGCGGCGACCGCCGGCCTGACGGTGAACGGCTACACGTGCGCGCTGCTTGGGGTGGAGCCCTCGGACGTCGATGCGCTGATGCGCAGCTAGACCTCTGGTGGGATCAGGCCAGGATCAGGTCGGCGAGCGTGTCGGTGACGGCGACCGGCTTGGGCTCGAATCCATTCAGTTCCTGTCGCTGGGTCCCGCCGCTCAGCACCAGAGCCGCGTCCAGCTCGGCTGCGGCCGCGGCGCTCAGATCGGTGTCCACGCGGTCGCCTACCGCCAGGGTGCGGCCGCCGCCGTCCCCGCCGTCGGCCAGCCGGTCCAGCGCCGTGAGGAACAGCTGCGGCTCGGGCTTTCCGACGATCTCCGCGGTGCGGCCGCTTCCCACCTCCACGGCGGCGAGGATCGCGCCGGTGCCGGGCCAGAGCCCGTCCGGCTGGGGGTAGGTGGGGTCGCGCGCGGTGGCGAGGAAATCGGCGCCGCGGCGCACCGCGAGCGCGGCCTCGCGCAGGTCGGCGTAGACGAGCTCCTCCGTGCCGCCCACGATCACCACCTCGGCGCGTGACGCGAGATCGGTGCCGTTCATCACGCGCAGGCCGGCGTCGGCCACGTGGCGCCGGAGCGCGTCCGTGCCGATCACGAAAGCCGTCATGCCGGAGCGAGTCTCGGCGAGGAGGTGTTGCATCGCGCCGCCCACGGTCACGACGTCACGCACCGACGCGCGGATGCCGATCTTCCAGAGGCGCGCCACGTAGTCCTCGGTCGCGCTACGCGGGTCGTTGGTGGCGTAGGCGACCTCCTTGCCGGCGTCGCGGAGCGCGTCGATCGCCTCCACCGCGCGTGGCGTGGCCTCGTCGCCGACCCACACGCAGCCGTCGAGGTCGAGGATGAACTGGTCGTAGCGCTGCGCGATGGGGCTGAGGGGCACGTCGCTAGCCTACGCGGCCGTGTTCAGGCTCCTCTCAGCGCTGGTCTGCGCCATGGCGCTGATGCTCGCCGCGTGCGGCGCTGACGATGAGGAGAAGGCGGCCGCAACGCCGCCCGCGCAGGAGCAGAGCGGCGGCTGCAAGAACGTGGACCAGCCGCCGCCGCGCGACGGCGGCGGGCAGCAGAGGCCGACCCAGGCCCTCGACGCGGGCAAGACCTACGAGGTGGTGCTGGAGACGAGCTGTGGCGCGTTCACGATCCGGCTCGACCAGAGGACCTCGCCGAAAGCGGCCGCCTCGTTCGTCGCGCTGGTGCGCAATGGCTTCTTAGACGACACGATCTTCCACCGCATCGTGCCGGGCTTCGTCATCCAGGCCGGCGACCCGACCGTGAGCGGCAGCGGTGGCCCGGGCTACTCGACCAGGGATCGTGTCCCGAGGAATGCGGCCTATAACCCAGGTGTGGTCGCAATGGCGAAGGCAGGCAACGAGCCGCCCGGCACGGCCGGAAGCCAGTTCTTCGTGGTCACCGGGCCGGGCGCCGGGCTCACGCCCGACTACGCGCTGCTCGGCAAGGTCACGAAGGGCATGGACGCCGTGCAGAAGATCGGGAAGCTCGGCAACCCGGCGAGCGGCGGCGCCGGCACGCCGCTCCAGTCCGTGGTGATCGAGAAGGCAAGCGTTCGTGAGCGCTGACCCGCAGCCGGCGGGTGCCATCTTCGACGTCGACGAGGCGGACTTCGAGCAGCTGGTTATCGAGCGTTCGCGTGAGCTGCCCGTGGTCGTGGACTTCTGGGCAGACTGGTGCGGGCCCTGCAAGCAGCTGACGCCCGTGCTCGAGCGAGCGGCCACCGAGCGCGCCGGGAAGGTCGAGCTGGCGAAGGTCGACGTGGACAAGAACCGCCAGCTCCAGGCGGCCTTCCACATCCAGGGCATCCCGGCCGTCAAGGCGTTCAAGGACGGCCAGGTGGCGGCGGAGTTCACCGGAGCGCTCCCGCCGGCCGAGGTGGAGCGCTTCTTCGACGCGCTGGTGCCGTCGGAGGCCGATGAGCTGGCGCAGAGCGGGGACGAGGCGGACCTCCGCCGCGCGCTCGAGCTGAATCCGGCGCACGCGGGCGCCCGGCGCGAGCTGGCCAAGCTGCTGCTCCGGCGCGGCGACACCGACGAGGCCACGGAGCTGCTCGAGGCCGCTCGCGGCGACTTCGTGGCCGACGGCCTGCTCGCTCGCCTGGAGCTCGGGGGCGACGGCGGCGTGCTGGACGCGGCCTTCGAGGCGTGGGACGCCGGCGATCACGGCGCGGCTCTGGAGCAGCTCCAGGAGGCGCTGTCGAGCGAGCCGGACCCGGAGCGCCGCGACCTGATCAGGCGCGTGATGGTGGCGCTCTTCACCGAGCTGGGACCGGAGCACCCGCTCGCGCGTGAGCACCGCCGCCGCCTGTCCGCAGCGCTGAACTGAGCTAGCGCTTGCCCGGCAGCTGGGCCGCCCGCGACTCCCGCGCGCGTGCCTGTCTGCGCCGGCCCAGCATTACGAGCACGGCGATCACGGCCACCACGAGCAGGAAGCCGAAGAAGATCGAGCTGCCGACGCCGATCCCGCCGAAGATCAACCCGATCAGCTGCACGATCCCGGTGCCGAGCGCGAGCAGCCCGATGACGAGGGCGAGGATCAGCAGGATGCCGCGGATACGCGCGAACATGCCGGCGCTGGCGGGGGGCACCAGCAGGCCCATCACGCGCAGCATGAACATCGCGCGGCCGGAGGGCGCCTCCTGGCCGAGCTTCGCCATCGCCTCGCGCAACTCGTCCGGGCGACGCTCGGCGAGCGCCAGCGAGGCCTTCATCATCTGCCGCAGCGGCGCCCGCTCCTGCGGGTGGCAGCCGGCGAGCGCCTCGTTGAAGTACGCGCGCGCCGTCTTGGCGTCGTAGCGCTCGGCCGCGCGGGCGCCGAGGATCGCCTTCGCCGCGACGCGGTGCTTCGACTCGCCCTGAAGCTGCTCGTCCGTGCGCGACTCGAGCTGCGGGATCGCGGCGAGCGCGCCCACCTGCATCTGCATCTTGATCTGCTTCTGCTTGGCCACGGGCCGAGAGTCTAGGCGGTTTGTGGCCGCTGTCCGGGTGGGTAGAGGGCGCGCATGACCATTGCGATCATCGTCGGCGTCTGCATCGTCCTGCTCGTGCTGGCGTTCCTCATGCCACGGCTGTCGAGCCACCCACAGCGCGGCGTGGATCGCACGCTCGGAGCGGGCCAGCGCGCCGGCGGAAAAGCGCCGGGGATCATCGGCCGCTTCCTGTCGAAGTCGTTCGGCACCTCACGCAAGGCGACGAACAAGAGCGCGTCGACCGGGCGCCGGGCGCGCGGCAAGCTTCCGCTCTAGGCCTCGCGCGGAGGCTCCTCCGCTTCCTCGGTGTCCTCGACGCCGCCGGGCGGCAGGTCGAGCTCGACCTCGCTCGTGGGCGGGCCGTCGTCGGTCACCTCGGTGGCCTCGGTCGCGTCAGCGTCGTCCACCGCGACCTGCTCGCTGAGCATCTGCGGCATCGCGACGCGGCCCAGCGCGTCCTCGGCGGTCGCCAGCACGTCGTCGGCGAGCGCGCGGATGTCCCCGATGAGCTGCTGGCGCTCCTCCCACAGCAGCCGCGTGTCGACCACGATCTTCTCCGAGTAGGCGTCGGCGTCCTGGCGCAGGAGCTCCGACTCGCGCTCGGCTCGCTGGATGCGGCCCTCGGCCTGCGCTCTGGAGCGAGCCGCTATCTCGTCGGCGGTCTCGTGGGCGCGCTGCAGGATGCTCGCCGTCTCCTCGCCGACCTCCTCGAGTGCCCGCTGGATCACGGTCTCGTGTGACTGCCGGGCCTCGAGCTGGCCGACGAGGTCGTCGACCTCCCGGACGAACGCATCGACCGCCGCGCGCTCATAGCCGCGCATGACGATCGGAAACGTCCGGTCAGCCAGCTCATCGGAGGCGCTGCGGGAGAAACGGGCGGCGCGGAACTCGGTCGTGTCGAAATCGGACATGGGAGCTATATCCCCGTCTGACGGGGAATCAGACCAATGCTCGATAACACCGATTAGGGGAACCAACGTCCGATTCAATGGGGAACATGTGTTCGTGCCCCCTCAACCGTGGAATCCGGCGGATCTGGCGTTCTTCTCGGGATTCATCGCGGGCGATGGCAGCTTCATCATCAGGAAAAACAACGCCGGGGGTTCCTGGTGCTGCGAGTTAGCCGTCAAGCTGCGTGCGGACAACACGCCGCTGCTCGCGGCATTCCGCGACTGGTCGGGCGCCGGCGAGCTCTTCCGCGGAGCGGCGCGAGGTCGTTCGTTTCCGCAGATGGCCTGGACGGTGGCCCGTCAATCGGATTGCCTGAAGGTGGCAGCACTGCTCGACGCACGGCCGCCGCTCGGCAAGGCAGCCCACCAGTTCGAGCTCTGGCGGCAGGCTGTGCGCATCTGGGCAGCCGAGGGCGGGAATTCCCCCGTCCTTGCCCGATTCGCCGCCGAGCTACGGTCGTTGCACCGCAACTCGGCACCCATGCCGTGCGCGGTTGACATAACTGAGGCGGAAGTCGGCCTCTTCCTGGCTGGGTTTGCTTCCGCGGAGGCACATTTCGGTACGACCGAACTAGGCTCGCCGTCGTTCACGATCAACCTTCGCGCTGACGACGCGCCCCTGCTCGCTCTGTTCCAGAGTCTCCTGCAGCTCGGTGATCTGAGGGACGTCAAGGCCGCCGGGAGCTCTCAGGCCGCAGCGTCCTGGCGCATCGGCCGACGCTCGGATCTGCGCCGTCTCGTCGCGCTCTTCGACGCCCACCCGCCTCGAGGCCGAGCGGCGGATGTCTACGCAGCCTGGCGCGAACTTGTCTTGCTCGAGCCTCGGTCGGCGACTCGCCGCGGTCAGCTAGCGATGGAGGTGCGGCATCGACGCCGTTTCATAGCGGGCCTCGACGCGATCGAACACACCTCGTGCGCCGATCGGTCCCGCGCACGCTGCGCCGATGCCCTCAGGAGCTGGTCGGACAGCTCGGACTACCCCGGCAGTGCCACCGCGTATGAGCGCGGGCGGCGGCGCACTGCACGAACCGCGCCGAGCCGCAATACGGTCGCCGCGGCATATGGCTCCTGGGCCGCCGCGCTCGCTGCCGTGGGACTCGACACGTCTGGATCTCTGGACGCAGCACGCGTTGCCGCAATCCGCGCGGGGAACGAAGCGGGCGTCTTGGCACGGCGTGCGAAATCGCGGCGTCTGATCATCGATGCCGTTCAGCGCTGCGTCGAGCAGCTCGGACGCGAGCCCCGCGCCACGGAATTCCTCGCGTGGCGGCGAGAGCACGCGCGGCAATGCCCATCTCAGATGACGATTTACCGTCTGTTTCCTGGCGGCTTTGACGAGCTGATGGCCGTCGCACGGGGCCGCTGGGCCGCGTAGCGGTCAGCTCGTCAGCTGGGCGTCTAGCTCGATCGTTTCCACCGCTGCCAGCGCCTGCGATACCGGGCAGCCTTCCTTGGCGGCTTCCGCGGCTCGCTGGAACTCGGCGTCGTCCAGGCCCGGCGCGGTTACGCGCGAGCGCAGCTCGATGCGCTTGATGGCGAAGCCGCCGTCGACCTTGTCGATGTGGACAGTGGCCTCGGTCTCGATGCTCTCCACCTCGTGGCCGGCCTTGCCGAGCTCGCCTGAGAGGGCCATCGAGAAGCAGCCGGCGTGCGCGGCCGCGATCAGCTCCTCGGGGTTCGTCCCGTCGCCCTCCTCGAAGCGCGATTGGAACGAGTAGGGCCCCTCGTAGGCCCCGCTCCCCATCCGCATCGTGCCGTTTCCATCCTGGAGCGAGCCCTCCCACCGGGCGTTCGCGGTCCTCTTCGGCATCGTCTCTCTCCTCTGTCGAAATTCGGTGAGACCGAAGGATCGCGCACAATGCCCGCCCATGGACGATCCCCTTACCCTCTTCGAGACCTGGCTTGGCGAGGCGCGGGCCGCCGGCGCGCCCGAGCCGGAGGCCATGGCGGTGGCCACGGCGACGCCGGCCGGCGTGCCGTCGGTGCGCATGGTGCTGATGAAGGGCGCGGACGAACGCGGCATCGTCTTCTTCACGAACTACGGCAGCCGCAAGGGCTCGGAGCTCGAGCAGAATCCGCACGCCGCGCTCCTGTTCCACTGGCCCGCGCTCGGGCGCCAGGTGCGGATCGAGGGGCCGGTCTCGCGCGTCGAGTTCGCCGAGAGCGAGGCGTACGCCCGCAGCCGCCCGCGCCAGAGCCAGCTCAGCGCGCTCGCCTCACCGCAGAGCCAGCCGGTTCCCGACCGCGAGTGGCTCGAGCGCCGCGTCGAGGAGCTCGACCAGGAGCATGCGGACGGCGAGCTGCCCGTGCGCGACGACTGGGGCGGCTACCGGGTCGAGCCGGTGGCCTGGGAGTTCTGGCAGCACCGCGACAACCGCCTGCACGACCGCCATCGCTACGAACGCGAGAATGGCAACGACTGGCGCGTCGAGCGCCTCGCCCCCTAGCGACCGGGGCCCTCGACGCGCGCTCCACGCTGACCACGCCCGCGTCCCAGGTGGACCACGAACCGGTAACCCCCGCGTTACGGTAACAGGGCTGTTACGGTGCGTTCCAATGCCGTCCGCCGCCCCCATGGACGATCCGTTCGACGCCCTTGGCGATCCGAACCGCCGCGCCATCCTCGCGCTGCTCGGCACGCATTCGCGCTCGGTGAAGCAGCTCGCCGACGCACTCCCGATCAGCCGTCCGGCGGTCTCCCGTCACCTGCGCGTGCTGAAGAACGCGGGTCTCGTTACGGACCGGCCCGAGGGGACCCGCCGGCTCTACGAGCTGCAGGACCACGGCGTGGATGCCGTGCGCGCGTACATCGAGCAGGTCTGGGGCGAGGCGGCGGCGCGCTTCAAGCCGGCGGCGGACAACAGCGCGCGGCGACCGCGAGGCCACGCGCGCTAGAGAGCCGCCTCGAGCTCGACCATCGTCTTCAGGCGCGCGAGCTGCGCGGCGATCCGCCTGCGCATGCTCCGCCGCACCAGGGGGCCGGCCACCGCGAAGACGAAGCGCGCGAGCGCGTCCTCGGGGCCGACGCTCACCGTATGGCACACGCGCGTCCCGCCCACGGCCTCCGACAGCTCGAGCGTCCCCTCGAACGGGTGGCGCCCGGACACGGACCTCACGACCTGCCGGCGCGGCGGCGTGCTCTCGGCGATCTGGTAGTCGTCCGGCGCGATGTCGCCGACCTCCTCCCAGTGCTGCCACTGGCTGGGGTCGGAGGCCCACTGCCAGACGGCCTCCATCGGCCGCTCGATCACGATCTCGGCGGACGCCCTCACCCGCAGGGGTCCGGGTACGGCTGCAGCGGAACGCCGTGGTCGCGCTCGCGCATGCCGAGCTCGTACGCCGCGCCCGCGCGCACCACGAGCTCGGCCGCGGGGCCCGAGCCGCGGCTCACGTGGAGACGCATGTCGGCGATCGAGCAGTTCACGGCCTGGTGCTCCGAGCCGTCCGGATCGGCGTAGACCCAGCCGACGAAGCGCTCGCGTGGCGCCTCCACCGTCCCGCGCACCCTCAGGCCCTGCCCGGAGAGGTCGAACGTGCAGCTGGTCGGATACTCGGTAACCCGGGCGCGACGGAGGGCGTGGCGGTCGCCGGCGATGCTGAGCGCGCCGTTCACTACCCAGGGCGTCGTGAGCGGGCCGACCTTGACGCGCCCGACCGCCGCGTCGAGCCAGTCGCCATCGGCCGTGATGCCGTGCAGCCAGATCCAGCGCTCCGCGTGCTGGGCGCCCCAGTTGTGGCCGACCATGCCGCGCCAGCCGTTCACCTCGATCGAGCGCCCGTCGACCGAGAGGCGCCCCGAGAAGCGCGCCGCGGGCGCCGGCGAGAGCAGCTTCGTACGCGGCAGCGGCGAGCGGTACAGCCACGTGGCCGGCAGGTGGAAGAGCGGCTCCTCGGCGTCGTCGATCGCGAGCTCCCACGCGATCTCGTCCCCGATCGCACCGCTCGCCCCGTCCCCGCCGATGCGCGCCTCCCCCACTCTCAGCCAGTCCGCGCCGCCGGTGGCCGGGTCCGGCGCGGTCAGCTTCGCCGCCCGCGGCCCGCCGGGCTCGAACAGCGTGAACCAGAGCGAACCCGTGGGCGCGGCGCCCGGTCGCTTGTGGACCGTGTAGCGAATCCAGGCTCCGAGCGGCTCGGACGGGTGGCACAGCTTCAGGTAGAAGCTCTCGTAGTGGCCGCCCCTTGTGGGGACGTCCGGGAAGCGAGCCGCGGTGGGGTCGACCAGCGCCACGGAAGCGCAGCGTAACCTGCTCGGCATGACTGAAGAGCAGGCCAGCGCCGCGGGCACCGCCCGCGGCTCGGCGAACGACAAACCCGTCCTAGTGATCACCGGCGCTAGCACCGGCATCGGCGCCGCCACCGCCCATCGAGCCACCGAGTTCGGCTACCGCATCGTGCTCGCCGCGCGCTCCGAGGACAAGCTCCAGAGCCTGGCCGACGAGCTGGGTGGCGAGGACACCGCGCTCGCCGTTCGCTGCGACGTGACGAGCTGGGACGACCAGCAGGCGCTCGTCCAGACCGCGCTCGACCGCTACGGCCGCATGGACGCCTTCTTCGCGAACGCCGGCTTCGGCGCCGCGCGCGGCTTCCTCGAGGAGTCCGTGGAGCACTGGAAGTCGATGATCGACACGAACGTGTTCGGCGCCGCGCTGTCGATCCGCGCTTCGCTCGGGCACTTCCGCAAGCAGAACCACGGCCACCTGATCCTCACGAGCTCGGTCGCGGGCCGGCGCGCGCTTCCCGGCTCGCTCTACTCGGCCACCAAGCACGCGGTCACGGCCATGGGCGAGGCGCTCCGCCAGGAGATCGCCGAGACCGACATCAAGATGACCCTGATCGAGCCGGGCATGGTCGACACGCCCTTCTTCGACAACAAGGTAAGCGGCGCGCTCGAGGCCGACGACATCGCCCGAGCCGTCCTGTTCGCGATGACCCAGCCGCCGCACGTGGACGTGAACGAGATCTTGATCCGTCCCATCCACCAGCCCACGTAACCTCGTCCGCGTGAGGATCGCTCACGTCGACATGGACGCGTTCTATGTGAGCGTCGAGCTTCAGCGGCGGCCTGAGCTGCGCGGGCTGCCGGTGGTCGTTGCCGGGAGCGGGCCGCGGGCCGTCGTCACCACAGCCAGCTACGAGGCGCGCCGGTTTGGCGTCTTCTCGGCCACGCCGGCCGAGCGGGCGCGGCGGCTGTGCCCGGACGCCGTCTTCATCCCGCCCGACTTCGAGGCCTACCGCGCCCGCTCGCGAGAGGTCATGGCGGTGCTGAACAGCCATGTCGAGCGAGTCGAGGTTGTGGGGCTGGACGAGGCCTACCTCGACCTCACCGGGCTCGACCGCTACCGCTCCGCCGCCCGGCGCGTGAAGGAGGCGGTCAAGACGAATACCGGCCTCACGTGCTCGGTCGGCATCGGCCCCAACAAGCTCGTCGCGAAGGTGGCCTCGGACGCGGAGAAGCCCGACGGCTTCGTCGAGCTGTCGGCCGAGGAGGCGCGCGTCCGCTTCGCCGAGGCGTCGCCCGGGCTCGTGCCCGGGATCGGCCCCAAGACGGTCGCGCGGCTCGACCAGCTTGGCATCGCCACGCTCGGCCGCCTCGGCGCGACGCCAGACGAGCAGCTCACGCAGTGGTTCGGCCCGCGGCTCGGCCCCCACCTAGCGGCCCTGGCCCGGTTCGAGGACGAGCGCGCCATCGAGACCGTGCGCATCGCGAAGTCGGAGTCACGCGAGACCACCTTCGACCAGGACCTGAACGGCCTCGACCGGCTCGAGCCGGTGCTCGAGCGGCTCACCGAGGAGCTCTGCGAGACGCTCGCGCGCGAGGAGCGCCGCGGCCGCACGATCGGCATCAAGGTGCGCTTCGATGACTTCACGACCGTCACCCGCGCGCGCAGCCTGGAGACCGCCGTGAACGACTCTCAGGCGGTCGGCGGCGTCGCGCTCGACCTGCTGCGGCGCCTCGATCCGCGCCGCCCGGTGCGCCTGCTCGGGGTCCGCGTCGCCGGTCTCGACGAGGAGGCCGCGCGCGCTCTGGCGGACGATCAGCTCAGCCTGTCGCTCTGACGTAGTCTTGGGGCATGTCCTCCGATCGTCTGACAGGGCTGGATGCCTCGTTCCTCCACCTGGAGGACTCCGCCGCGCACATGCATGTGGCAGGGGTGATGATCTTCGAGGGCCCGCCTCCGCCTTACGAGGATCTGCTCGAGGCGATCGAGCGCCGGCTCGGCCTCGTGCCGCGCTACCGCCAGCGCCTCGCGTTCGTGCCGCTCGGCCAGGGCCGTCCGCGCTGGGTCGACGACCCGCATCTGAACCTGCGCTACCACGTGCGCTCGACCGCGCTCCCCGCGCCCGGCTCGGAGGACCAGCTCAAGGAGCTCGCGGGCCGCGTGTTCGCCCAGCAGCTCGACCGCGACAAGCCGCTCTGGGAGATGTGGGTGGCCGAGGGCCTGAGCGGGGGGCGCTGGGCGCTGATCTCGAAGATCCACCACTGCGTGGTCGACGGTATCTCGGGCACCGACCTGCTCACCGTCCTGCTCGACGAGGAGCGCGATCCGGCGTGCGGAGCGAAGCTCGAGGCGTGGCGCCCCGGGCCCGAGCCTCGCCAGGCGCAGATGCTGGTCGGAGCGCTGTCTGAGCGGCTCAGCAACCCGATCGAGGGACTTCGGAAGGCCAGGCGGATGGCGCTGGCCCCGCGC
>JAXDIL010000097.1:0-20935 GCA_034664005.1 Thermoleophilaceae bacterium | reverse complement strand
CGAGCTGGCGGTGCTGCTCGAGTCGAGCGAGGACGCCGCGCGCCGCAACGTGCACGAGGGGCTGAAACGTCTGAGAGAGGAACTGGCTGATGATTGACATCGAACGGCAACTGAGAGAGGCGGCCCTGGAGCTGCCGGCGGACGCGCCGCCCGTCGCGGAGCGCGCGGACGAGGAGGGACTGCTCGACGTGGCCTACGCATCGGTCGACTCCCCGCTCGGCCCGCTCGTGGTCGCGGCGACGCCCAAGGGTCTGGTCCGCGTGTCCTACTCGGAGTTCCGCGGCGAGGACGAGGTGCTCGAGGAGCTGGCACGCCGGGTCTCGCCGCGCGTGCTCGAGGCGCCCGCCCGGCTCGACGGCGTGCGCCGCGAGCTCGACGAGTACTTCGAGGGCCGGCGCCACGAGTTCGACACCCCGATCGACTGGTCGTACCTCGCCGGCTTCACGCGCGAGGTGCTCCGTGCGACGGCGGCGATCGGCTTCGGCAAGGTCTCGACCTACGCCGGCGTGGCCGAGGCTGTGGGCAGCCCGCGGGCCGTCCGCGCCGCCGGGAACGCGCTCGGCGCGAACCCGATGCCGGTGGTGGTGCCGTGCCACCGCGTGCTCCGCACGGGCGGCGCGCTCGGCGGCTACACCGGGGGCCTCGAGCGCAAGGAATTCCTACTGCGCCTCGAGGGCATGCTGCTCTAGCATCGGGCCCCCCGGAGAGGTGGCCGAGTGGCTGAAGGCACTCGCCTGCTAAGCGAGTATGGGGGGAAACCTCCATCGAGGGTTCGAATCCCTCCCTCTCCGCTCAGGTTGTCTGGTTTGCTACATGCGCGTCTCGGGCAGAACGCGGCGCAGGGGCCGCACCGGGCCCAGGCGGGGATACGTCGCGGTGCCACCGACGTAATTGGGGGATCTCCACATGAGGAGACTGACTTGCCTGCCCAGGGGCGGGCTGCTGGGTGGCGTACTCGTAGCCGTCGCGCTCGCGTTGACCGCGAGCCCGGCGATGGCCAAGGAGTTTCAGGTCGACGACGACAAGGCCCAGTGTCGCCATGCCGACTTCACCTCGATTCAGGCCGCGGTGACCGCCGCGGGCGCGCGTCCCGGCAGAGACGAGATCGAGGTGTGCCCCGGCCTGTATCAGGAGCAGGTCCGGATCGAAGGACCCGCCCAGGACCGGCTGGTGCTGAGGGCAAAGCAGCCCACGAGGCTCCGTCGTGACGTGACCGCCAACCCCTCGAGGGAGGCGATCATCAAGTTCCCGGCCGTGACGCTTCCCACGAATCCGAGGGCGCTGGTGCTGGTGCGGAATGCGGAGCGGGTCCGCGTCACCGGCTTCAGGATCACGGGTCCGTACGTGTTCTCGGGGTGTGCGGTGCCGCTCGACCGGACCTACGGCGTGAGGGTCGACGGGGACGGCTCGCTCAGGCTCGATCGCAACCGGATCACCGAGATCCGTAACTCCGACCCGGCTCTGCGCGGCTGCCAGAACGGCATCGCGGTGCAGGTCGGCCGGCAGTTCGAGAGTCAGGTCGGCCGGGCCGGGATCTATCGCAACCTGATCGACCTCTACGAGAAGAACGGGCCCACGATTGACAATTCAGGATCGTTCGGGTGGATTCGCGACAACGCCATCTACGGCGAGGGCCCGACCACGGTCGTCGCCCAGAACGGCATCCAGGTCGGACGCGGGGCCGGGGCGAAGGTCGCCAAGAACCTCGTGGCGGACAACAACTACATCCCGCCCGGCTTCCAGGCCTCGGGGCTGATCCTGTTCGACTACGGCAAGCTCGACGTCAAGGACAACCTGGTGGTCAGGAACGACACCGGCATCTACCTGGACGGCGAGGCCGCGGACGTGGAGCACAACTACTCCAAGGACAATGACGGTGACGGGATGTTCGCGGAGGTGACCTCTTCCGAGAACCGGATCAAGGGCAACCGCATGCGAGACAACGGTGAGCACGATTGCCACGACGACTCGGTCGGCAGCAACACGGCCGGGACGGCGAATTTCTGGATCGGCAACTTCGGCGAAACCCAGAATCGGGCCGGGCTGTGCAAGGACGCGGCGGTGACACCGCCGGTCTTCACGCCCCCGCCGATCATCCTGCCGTAGATCAAACTCGGCGGCGACCCTTCGGGGTCGCCGCCGCCTACGGGCGCTTAGCGGGCTGCGGCCAGGGCCGGCAGCTTCGCCGCGAGGATGTCGAGCGGCTCGATCGAGGGATCCGCGGCGAGCAGCTCGGGCCCCTGCTCCATCAGCGCGGCCGCGACCGCGCCCTGAAGGTGAGCCCGACGGCCGGCGTCGTCGGGGAACGTGTCGAAGATGCCGAATGTGGTGGGTCCGAGCCGGAACGAGAACCACACGGTGGTCGCGGGCTCCTCGTCGACGAGCTGAAGCGCTCCCTTCAGGAGGTTCTCGACCTCCTCCTCGCGTCCCGTCTTCGCCTCGAGACGCACGAACAGTCCTACGTTGGTTATTGCCTGAGCAGCCATGCACCCGGTCTTAGGACCGCGGGCGATTGGGTCAAGCGGCTGATGCCTCGCGGCGCGCGACCTCGGCCCGCACGGCGGGCGCGACCTCCGTACCGAACAGCTCGATCGCGCGCATCGCCTGCGCGTGCGGGAGGTGCCCCACGCTGATCTGCGCGAGGAAGCGCTGGTGCCCGAACAGCTCGTGCTGGAAGAGGATCTTCTCCACGACCTCCTGCGGGCTTCCGACCACGAGCGCGCCGCGCAGCGAGCGGAGCTGGTCGAACTGGGCGCGCGTCATCGGCGACCAGCCACGCTCGCGTCCGATGCGGTTCATCATCCCGGCGTAGGCGGGGAAGAACTCCTCGGCAGCCTGCTCCGAGCTGTCCGCCACGTAGGTGTGCGAGTTGATGCCGAGCGCGAGGCCGGGGTGACCGGCCTCGGCGCCGGTGCTCCGGTACAGCTCGACGAGCGGGACGAAGCGCTCGGGCGCGCCGCCGATGATCGCGAGCGCCATCGGCAGGCCGAGCGACGCTGCTCGCACGACCGAGTTGGGCGTGCCGCCCACCGCGAGCCAGACGGGGAGCGCGTCCTGCAGCGGGCGCGGATAGACGGCGAGGTCGTCGAGCGGTGCCCGGTGCTTGCCGGACCAGCTGACCCGCTCCTCCCCGATCAGCTTCAGCAGGAGCTCGAGCTTCTCGGCGAACAGCTCGTCGTAGTCGTCGAGGTCGTAGCCGAACAGCGGGAACGACTCTATGAACGAGCCGCGCCCGGCCATGATCTCCGCCCGCCCGCCAGACAGGAGGTCCACCGTGGCGAAGTCCTGGAAGACCCGCACCGGATCGTCCGAGGAGAGGACCGTCACCGCGCTCGAGAGCCGGATGCGCTCGGTCTTCACCGCCGCCGCGCCGAGCACGACCGCCGGAGACGACACCACGAAGTCCGGCCGATGATGCTCCCCGACGCCGAACACCTCCAGCCCAACCTGGTCGGCGAGCTCGATCTCCTCGACGAGATCGTGCATGCGCTGAACGGGCGTGACCGTGGTTCCCGTAGCCGGGTCCGGACTGAGCTCAGCGAACGTGTAGAGGCCGATTTCCACGCGTCCTCCGAGGTTCGCAGGTCGCCCCCCGACCGCTACCCTTGCACGCCGAGCGCCCGTAGCTCAGCTGGATAGAGCGTCGGTCTACGGAACCGAAGGTCACAGGTTCGAATCCTGTCGGGCGCGTTCAGAGAGGCCCCGCTAATGCGGGGTTTCTGCGTTGAGGCCCGGTGCGATGAAGGAGCGCCGTGGTGCAGATGTGGTTCACGTTTTGGGTGGGGCGAGGCTCGCTGTGTTCTGGAGCCGTCCTCTCGCGGTTCAGTCTGGGTGGCATGAGCGCACGCCTGCTGACCGCCGCGGCGAGCTGTCGCTGGCAGGACGTCACCGTCGACCTCGCTCGCCGAGGGAGCTTCGCAAGCTGGTGTCCCCGAACTGCGACGATGACGGGATGCGCTCGTCCATCCTCGGGGCCATCGTGCTGTTCGCGATCGCCGCTCCCTCCGCCTCGGCGGCTACGGTCTCTTCGATCCCGCGCGACGCGTCGGTGCTGTTCGCCCTCGAGGCCGCAGGCGGCAGCTTCGAGCGGATGCCCGGGAAGGCCGACCGTTACACGCTGACGCTACGGGGCGTCGCGCGCGGGACCACGTGGTTCTCCGATCGGCCGCGGCGCGAGGCAGGGCGGATCGTGACGCGCTCGCTGCTGCGGTCGTGGAGGCGCCTGGGCTTCGCCGCGGAACCGCCCAACGCAGCCGTCGTCCTCGACAAGGGGCGCAGGGCGCGCGACACGGTCGCGCTGGAGTTGAGGCTGCTGGGCCGCAGCGACCGCCGCCGCACGGCGCGATTCAGAGTGCGAGTGCTGCAGGGGCTCGGCCCCGGCCTGTCGCGCCTTCACGCGCGCCTCGACCGCCGCCTGCCAAAGCGCTTTTCCCGCGCGTCGCTGTTCATCGACGACGCCACGTCCGCGCAGTGCACCGTCGGGCAGCCTCGGCTCTTCGGCTTCTCGCGGACGGCCGCGGAAGACTCATACCTCCCGGCCAACGGCACGATGCCCGACGCCCGCGAGTATCCAGAGTTGTTTCAGCTCTACGGGACGCAGTTCGGCGGCGACGGCAAGTTCGGATTTCGCGTGCCCGACCTGGAACCGCCGCTGGCCGGCATGTCCTGGCAGGTGTGCGCGGACGGCGCGAGCCCCAACTTCAGGCGGATGCCGCAATGCCTGACGGGAGAGCTCGTCCTCTGGTCGCTGGGCGACACGCCTGTCTCGGCGGTCGACCAAGAGCACTGGCTGCCGGCCGACGGGCGGACCGTGGCCACGGCGGACTACCCCACCTTCGCCGATCTCTACCACGACGGCGCTCCTCCAGAGACGTTCGCGCTCCCGAACGTCACCGCCCCGCCAGGGTTCGTCTACCTCGTCTGTGCGTACGGCGACGACCCCACGAACCAGTACGGCGGGGGTGGCGAACCCGTCGGCGGGGGGTGGCCGAACTTCCTCGCACAGGTAGATCTGTTCATCCCGGCCGCGGCACCCCTTGATCGCAGTCGCGGGGGCCTCGTGCTCGGGGTCGCGTCGAACCAGGCGCTCTTTCAGCTTCTTGGAACGAGCTTCGGCGGGAATGGCAAGAACGTCTTCGAGACTCCCAACGTCCCGTCGCCCGTCGCGGGGTTCAGTTACTACACGGCCACCTATGGGCTGTTCCCATCATGGTGAGCGGCCCGCGCACACGCAGGGCGACGCGCTGGTTCTCGGGGCGCCGGCCGTGACGTTCTGGGCCAAGGGCTTGGTGGCCAGCCTGGCTGCCGTGGCGCTGGTGGTCGTCGTGGAGGTCGCCGCGGCACCGGCCGATCGGGCTGCGGCAGCCTCAGGGTGCAGCGACGTGTCGTTGCAGACTGGATCGCGGCAGGTCGGCGCCTATGCGCGGGCCGGTCGCTATCCGACGACCCAAGCCAACAGGGCCGACGGCCTCCCCGCTCGCGTGTCGGTCAGGATCCCGCGGATCCGGTTCACCGGCCCAGGCCGCTCGGCGACGCTGCCGGTTGGACCGTGTCAGCACATCTATCGCTTCAAGTTCGAGAAGGTCCGGGCGCCGGGTGGCGACGTGGCCTCGCCGTTTCGGTACCTGGAGATCGACTGGAACACCGAGGGGCGCCCGCGCGGGCCGAACAACTCGTTCAGCTCCCCGCACTTCGACTTCCACTACTACCGTCGCCCACGCCACGTGGTCGACACGGAGACGATGTGCGAGTCGAGCAACGGCAAGACGTGCGATCCGTTCAAGACCGGCTACGCCCAGATGCGTCGCTTCCTGAAGATGCCCGCGCCCGCCTTCGTCCCCGCGAGTTACGCGCCGGATACCGGGTCGTCGATTTCGATGATGGGCCTCCACCTCCTCGATCGCACGTTCGACTACACGGTCCGCAACGTCGACCATCACCCGACGTTGATCTACGGGACCTTCGACGGCAAGGTGCTGTTCGCGGAGGCGTCTGTGACCCTGGCGACGCTCCAGGACGCGATCGCCGCGCCCGATCACGCCGTGTCGTTCCGGTTTCGCCAGCCGCGGAGAGTGCAGGGTGGCGTCCCGTGGCCGACGCGGTTCACGATCCGGCATCTGCCCGACGGGACGTTCCGCGCCGGGTTCGAGCGATTTCGCGCGCGGGCACTGCTCCCAGCATGGCAACGGCTTCCCGGCGCGAGCGCGGAGCCGGGGTGGCCGCCGTGAGTCCGGTGGGCGTGGATGCGCTCAAGCCCTTCGCGCCCACCGTCGATGCCTCCTTCAGCGGGAGCAACCGCTCGCCGTAGCCAAAGGAGCAGGACCGATGACCAGACGCGCAGGCAGGAACCGTCAAGCTGACGGCGGCTCACCAGCCGACGCGAGCGACGAACGCACCGTCAGCGACGTCGTCGTCGACGTCCTCGCGGACGCGGGGGCCAAGCGCATCTACGGGGTGACCGGCGACGCCCTGAACGGGTTCGTCGAAGCCCTGCGCATAGACGGTCGCCTCGAATGGGTCGGCGTGCGGCACGAGGAGTCGGCGGCCTTCGCGGCGTATGCGGAATCAGAGATCACCGGCGGCCTCGGGGTGTGCGCAGGCTCGGTCGGCCCCGGTGCCCTGCACCTCATCAACGGGCTCTACAACGCGAAGCGCGAGGGTGCCGCGGTCGTTGCGATTACCGGTCAGGTATCGCGCGAGCTGAAGGGACGGTCGTACTTCCAGGAGGTCGACCTCTCCAAGGTCTTCGACGACGTCTGCGGCATGCAGGTCGCGCTCGAGGACCCCAGCCAGCTGCCGGTCACGGTCGAGCTGGCGGTGCGCCGTGCGCTCTCGGAGCGGGAGGTCGTACGGATCGAGCTGCCGGTCGACGTGACGACGCTGAAGGTCCCGGGAAACGCCAGGTCGCAAGCGATCGCGCTCACCAAGGCGCGCGTCGAGCCGGAGGAGCGCGCGGTGGCCGCGGCAGCATCGATCCTCGACGGAGCAGCGCGGGTCGCCATCCTCGCCGGCGTCGGCTGCCGCGCCGCCAAGGCGGAGGTGCTGCAACTGGCCGAGCACTTGAGCGCCCCGGTCGTCCACACGCTCAAGGCGAAGGACATCTTCGACGAGCGGGAGGGGCTCGTCGTCGGGACGACGGGATTCCTCGGAATGCCCGCCGGCTACGACGCCGTCAAGCGGTGCGATGCGCTGCTGATGCTCGGCACCGGCTTCCCGTTCGAGGAGTTCTATCCCGACGACGCCCGCATCGTCCAGGTCGACGTCCGCGCCGACCGGATCGGGCAGCGTGCGTCGGTGGAGGCCGGAATCGTGGGGGACGTCGGCGCGACGGCGCAGGCGCTGGTCGACGGAACGACGGCCAAGAAGCCCGGCCGCTGGCTGCGCCAGCATCAGAAGCTGCGCGACCGATGGGTGAGCCACGCGCGCGCCCGCGACGATGCCGACGACGCCCGGCCCGGGGCGCTCGACCCGGCGGTCGTCGCCCGCGCCGTCGTCAGGCGCTCGAGCCCCGATGCGATCTTCACGGTCGACACCGGCTCGTGCGTCATCTGGATCGGACGTGCGGGAGATCTCAGCGGCGGCCGGCGACTGCTCGGATCGTTCAACCACGGCTCGATGGGCGCCGCGGTGCCCACCGCGCTCGGTGCGGCGAGCGCCGCTCCGGGGCGCGAGGTCTGGGCGCTCGCGGGCGACGGCGGCTTCATGATGTCGTCGCACGAGCTGGTGACGTTCCGCCAGCGCGAGCTGCCCGTGCGGGTCGTGGTCTTCAACAACAGCCAGCTGGCGTTCGTGAAGATGGAGATGGAGGCGGCGGGATTTCCGTACTACCCGACCTCGATCGACCTTCCGAATCCGGATTTCGTCGCTCTCGCGCAGGCCAGCGGGTGGGAGTCGGCCCGGATCGAGTCGGCGGCCGACGTCGAGACCGTGCTGGACGCGGCGATCGCCGCTCCCGGGCCCTTCCTGATCGACGCGGTCGTCAGCCCCGAGATCTTCTCGTTGCCGCCACACGTGAAGCTGGACCACGCCTGGGGCTTCGGCATGTCGAAGCTCAGCGAGGCTCCCCTCTTCGCTCGCGCCGGCGACCACGCCGAGTGGGACAAGTGGAAGCGGGAGATCGACGCGGAGTCGTGAGCAACCGACTTCGCCGGCGCCCGCGGAAGGTAACCCGCGTAAGCGCGGTAGCTCCGGCTAGACGCGGACGATCTCGAGTCCGCTGACGCCGTCGATCGGCTCGAAGTCGTCGTCCTGGGTGACGACGGGCAGGTCATGGGTGAGAGCGGTCGCCGCGATCCAGAGGTCGTTGACGTTGAGCCGCCGTCTCGATTCCGCGAGGTGGATTCTGAGTAGTGCCCACGTCGCCGCGACGGCGTTGTCGACTGGCAGCGTCTCGACGTCGGCGACCGCCTCCAACGTGGCCAGGCGCCGGGCTCGGGTGTCGACATCGGTGGCGGACAGCACCCCGACGTGCAGCTCCGCGATCGTGATCGACGAGATCGCGCCTTCGTCGGGCAGCAGCGCCGCGTCGAGCCCCCGCCCGGACTCGCTCGCGATGAAGACGCTCGTGTCGCTGGGCCGGACGCTGGAGCAACCGCCGGGTCGAGCTGCGCATCCTGCGCTAGGGGGTGTGAGTGCGGGACGCTGCGCGTCGGTATGAGACTCCCCCCCGCGGTCGGGGTGGTCGGAGCTGCGCTCGCCGCGCGCAGGGACGATCGTTCTCGGTCTCGACGACGCGAACGGTCGACGACACGAGCTCCCAGACGGTGGCGCACGGCACCGCCTCGATCTCCATCAGCCTGCGCCGCCGCTGAACCCCTGCATCGGTGCAACGCTTGGCGGCGTGCCGGACATGTGTTCCTAGATGGCCGCCGAGGCGCCCACAGACCGCTTCCGCCGCCTGTTCGCTGACACCGAGCGCGAGCTGCTCGCGTACGTGCTGCGACGCGTCGACCGTCCGGAGGACGCCGCCGACGTCGTGGCTGAGACGTTCCTCGTGGCGTGGCGCCGCATGGACAGGGTTCCGGCCGGTGACGAGGCGCGGCTCTGGTTGTACGGAGTCGCGCGTCGCCAGCTCGCCAATCAGCGTCGCGGCCAGCTGCGACGCACGCGCCTGGCCGACCGGCTGCGCGCGGAGCTGCCGGTGACCGTCGCCGGTGCGGGCGGCCCGGAGGATCACCGCATCGCCGCTGTTCGCGCCGCCCTGGCGCGACTCGAGGAGGAAGACCGGGAGATGCTGCGCCTGACCAACTGGGAAGGGCTGACCCCGTCCGAGATCGCAGCGGTCATGGGAGTGCCCGGCGTGACGGTCCGCAGCCGGCTCCATCGCGCGCGCAAGCGCCTCCGCTCTGAGCTGCTCCGCGTGGACGCCGACGCCCTCGACACCACTTCGCCAACCCTCGCCACGAAGGCCGCACAGTGACCCACGACCAGCTCCAGAAGCTCCTGACGGCCGCCAACCCGTTCACGGCCGAACGTGCCCGGGAGCTGCCGGTCGCCGACGCTCAGGACGAGCTCGTCAAAGCGGTGATGGCTGAGCGGCAGTTCGCGCGACCGGCGGGACCCGTCCCTCTGGTGCGCCGCCGGCGTGTCTTCACGCGCGTCGCGCTGGCGGGTGCCGCCGCCGCGATCGTGCTGGTCGCGCTGCTCTCACTCTGGGACGATTCCGGCAATCAGGGGTCGGGCACGGCGTGGGCGGCGGAGCAGGTTCGCTTTGCGGAGGCTTCGCCGCTGCTGCTGCTCGGCGGGACCGAGTGGCGAGTCGAGTACGCGGACGAGCAGTCTGAGGAGATGGGCGAGATGCGCTTCCGGCGCGGGCCGGCGACCGGGGCGAGCTCCGCGGAACTGCACTGGGGGCGTGGAGGAGGAATCGACAGGTGGCTCGAGGATCGCGCCGCGAGCGCAGCGCGGACGACGACGGCGCCAGTGCTCGGCACGACCGCGCACGTGTACCAATACGAGGGCGGTACGCCGGGGCACCGTGACATCACCGCCCTGTTCCGCTACGACGGGCGCGTGCTCGAGTTTCGCGCGGGCGCAGCGGACCTGGACGCCTTCAAGGCCCTGCTCGCGACGCTGAAGCCCGTGGACACGGATACCTGGCTGTCGGCGATGCCGGCGAGCGTTATCAAGACCCGAGATCGCGGCAGCACGATCACGGAGATGCTGCGAGGCATTCCTCTCCCCCCGGGCTTCGACCCGGAGGACATCAAGGGCGGAGGCCTCACCAAGGATCGCTACCAGCTGGGCGCGACGGTCACGGGCACGGTTGCGTGCCAGTGGTTCAAGCGCTGGTCGGATGCACGGAAGGCGGGCGACCGCGTCAAGGAGCGTGAGGCGACCGCGGCGATGGCCACGGCGAAGGACTGGCCGATCCTCGAGGAGATGGCGAAGGAAGGCGCCTACCCCGACGTCATGTTTGCGTTCGCCGCGGCGATGCCCTCGGGCGAATGGGACGGCCGCCCGCTGATAGGCGACGTCAACCCAGCGCTCGGCTGCGAGGAGCGGGGCGTGGATCTGCCCTGAGCAGCAGGGCGACCGCGACTGCCGCCGCCGCGACGACGATGCCCACGAACGGGAAGCCGAGACCGCCGGCGACGGCTCCGCCCGCCAGCGGGCCGAGCAGGTAGCCGATGATGCCGACCTGTGACCAGACCACAATCGCGGTCACGATGCGCTCGATCGGCACGGCCTGGACCAGCATCCCGAGCGAGCCTGTGTTCCCGATGCCGATACCTACGCCCGCGAGCAGCAGGGCGAGCACCCACAGCGGAACGTCCGTCGTCACTCCCGCGAGCGAGATCCCGGCTACCGCGAGGGCCATGCCGGTCAGTACCAGCGGCCGCGGCCGGACCCCACCGGCGCTCGTCGCACTCACGGCCACGACCAGCGAGGCGCCCACGTACAGCGCGCCCACCTCGGCCTGGCTGAGTCGCTCGGCGAAATGCAGCGGGAGCACGCCCTCGAGCACACCGAGGGCCAGGACGGCGAACAGGATCGCTCCGCACGCGACCAGGAAGCCACGCGTGTGCAGCACCGAGCGGTCGGCGTCGAATCGGCGGGGTACCTCGGGCGGGGGAACGGCGAGCACAAGCGGAACGGCAAGGACGAGCAGGACGAGGTAGGCGAGAAACGGTCCGCTGACGCCCGGCAGCACGCCGAGCGCCGGTCCGACGAGGCCGCCCACCGAATACGCCGCGAAGACACGGCTCACGCAGAGGTATTCCTGCCCCGGCCATCGTTCCAGCGTGTCGAACGTGACGCCGATCCAGAGCCCGCCGGAACCAAGCCCCATCAGGAGCCGGGCGGGAAGGTAGGCAGCGAGCGAATCGCCGAGCACGAACCCGAGCGCACCGACTGCCACCACCGCGAGGGAGGCGACGAGTACCGCGCTGGTGCTGTACCGCCGCACCGCCCAACCCGCGAGCGCGAAACCGGCGACCATTCCGGCCGGAAAGCACGCCACCAGCACGCCGATCGTCGCGGGGCCGGCGCCCGTCGCATCCGCGATGGCGGGGGCCACCGGAACGATGACGCTGTACCCCGTGGCGTCGAGAGCCCCCAGCGCCAGCAGCAGCGGATAGGCGGCGGCGGTGGGTGCCCGACCCGACGGGGTCATGTGGCCCTAGCTTGACTCAGGCTTGCGCGCGCGGATGATCGCCGAGCTCGCGTATTCGTGAACGCGGTGAGTCTCGCGCACCTCGATGCTCTCGAGGCCGGCGTCGGCGAGGGCCTGCTCGAACTCCTCTTGCGTGAGGGCGCCGGCCACGCAGCCGGTCCACTGCCGCATGTCGGCCCGGGTGGCCTCGTCCATGTCGGTGTCGGCGATCACGTCGGAGACCGCGAAGCGGCCGCCCGGCCGTAGGACGCGCGCCGCCTCGGCGAGCACCTTGCGCTTGTCGGCGGCGAGGTTGATGACGCAGTTCGAGATCACTATGTCGACGGAGCCGTCGGGGAGCGGGATCTCCTCGATGTAGCCCTTCAGGAACTCCACGTTCTCGACGCCGGCCTCGGCGGCGTTCGCGCGTGCGAGCGCGAGCATCTCGTCGGTCATGTCGAGCCCGATCGCCCTGCCGGTGTCTCCCACGCGGCGAGCGGAGATCAGCACGTCAGCCCCGGCTCCAGAGCCCAGGTCGAGCACGGTCTCGCCCTCGTGAAGGTCGGCGACTGCGGTCGGCACGCCGCAGCCCAGCGACGCCTCGACGGCCGACTGCGGCGCGGCGTCTGCCTCCTCGTCGTACAGGGAAGCCCCGAAGACCTCGGTGCCGTCCTTGTCGGTCGACCTCATGTCCGGGTCGCTGAAGGCCGCCGAGGGGCTGCAGCAACCTGTCGAGGTCGCGTCTGCAACGGCCTTGGCGGCGGCGGCGTAGCGGTCCCGCACCTGTTCGCGAATGTCGGTGTCGGCCAGTTCGGCCATCGTTCCTCCTCCTGTACTTCGATAGATGTTCATCAATATACTCCACTTCGTGACCTCGCTTCCGATGCAGCTGGAGCCGAAGCAGAAGCGCGCCGCCGGCGAGCGTTGCTGCGAGCCCGTCGTCTATCCCGACGTGGAGCGCCGGCAGGCCGAGCGCATGGCCGTGCTCGCGAAGGCCATCGCCGACCCGGTTCGCCTGCAGCTGGTGGATCTGCTCCGGAAGCACGCCGGCAAGGTCTGCGTCTGCGAGCTCGTGCCGCTCTTCGACCTCTCGCAGCCGACCATCTCGCACCACCTCAGGGTGCTCCGCGACGCCGGCGTCGTCGACTCGGAGCGCCAGGGCCTCTGGGTCTACTACTACGTCCTCCCCGGCGCGCTCGACGAACTGGCCGCCTGGCTCGGCTAGTCGCGGCCGCGGCGGCGGCCTATTACGGTGCGTGGGCCTCAGCTCATGCCCGACTACCGCCAAGACCTCCAGTTCGGCGTGTTCATCACGCCCGTGGCCGGCCAGGCCGACGCCGTGCTCGAGCTTGCGCGCCTGGCCGACGTCGTTGGTCTCGACATCGTCAGCTTCCAGGACCACCCGTATCAGCCGTCGTTCCTCGAGACGTGGACGCTCCTATCGGTAGTCGCGGCGGAGACGAGCCACGTCCGCGTCGCGCCGAACGTGGCCAACGTGCCGCTGCGGCCGCCGGCCCTGCTGGCCAAGAGCGCCGCCAGCCTGGACATCCTCAGCGGCGGCCGCCTCGAGCTCGGGCTCGGGGCCGGGGCGTTCTGGGACGGAATCGCAGCCATGGGCGGCCCGCGGCTCACGCCGGGGCAGTCCGTCAACGCGCTGTCAGAGGCGATCGACGTGATCCGGGCGTTCTGGAACGGGGACGGGGGTCCGCCACCGGCACACGACATCGAGATCTGGCTGGGCGCCTACAAGCCGCGAATGCTGGCTCTCACCGGCGCGAAGGCCGACGGCTGGCTTCCGAGCCAGGCATATGTCGAGCTCGAACAGCTGCCGGACATGAACGCGAGGATCGACAGGGCGGCGGCGAACGCCGGTCGCCGGCCTGAGGAGATCCGCCGCCTGTTCAACATCAGCGGCAGCTTCGGAGGCGGGGCGGGGTTTCTGCAGGGCACGCCCGAGCAGTGGGCCGAGCAGCTCACGCAACTGACCCTGTCGACCGGCATGAGCTCGTACATCCTCGCGGTCTCCTCGGCCGACGACGTGCGCCGCTTCGCCGAGGAGGTGGCGCCGGCCACCCGCGAGCAGGTCGCGGACGCGCGCGGGGCGCCCGGCCAGGAGTCGCCGACGGGCCCCGCCGTGATCGAGTCGCCAGCCCCGCTGGCCGCGCGGCCGACGCCAGATGCGGAACGCCTGAGCCAGGAGCAGGCATGGGACGACACGACGCGACCGACCGGGCCGGCGCCCGACCCGTCGCGCACATACAGCCCGCACGAGCAGGCTGCGGGTCAGCACCTCATCGACGTCCACAACGCGCTGCGCGGCGAGCTCGCGCAGCTGCGCGACCTCGTGGAGCAGGTCGCGGCCGGCAACACCAATCCCGCCGCCGTGCGGACGTTCATCAACCGGATGACCATCCGCCAGAACAACTGGACGTTGGGGACGTTCTGCGAGACCTACTGCCGCACGGTGACGAACCACCACACGCTCGAGGACCGAAGCGTCTTCCCGCACCTCCGTCGCAGCGAGGCGGGGCTCGAGGCGGTGATCGACCGCCTCGAGGAGGAGCACGAGCAGATCGCCGACCTGCTCGAGCGTGTGGACCAGGCGCTGGTCGCGCTGGTCGCGGCCGAGGAGGACGGCATCGACCGAGTCGGGCGCGCCATGGATCTGCTCACAGACGCGCTGCTCTCGCACTTCTCCTACGAGGAGCGCGAGCTCATCGAGCCGCTCGCCCGCCACGGCTTCTACTGACATCCACTACCTCGCCGAGCTGGCGGATCGATCGTTCGGAGATCGGGTCGACGACGAGGATCACCTCGTCGGCGCCGGCCTCGCCCAGCTCGTGAAGGCGCGCGGCCAGCTCCCGTGACGAGCCCGTCAGCGGCGGCACCGCCGGGGTCGACGGACGTTCGCCGGCGGCGCCGTCCAGGGCGACCAGCACGCACGCGCTGCGCTGGATCTGGGCGGGGTCGCGCCCGGCAGCCTCCGCCGCGTCGCTGATCCGAGCGTTGAGCGCCGCGAACCCCTCGGCGCTGTTGCCGAAGTCCTCGTACCAGGTGTTCCACACCTCGACGTGCGGAAGCGTGATGGCGAGCATCCGCGGCCCGTTGCTGCCGACCATCAGGGGCGGCCGCATGGTCGGCGCGGGGAGCAGCACGGCGTCCTCGGCCTGCCAGTGGCGTCCCGCCAGCGTGACCCGCTCACCGGCCAGCAGCCTCCGGATGATCGCGAACGACTCCTCGAACCGCGACACCCGGTGGTCGAACGGCAGTCCGAAGGCGCGGAACTCCTCCTCGTTCCAACCGGCCCCGAGACCGAGCACGAAGCGGCCGCCGCTGACCTCGGCGAGTGTCGCCGCCATCTTCGCGATCAGGCCCGGCGGATGAAAGGCCGTGCACGCGACGAGCGGCCCGAGCTCCACGCGCTCCGTTGCGGCCGCGAGCGCTCCCAGCAGCGTCCACGCCTCCCAGGGCCCACGCTCGCGCTGGCCCTCACCACGGTAGAGCAGGTGATCGCCGACCCAGATCGAGTCGAAGCCCACCTCCTCCGCGGCCCGCGCCATCGCCAGGTACTCGGGCCAGCGAACCTCCCGCTCGGCCTCCGGAAGCTGGACTCCGATGCGAAGCACCCCGCAACCCTAAGGGGCCGGCCGCCACGGGCCGTTCCGGTGAACGGCTCAAGCTTCCGAGGGCTGGGCCGATCACTTGGGACGCATGCCCCTCGCCCTCCGCTCCGCCCTCCTCGCAACGACCGCTGCCCTGGCGTCCGCCTGCTGCGTCAGCGCCGCACACGCGCAGGCATGGGAGCTGCCCGTCACGACGCTCTCGCCGCACATGGACGGCACCACCGATGTTTCCGTGGCGCTCGAGGACGACGGTGACGGCATCGCCGTCTGGGGCAGCCGCCCCGACGACGGCCTTCCCGGGCAGAACATCTGGACGAGCACGCGCCCGGCCGGCGGTAGGTGGCAGTCTCGCTCGCTCGTCTGGGGCGGGGCGTACGCCGTAGACCCCGTGATCGCGAGCGATCCGGACGGCAACGCGGTCACGGCCTGGCTCGGTGATGCCGTCGACCTGGAGGAGAACGTCCACGTCGCGTCGCGCTCCGGCGCCACGGGAGCATGGAGCGATGTCACCGACTTCGAGGCGGCCGGCGCGGACCAGTTCGAGCCGGACGTGGCGATCAACGCCCGCGGCGACGCGGTCGTCACCTGGATCGAGCTGGGTGAGGGCGGCGCCGACTTCTACGTGCGGGCGTCGACGAGGACGGGCGGGGTCTGGAGCGCGCCAGTCACGCTCAACGCGAGCGACTACAGCGCGAGCCTGCAGCCGGCGCAGGTCGAGCTCGACGCGGGCGGAAACGCCCGAGTCCTGTGGGTGGCGCGCGACACGACTGAGTCGACCAGCCACGTGCAGGAGAGCCGGTTCGACGGCTCGACCTGGAGCCCGCCCCACAACGTCGTCTCCTCACTGGATTACATCTTCGGCCTCGAGGTGTCCGGCGACGGGGCAGGCAGGGTGGTCGCTGCTTGGACGCTCGGGTTTGGGGAGACGATCCAGGCCGGCAACTTCTCCGACGGCGCCTGGGCGATCGGCGACGTCACCGACGACGTCGAGCAGAACTGCAGTCCCGACACCGCGGTGAGCGCCGGCGCGAACGGAACCGCAACGGTTGCGTGGCTGACGCGGTCGACCGGTGGAGTGGCGACGGCCTCAGGGGCCGGCGGCGCCTGGGGCGCGGCCGAGCCCGTCTACAACCCTCCGCAGGGCAACTACGTCGGCCGGGTCACGCTGGGCCAGGTCCCGGGTCGCGAGCCGGTTGTCGTATGGACCACGTCGAGCGACGACGAGCTCTTCGGCGCGATGGGCTCGCGCCGGACCGGCGCCGGCTGGCAGCAGCCCACGCCGCTCGCGGTGGCCGGCGGGCGCGGCTTCTCGCGGCCCTCGGTCGCCATGAACGCGTCCGGCGACGCGCTGGCGGGCTGGTCGGTGTACCAGTCGTACTGGGCGAAGGTCCAGGTGACCGGGTCGGCGGCAAGCCCGGCTCAGACGCCGGCCCTGTCCCCGCCCGCGACCTCCGGGGACGGCCGCCCGCTCAACCCACCCTTCGTGAAGGTGCGCGGCGGCGTGTTCCGCGTGCCGCGCACGGGCCGCGTGCTGCGCGCACGCCTCGTGAACCGCGAGTCGATTCCGCTGCGCGGCGTCGCCAGGCTTGTCCACTTCTACGGCCGCGCCCACAAGAGCGGCCCGCCGATGCGGCGCGTCGCCTCCCAGCGCCGCGTGCGCGTGAAGGTGGACGGCCGCTCGATGCTCCGGCTGCGGCTGAACGACGAGGCGATGCGGCGGCTCCGCACGGCGCCGCGGCACGCCTACCCCGTGCGCCTCTACCTCCGCCTGCGCGCCCCCGACGGCCGCAGGGTCAAGACGACGATCACGTTCACGCTCGACGCGTGGAAGCGCTTCGGCCACGGGCATCGCCCGCCGGTGGCGCGAGCGTCCTGCTGAACATCCCGCAGATGATCGGCCGGCTCAGGGGCTGAGCTCGTCGAGCCGCGGTGGATCCGCCCCAGCTCGCTCGCACGTGATCGCGGCCACGAGCACGGCCTCGTCGACGATGTCCGCGAGGGTGCCGTCGGGGATGCCGTCGATCCAGCTGTCCGGGTGGCGGTGGCGGCGCATGAAGCCCGTGAGGAGGCCGGCGGTGAATGCGTCGCCGGCGCCGATCGTGTCGACGACGGCCACCGGACGTCCCGGCCGGCGCAGCGGCTCGCGGCCCTTCCGGTAGGCGCTCGCCCCGTCCGCCCCCTCGGTCAGGATCACCAAGCTGGCGCCCAGCCCGGTCCAGCGGGCCGGGATCTCGTCGACCGCAAGCCCGGGATACAGCCATTCCGCGTCCTCGCGGCTCGCCTTGACCACGTGCGCGCGGCGCACGCTCTCCTCGACCAGCTCGACCGCCCGGTCGCGCGGACCGATCGCCGCGGGCCGGACATTGGGGTCGTAGCTGATCAGCACCCCGCCGCAGTCTCTGAGCTCACCAACGAGGTCGACTATGCGCGCGCCACCGGGCGCGGTCCACGAGGCGATCGAGCCGAAGTGGAGCACTGCGGTGTCCCGGTTCAGCCGGCGCAGCTCGGTGTCCGTCCATTGCCAGTCGGCCGTGCCGTCCATGTCGAAGTCGTAGGTGGCCTGCGCCGCCGAGTCGACCGAGGCCGTCGCGACGGTTGCGCGCTCGGCGGCGCGCGGCGCGGCGCATAGATCGATGCCCTCGGCGGCGGCGGCGCTCCGCAGCAGGCGACCGTTGTCGTCCTCCGCGAAGCGCGCCATCAGCGACGTGTGGTTGCCGAGCCGCGCGAGCCCGACCGCCACGTTGAACGGGCTGCCGCCGGGAGCGGCGCGGTACCTGCCGGGCCCGCCGTCGGGAAGCAGGTCGACCAGTGCCTCGCCGATCACCGTGACGACCGGCCTGGCCGTCACGAGTGGCTGACGGCCCCCGGTGAGCGCAGCGTCGCCTTCGGCGAAGCGACGCGCAGGCCGTCGTCGCCGAACAGGTGGGTCGTCCCCGTGATCTGGAGGCCGACGTGGTCGCCGGCCGCTCCCGCGAACGGCGGTGCGGTCTTCGAGATCAGCGGAACCTCCTCGCCCCGATGCTCCACCGCCACGTGGACGAACATCTCCGAGCCGAGATCCTCGACGGTGCGGATGCGAGCCCGGAGCGGGCCGTCGCCGACCTGCAGGGCCTCCGGGCGGAACCCGAGCTTGAGGCTGCCGGTGCCGTTCGCCAGCTTCCCCTCGGTGGCGGCGTCGAGCGCGAGCTCGGCCTCGCCGAGCCTCGGCGGGCGGTCATCGCCCACATCGACGAGGTTCATCGCCGGCGAGCCGATGAAGCCGGCCACGAAGACGTTGTCGGGCTGGTGGTAGAGCGTGCTCGGCGCATCGCACTGCTGGAGTATCCCGTCCTTCAGCACCGCGACGCGATGGCCCATCGTCATCGCCTCGACCTGATCGTGCGTGACGTACACGGTGGTCACGCCGAGACGCGCCTGGAGCTCCACGACCTCGGTCCGGGTCTGCACGCGCAGCTTGGCGTCGAGGTTCGAGAGCGGCTCGTCCATGAGGTAGACCGCCGGCTGCCTGACGATCGCGCGCCCCATCGCCACGCGCTGGCGCTGCCCGCCCGACAGGTGTCTCGGCTTGCGGTCCAGGTACGGCTCGAGGTCGAGGATCCGGGCCGTCTCGCGCACGCGCGTGACGCGCTCCTCCTTGGGCACGCCGTGCTGCTTGAGCGCGAACCCCATGTTCTCCGCGACGCTGAGCTGCGGGTAGAGCGCGTAGTTCTGGAAGACCATCGCGATGTCGCGGTCGCGCGGCCGCACGTCGCTGACGTCGCGCTCGCCGATGTGGATCGCACCCGCGTCGAGCGGCTCGAGCCCCGCGAGCATGCGCAGCGCGGTCGACTTCCCCGACCCCGAGGGGCCGACGAGCACGAGCAGCTCGCCGTCCGGGATGTCGAGGCTCAGGCTGTCCACCGCGGGGACGTCTGTTCCCTCGTAGGTGCGCGTTGCCTCCAGATAACTGACAGTTGTCATGCGGGCCCCCTCACTTGATCGCGCCCATCGCAAGGCCGCGGATCATTCGCTTCTGCGCGATCCAGCCGGCCAGGACCACCGGGATGCAGGCCAGCACCGACGCGGCCGAGAGCTTCGCCAGGAAGTCACCTCGGGTGCTGACGTTCGTCGTGACCCAGATCGGCACGGTCGAACCCTCCACCGGGTTGAGCTGGACGGCATAGAAGAACTCGTTCCACGCGAAGATGACGCACAGCAGCGCCGTGGCGGCGATGCCGGGCGCGGCCATCGGCAGGATGATCGACGTGAGCTGTCCCCTGAGCGACGCGCCGTCGATCTCCGCGGCCTCGATCAGCTCGCGTGGTATCTCGGCGAAGAACGAGCGCAGCATCCACACCGCCAGCGGGAGGTTGATCGCGGTGTACAGGATGATCAGCACCAGCCGCGTGTTCAGTAGCTGGAAGTTCCGGGCGAGGATCCAGATCGGCAGGATCGACGCCACCACCGGCAGGAACTTGGTCGAGATGAAGAAGAACAGGATGTCGCGCCACTTGTGGACCGGCTTGACGGCCAGGGCATAGGCCGCCGGAATGGCGAGCGCGAGCACGATCAGCGTCGAGACGATCACGATCACCATCGAGTTCGCGAACGCCTCGCCGAACGAGAGCAGGCCGCCGGCGCTCTCCGTGACCTCGCGGTAGCGGTCGAGCGTGGGGTCGAAGTTGAGCGTGGGGGCCGTGTTCGCGTCGTGCTCGCTCTTGAAGGAGTTGATCACCATCCAGAGCACGGGGAAGAAGAAGATCAGGGCCGTGAGCCAGGCGAGGCCTCCGAGCGCTCCGTTTATCCAGCGGCGCTCGCCCACGGTCGCGGTGGTGGATTCGGCGCTCATGCGGCGGCCTCTCCTTTCAAGAGCCCGGACAGGACTCTGAGCGCGATCGTCGCGATGATGATCGAGGCGATCACGACGACGATGCTGTACGAAGACGCCTGACCGAACTCCCAGCCGCCCCCGATGGAGCGCTGGAACACGAAGTAGGGCACGTTGGTGGACCCCGGTCCGCCGCCCGTCATCACCGCGATCTGGTCGTAGACCTGGATCAGGTAGATCGTGCCGAGCAGGACCCCGAGCTCCATGTACGGGCGCAGGTGGCCGAGCGTGAGCTGCCGGAAGATCCCGAACGGCGCGGCCCCGTCGACCTTCGCCGCCTCGACCACGTCGGTGGGCATGCTCTGGAGGCCGGCGAGCATGATGAGCATCATGAACGGCGTCCACTGCCACACGAGCGTGATGCCGATCGACAGCGTCGGGTGCTGGGAGACGAACTCGATCGGCGTCCCGCCGAGCGTGTCGATCACCCAGTTCAAGACCCCGTAGAGGCCGTGGAACATCTGGTTCTTCCAGATCAGCCCGATGACGACGGGCGTGAGCAGGAACGGCGTGATCAGCATCGTGCGCACCACCCCGCGGCCCAGGAACTTCCGGTCGAGCAGCACCGCGAACGCGGTCCCCAGGAGGAGCGCCGCGATCACGGGGAACACCGTCAGCTGGATGCTCGTCCAGATCGCCTGACGGAAGAAGTGGTCCGAGAGCAGCTCGCTGTAGTTGTCGAGCCCGACGAACCTGCGCGGGCCGGGAGGCACGACCTTCCAGTCCGTGAGGCTGTACCAGATGCTCATCACGAACGGGACCTGCGTGAGCACGATCAGGAACAGCAGGGCCGGCAACAGCGGCAGCCGCCGACGCCACGATTCGCTCAGTCGAGGAGGGTTGAGCTTCCGC
>JAXDIL010000066.1:0-6809 GCA_034664005.1 Thermoleophilaceae bacterium | reverse complement strand
GGCGACCTAGCCGGACCTGCCCTCAATGCGGCAGCTTCAGCGCCCGGCTCACCGATAGCGCCGTGGTCCAGTCGGGCCCGACCAGCACCGCTCGTGCCGGCGCGCCCGCGTAGCCGCGCGCGGTTAGACGAGCCCTGGAGCGCTTGTCGAGGCGGGCGCGGTCCACGGGCCACCAGCCGAAGCGCTCGCGGAGCTTGACCTGGAGCACGATGCGCGCGCCGGGCGTGGCGGGCTTGGCAGCCACCGTCACGAGCGCCGCGCCGCGCTTCCCCCGCCGCACCCGAGCGGAGATGTCGGGCGCGTCGGTGACCTCGACGCGCACTGCCTGGCTCACCCCACCGGCAAACGCAGCCCGGTAGACGGCCGTCTCAGAGGCAACCACGGTCGCATGGACCGTCCCCGGCTCGTCGTGGCCCTCGTGCCCACCACCCGCGTCGGGCCCGGCGACGGCGACGGGAACGAAACCCGCTCCCGAGTCGGCCTCGATGCGAACCTCGCCCGCCCCCTCGGGCGCCCGCACGTGGAGCGCGATGGACGTCCCGCGCCGCACCCGCTTCATCGGCCCGCTCAGCACGAGCGGATAGACGCCGATCTCACCGTCCATGCCGTCGTGGATCGTGCAGTGGTACACGTAGATGCCCGCTGTCTGGAACGGGTGGTTTCTGGCCTCGCCGGGGCCGAAGCGGCCCGAGTTGAAGCCCTCGGTGTCGAACTTGACGTTGTGGGTCTTCTGGCTGTTGTTGCGCCAGACGACGTTGTCGCCGGTCAGCACGTCGAGCTGCTTCGGCGAGAAGCTCTGCGTCTGCGCGAAGACGAATACCGATGCGGCATGCGCCGGCGCCGCTGCCGCGAGCGCGCCCGCGGTCGCCGCGGCCGCGATCAGGACCCGCCTCATCGGGACACCTGGTAGATGCCGATCATCCCCTTCTCCATGTGCTGCTCCACGTGGCAGTGGTAGAGCCAGGTGCCGGGCGCGTCCTCGCGCCAGCTGACGCGGAAGCTCTCCGCCGGCCCGAGCGTGCGCGTGTCCTCCGGCACGCCGGCCGCGGTGCGCCAGCGGTGCCCGTGCACGTGGAAGGTGTGGTGCTCGCTGCCGATCGCCATCACGTCCCACTGGACGCGGTCGCCGACCTTCGCCTTCAGCACGGGCGTGTTGCCCACGAAGGCGCGGCCGTTGATCGTCTGGAAGTCGCCCATCGGGGCGAACACCGAGACGAACTCGCGGTCGGGTCGCGGCTCGTGGCGTCCCCGGATCGAGAGCACGCCCCAGAGGCCGCCCTCGAGCGAGTGGTGCATCGAGGGGGAGTGGTCGTGATACGGCCAGACGCCGGCCGAGTTGGGCCCGGCGGTGAGCCTGTAGGTGTAGGTCTGCCCCGGCTTGACGTTCCCGTCCTTGCCCGAGAAGCCGGGCACGTAGGCGCCGTCCGAGCTCGGCTTGTACGACACGCCGTGGAAGTGCATCGAATGCGGATTGCGCAGCGTCGTGTCCATGTTCTTGAAGTGGATGAGGAGCCGGTCACCGACGCGGGCGCGGATCAGCGGGCCGGGGATGAGGTTGTGGTCGACGTTGGCCGCCGGAGCATTCCGGAGCGGCTTGCGCCAGCGCTTCGTGTAGCGCCTGTAGACGACCGTCGGGAACACGGTTTCGGCCGGCTCGAAGGTGGTCCCGGTGATCCCGTCGCGGCCGTTCGGAACCATGTTCCAGTTGGCCGGCGCGGCCGCCACCCAGACATGCCGAACCGCGGCCTCCGCCGGAGTGGCGGAGGCCGCGACCAGCATCAGCGTCGCCAGAACGACTAGCCGGCGCGCTGAACGTCGATCTTGCCGAGCATCCACGGGTGAATCGCGCAGATATAGCTCATGTCCTGGCCGCCGGTCACCTTGACCTTGGCCTTGCCGCCGGGCGGGATCAGGACGGAATCCCCGGGCTGGTTGAAACCGGCCTTGCCGGCGTTGACGAGTGGGGTGGTCGGGTCCTGCTCCTCGCCGGTGTCCGGGTTGATGGCGCCGTGAGCGACTGCGAGCTCGTCGCAGGGCCCCTTGCCGAAGCAGGCATCCACGCCCCTGGCGGTCTTCGGCACCTGTCCCTTCTTGACGATCGAGAACGAGTGCGGCGCCTTGGTCTTGTCGACCAGGGTGATCGTGCCGCCCTTCTGGACCGCGATCCTGTCGAGCTTGAAATGCATGGTGTCGGCGATCGAGCGGTTCGGGACGAACTTCACACCGCCCACGACCGTCTGCGTAGCCTTGTTGGGCGCAGCTGCGAAAGCCGGTACCGCGACAGCGGCGGCGGCGAGTGCTGCAACGGCTGCAAGACCGGCACGCGCGTGCTTGCGTCGTGACATTGCTTCCTTTCTGGCCACCTTCCTGGCGGCATCGAGGGTCCGGGCCAAATTAGGCGCGGTCTGTCCCCCGGTCAAGCAATTGGTCTTCTTTTGGGTGTCGAACGGTCTCCCTGACCGCACTATGGGCCGGAGTCACGATCCCGGGTACCATGATCGCGTGAGCGGAAGCGGCTGGATGATCGTCTGGCTCGCGGTGGCGCTGAAGGTGCCGATCGCCGCGCTGCTGTACCTGGTCTGGTGGGCGATCAAGGACCCGCCGGTCGCCGCAGCCGACGAAGATGGCGGCGGCTCGCCCGACCGCGACCCGCGCCCGCATCCGCGCGGACGTCCTCCCCACCCGCCGCGCCGCGGTCCGCATGGCGCTCCCGAGCCGTCCTCGCCGGCGCGCGTCCGGGCCGCCGAGCGAAGCACGCGGCGCCGGATCCTTCGGTAGCTTTCGCGCCGTGGAGGGCTTCTACATCGCCGGCGGGGTGCTCGCCGCCTGGGCGCTCATCGTGTCGGCCATCGGCGTCATGCGCCCCGACTTCCCCAGCGGCCGCGCCACCACCCGCCTCGTCGGCGCGATCTCCGTGGTGCTGGTCGTGGCCGCGATCGGCCTCGCGATCTACCTGTCGGCCACCGAGGAGCACGAGCAGACCGGCGCGGAGCACGCCGCCCTGATTCCGGGCGGCTGAGCGATGGACGACGGCACCGCGGTCCACTACACGGCGCTCCAGCGGGGCACGCCGGTGTTCAGCTCGGACGGCGAGGAGGTCGGCAAGGTCGCCGAGGTGCTCGACAACTACCGCGAGCACATCTTCGACGGGCTCGTGGTCGAGACCGGCTCGGGCGAGCGCAAGTTCGTCGACGCTCCCGAGGTCGAGCGCACCGCCGAGCTGGCGGTGACGCTCAACATCACGGCGGCCGACGTGGCCCAGCTGGGGCCGCCGGAGGGCCGCCCGGGGGCCGGCGGGACTGCCCGCCGGCTGTTCCGCCGTAGGCGCTGAGCATTCCGCGGTTCCCAGTTCGTCAGAATGGGGAAGACGTGCGGGATGAGCAAGGGAGACAGAGATGGCCGACGAGCAGGCTGAGCGCGAGGACGGTGGCGGCGTAGCCACCGCGAACGACACGCTCACAGTGACGGACAACCGGACCGGCGAGTCCTACGACGTCGAGATCGAGGACGGCACCGTCAAGGCGATGGACTTCCGTCAGATCAAGGTCTCTGACGAGGACTTCGGCCTGATGACCTACGACCCCGCGTTCACGAACACGGCGTCGGTGCGCAGCTCGGTCTGTTACATCGACGGCGAGGCAGGGGTGCTCGAGTACCGCGGCTATCCGATCGACGAGCTGTGCGAGAAGTCCTCCTACCTCGAGGTCGCCTACCTCCTGATCTACGGCGAGCTGCCCACGCAAGAGCAGCTCGACGAGTGGATCTTCGAGATCACCCACCACACCTTCGTCCACGAGAACATCAAGAAGTTCGTGGAGGGCTTCCGCTACGACGCCCACCCGATGGGGATGCTGCTCGCCACCGTCGGCGCGCTCTCCACGTTCTATCCCGACGCCAAGAAGATCGACGACGAGCTCGAGCGGCACATGGCCGCCGTCCGGCTGATCGCGAAGATGCCGACGCTCGCCGCCTTCGCCTACCGCCACAACCTCGGGCTCCCGTACGTCTATCCGGACAACGACCTGTCCTACCCCGGCAACTTCCTCTCGATGATGTTCAAGATGACCGAGGTGAAGTACGACCCGGACCCGCGGCTCGAGCGCGCCCTCGACGTGCTCTGGATCCTGCACGCCGACCACGAGCAGAACTGCTCGACGAACGCGGTGCGCGGCGTGGGCTCATCACAGGTGGACCCGTACTCGGCCGTGGCCGCCGGCGTGGCGGCGCTCTACGGCCCGCTCCACGGCGGCGCCAACGAGGCCGTGCTGAAGATGCTCGACCGGATCGAGACGAAGGAGAACATCCCGGACTTCCTCGAGAGCGTTAAGAACAAGGACGAGAAGCTGATGGGCTTCGGGCACCGCGTCTACAAGAACTTCGACCCGCGCGCCGAGATCATCAAGAAGCACGTG
Organism: Thermoleophilaceae bacterium; assembly: GCA_034664005.1. Taxonomy (GTDB): domain Bacteria; phylum Actinomycetota; class Thermoleophilia; order Solirubrobacterales; family Thermoleophilaceae; genus JACVRW01. The sequence goes on along the minus strand of JAXDIL010000066.1, from coordinate 2,397 downwards.
GACGAGGTGTTCGAGGTCACGGGGAAGAACCCGAAGCTCGACATCGCGGTCGAGCTCGAGAAGCGGGCGCTCGACGACGAGTACTTCAGCGAGCGCAAGCTCTACCCGAACGTCGACTTCTACTCAGGGCTGATCTACGAGGCGCTGAACCTGCCGCCCGACATGTTCACGGTGATGTTCGCCATCCCGCGCACGTCGGGCTGGATCGCGCAGTGGCTCGAGATGGTCACCGACCCGGAGACGAAGATCGCCCGCCCGCGCCAGATCTACACCGGCGCCCGCGAGCAGGGCTACGTGCCGATCGGCGACCGCGAGAAGCGCAGCGAGAAGCCGACCGGCGAGACGAACCTGATCGACCCGGCGCGCAAGCGCGCCTAGCCGGCGCGCCGGGCGGGCGCGCTAGATGCGGAAGACCGGAACGAGCCGCTTCTCGTGCTCGGCGGAGATCTCGGCGACCACCTCCACGTGCTCCTCGATCCCCGAGCCGCGCAGCTTCGTGGCCAGCAGCTCGTCGATCTGGAAGAGCCCGGACGAGTTGTTCATCGCGATCTTGACCTGCACCGCCTTCTCGTCACCCGCCTCGATCGTCACGTCGTCGATCGCCGCCGCTGATACCGAGTGGATGTTGGGGCGGCGCGTCTCGAACGGGATGCGGGAGCGGCCGCTCGCCATGTCCAGCGCGTCCGCCACGCGCACGATGCCGGCCTCGATCGTCATGGGGTCGCCCGCGCGGCGGTGGCCGATCACAGCGTGGAGCGCCTCTGACAGCACGACGGTGAGCTCGGGCTCCTGGTAGATCGGCTCGAGCAGCTGCGGCAGCCGGTCGGAGGCCAGGAAGAGGCTGTACTGCTCGTGGTCGGTGCGGTGGATCGACATCCCGGTGTCGTGGAACAGGCACGCGGCCGCGATCACCACCTCGGCGTCGCGCGTGTGCATCCCGTGCTCGGCGACCATGGCCGGCTCGACGCCGCCGCGGTTCAGCAGCCGGAACAGGCGCAGGGCGATGTTCACGACGATCTGGATGTGGACCCAGGAGTGGTCCGACATGTCGCGGCGGTCGGCGTTCACCTGCTGCATGTACCACCACGCGTGCAGGCGTCGGTCCGCGTTCGCCGCCTCGAACAGCTTCTCCAGCTTGCGATTGCCGCGGGTCGGGGCGCGTATTTCCGTCAGCGGCACATCCACGCCGGGTACCCTTCCACAAGGTGAGCCTCGAACCCCTCGTCGACGGCCACGGCCGGATCATCTCGGACCTGCGCGTCTCGGTGACCGACCGCTGCAACTTCCGCTGCCAGTACTGCATGCCCGCGGACGGGCTCCCCTGGCTCGACCGCGAGGACATCCTGCGCTTCGAGGAGATCGAGCGGATCGTGACGCTGGTCGCCCGGATGGGCGTGACCGACCTGCGGCTCACGGGCGGCGAGCCGCTCGTGCGGCGCGACTTCCCGCGGCTCGTGGCGATGCTCGCGCGCGTCGAGGGACTCGAGGACCTCTCGCTCACCACGAACGGCTACCTGCTCGAGCGCGACGCGGCCGCGCTCGTCGAGGCGGGCATCACACGCGTGAACGTCTCGATCGACTCGCTCCAGCGCGACCGCTTCTTCCAGCTCACGCGGCGCGACTCGCTGCCGCAGGTGCTGCGCGGCCTCGAGGCGATCTCGCGACACGAGCGGATCTGGCCGATCAAGGTCAACGCGGTCGCGCTGCGCGGGTTCACCGAGGAGGAGGCGATCCCGTTTGCCGAGTTCGCCCGCTCGACCAGCTTCCAGGTGCGCTTCATCGAGTTCATGCCGCTCGACGGCGACCACGCCTGGACCAGCGACCAGGTGCTGGCCGGCGAGGAGCTGCGCGCGATCATCCACGCGGTGCACCCGCTGGAGGAGAAGCCGCGCGAGCCGCACGCCACCGCGCGCGTGTTCGGCTTCGCCGACGGCAAGGGCGAGATCGGCTTCATCAACCCGGTCTCCGAGCCGTTCTGCGCCGACTGCAACCGGATCCGGCTCACCGCCGACGGCAAGCTGCGCACCTGCCTGTTCTCGCTGCACGAGACCGACCTGCGCGAGCCGCTGCGCGCCGGGGCCTCCGACGCGGAGCTGGAGTCGATCATCCGCGCGGCCGTGTGGCGCAAGGAGCTGAAGCACCGGGTGGGCGAGCCGGGCTTCAGGCAGCCGCCGCGGACGATGTCCGCGATCGGTGGCTGACTACACGGTTACGGTCCGCAGCGGGGCCAAGGTGCGCAAGCAGCGCCACCCGCGGCTCGACGGGGCCCTGACCGCGATCGAACGGATCGCGCGGGAGCTGGCCGACGACGCCGACGCCCGGCCCGCCGGCGGCTTCCTGACCCGGCGCCTCGACCCCGTGCAGCAGGTGATCGGCCGCATCGAGCCGTCGCCGCGC
>JAXDIL010000030.1:0-37082 GCA_034664005.1 Thermoleophilaceae bacterium | reverse complement strand
CCCCAAACGGTGACGTCGAAGTAGTTGGGCTTGTCGACCCACTCGCCGGTCGACTGGTCCTTGCGCCGCGTGTTCACGGCCACACGCAGGCTGCAGACCGCGGTCCCGCCGTTCGTGTGCCGCAGCTCCGGGTCACGCGTGAGATTCCCGGTGATGATCACGCGGTTGATATTGGTTGCTGCCATGAGGCTGCCTTCCTCCTGTCCTACTCGAAAACCGAAGATCGAGACTACATACGGACCCGGAGCGCTCGGGCGCTCACGCCCAGGAAAGTGCCGAAAAGTGCGGGGTCTTTCGCGTGCCGGTTACATGGGTAGGAGGGAGCGGTGCCGCTCCGGGAGCTCACCAGGGACGTGGTCCGCTCCTTCCAGCGGAACGGGCTCCCCAACTTCGCGAGCGCGATGGCCTTCCAGGTGGTGCTGGCGATGGTCCCGTTCCTGCTCTTCCTGCTCGCCCTCCTGGGCCTGTTCGACCTCGAGGAGGTCTGGCGGTCGGACGTGGCGCCCGAGGTCAGGAGGAACGTCTCCCAGCCGGCCTTCCAGCTGATGGACGACACGGTCACCCAGGTGCTGAGCCAGCGCCAGCTCTGGTGGCTCACCGTCGGGTTCGCGGTCACGCTGTGGGAGCTGTCCGCAGCCACGCGGGTCACGATGACGGCGCTGGACCGGATCTACGGCTACCCGCGGCAGCGCAACATCCTCGAGTTGCTGCCGCGCTCGCTCGCACTCGGCGGGGCGATGGGGGTCTGCGTGGTCACCGCGATCGCGATCGTCCGCTTCGGGCCGCTCCTGGTGAGCGACGGCCCGGTGGTCGCCGTCCTGTCCTTCCTGGTGCGCTGGCTGCTCGCGGCGGCGGCGCTCGGCGTCGGAGTGGGACTGATCGTCCGCTACGGGTCGGCCACCCGCCAGCCGGCCCCGTGGGTGAGCTTTGGCACCGGCCTGGTGCTGCTGGCGTGGGTGCTCACCTCGATCGCCTTCGGCCTGTACGTGACCTACATCGCCTCGTACGCGTCGGTATTCGGCCACCTCGCGACGTTCTTCGTGCTGCTCGTCTACGTCTGGCTGCTGGCGAACGCGTTCCTGGTGGGCGTCCAGGCGGACGCCTGCGTGCGCAAGCGGGCCTGAGCCGGCGCGGGCGAGCGCGTCGGCGCGGGCACAGGACTACTCGTCGGCGGGCGGAGCGTCCGCGTCCGGAGCGTCGGCATCCGGAGCGTCGGCGGAAGCAGCGGCGGGCGGTGCGTCCCCAGCGGGCGCATCGACTGCGGGCGCATCGACCGCAGAAGCGTCCCCGGCGGGGGCCTCGGCGGCGGGAACGGCCGTGTCGACGGGGGGTGCATCGGCCGCCGAGGGCGCATCGACCGGCGGCGCTGCGACGGCGGACCCGTCGCCCGAGGGAGCGGCGTCGGCGGGCGCCTCGTCCGCGGCGGGAGCGTCGGCGGCCGCGCGGGCGGCGACCCTCGTGTCCTGCGCCTCGCGGTCGTCGCGGCGGCGCGGCACCTGCTGGTCCGGCGGCGGCGGGGTGGGCTGCCCGGGCTTGACCTTGATGATCCGGAAGCGCAGCAGGCCGTCCATGATGCGAAGCCGCTGGTTCAGCCGGTCGAGGAGCGGGTTGTCGCCCTCGAACTGGTAGAGCCGGTACTCCGCCTCGGGCCGGTGGTCGATCTCGTACGCCATCCGGCGCTGACCCCAGTCGTGATTGGCGACAAGCGTGCCGCCGCCGTCGTTGATCATCGACTCGGTCTCGGAGAGCACGGCGTTGCGCCGCTCCTCCGGAGCGTTCGGGTCGACGAGCAACATGAGGTCATAGAGGCGGGCCATGCGACCGGCCACGATAGCGAAAGCGGGGCGAACCCCAGCGTGGCAGCGCCTTCACCGACATGGCCCCGCGAAAGGTTCGGTGGCGAAACGTGGCGCGACTGGCGGCCCTCCTGGGCGCGGGAGCTCTGATAGCGACGCACCGGCCGGAGGCGCCGCGCCGCTCCCCGCCCGCGCCGAGGGTGGCGCAGGCGCTCAGGCTCGCGGGGGTGCCGCGGCTGAGGTTGCCTCGGGCGACGTCCCGACGACGGGCATCGAAGGGTGGCTCTTCAGGGGGTCCGACCAAGGACCCCGGAAACGCCGGGCCCGCACACCCTTCACCGCAACCCGGCGCGGCCGGTCAGGCGGAAGCGGTGGAGCGGAGCGCCCCGCCGCCGCCGGCGCGGAGCGGCGAGTTCACGCCGGATCCGGAGCCTTAGCCGTGCGCTTTCGCTCGATGTCGGCGAGCTGGTCGTCGACCCAGTCGCCCGGGTCGCGGGATGTGACGATTCGCTTCTGGCCCACCGCGCGCCAGGAGCGCTCCTCGGCCGACATGGTCAGCGCCCGGTGGATCGCGTCGGCCTGCTCCTGAACGTCGAAGGGGTTCACGGAGAGGGCGAACTCGGCCAGCTCCTCGTGGGCGCCGGTGTTCTCGCTGAGAAGTGAGACGCCGTTGCGCTCGTTCACGAGCGGGCCCTCCTTCGCGATCAGGTTCATGCCGTCGAACATCGCGTTGACCATCAGCAGGTCGTAGTGCTTGTAGGCGGCGATCGCCTCCTCGAGGTTCTCGCGCAGGCGGAGCTCGATCGGCATCCAATCGGTGGTGCCGTGGCGGTGGTTCACCACAGCGACGAGCGCCTCGATCCGCTCCAGGTACTCGGCGTACTCCGGCACGTCCTGGCGCGACGGGATCAGGTGGGCGATGAACGTCACCTGCTCCTTGAACTCGGGGTGCTGCTCGAGGAAGAGGTCGAACGCCGTGAAGCCGCGCAGCACGTTCTTCGACAGGTCCGCGCGGTCCACCCGGAGGATCAGGTGCTCGCGGCGGCGGCGCAGGATCTCGCGCTCGTAGCCGTGCACGGCGGGCCGCTGGGCGGTCCGCTGGAACGTCTCGGCCGAGATCGGCAGCGGGTAGGAGCGCACCCAGACGTCGCGGCCGTCGAACTTCACGACGCCGGCCTCCTCGTCAACCTCGAGGTCGAACAGCTCGCGGCAGCAGAGCAGGAAGTTGCGCCTGTAGGAGCGCGTGTGGAAGGCGATGATGTCGTTCGAGAGGATCCCCTCGTAGATGTCCTCGCGCATGTCGGCGGGGAGCACGCGCCAGGCGTCCGGCTGGGTCCAGGGGATGTGGATGAAGTGGTGCAGGAACAGGTCCGGGCGCTCCTGGCGGATGAACTTCGGCGCCACGTAGAGGTGGTAGTCGTGGAGCATCACCACGGCCTCCTCCTCGTCCTCCAGCTCCGACAGCACCGCGCGCGCCAGGTCCTGGTTGACCTTGCAGTAGCCCTGCTCGTACGCGTCCACCTCGTGCTGCCGGATGTCCGGCGCGTTCGAGAGGTCCCAGAGGTAGTGCTGGATGAACCACAGCATCGGGTTCGCCACCACGTTGTAGAAGCGGTCGTAGGCCTCGGGGTCGGAGGCCACCAGGCGCACGCGGTAGGTCTCGTCGTCCAGCTCCACCGGGAACGAGCGGCCGCCGTGCTGCTCGGCGACCTCGGCATCCTCGTCGGTCATGGCCGATGCGACCCAGACCGCGTCGCGGTGGTGCACCAGGCCCTTCAATGCGGTGACCAGGCCGCCGCCCCCACGCCGCGCCTCTCCGCCTTCGAACGTGGCCGGGCCGCGGTTCGAGACGAGGACGAGCGGCGTGTCCTTGGTCATTTCCGTTCCCGGAAGATCTTCAGCCAGTCGCGCAAGAGGCGCGGTGTCAGGAAGTGCGTGCGCACGTACTCCTTGCCCGCCCGCCCGAGCCGCTTGCCGAGATCAGGTTCCCTCAGGATGCGAAGCGCGCGATCGGCGCACTCGTCGGGAGAGGAGACGAGGTAGCCGGTCTCGCCGTCCTGCACCTGGAGCGGGATGCCACCCACGTCGCCGCCGATGAAGGGCCGCCCCTTCCAGAGCGCCTCGGACACCGTCAGGCCGAAGCCCTCGCGAGTGGACTTCTGGATCACGACGTCCGCCTGTGACTGGAACGCGTTCACCTCGATCGCTCCGACGCTGTTCAGGTTATTCAGGATGTGGATGTCCGGGTCGCCCTCGGCGTACGCCATCGTCGAGTTGAAGAACTCCCAGCCCTCTGGGTCGTCGGTCGCCATCGAGCCCACGAGCGCTAGCTGGACGTCAGGCATCTCCTCCGTGACCTTGCGATACGCGTCGATCACGCCCATCGGGTCCTTCCACGGATCGAAGCGCGACACCTGGCAGATCAGCGGACGGTCGACGTCGATGCCGAACTGGTCGCAGACGAAGGCAGCGTCCTCGGGCGAGAGCGCCATGTTCTTCGGGGACAGCGGGTCGATCGCCGGGGGGCAGATGTTCACGCGGCCGGCGGCACCGTCCATGCTGGCCGGCACGTACTGCTGGAGGTGCCAGACCGAGGCGTCGTACTCGCGCACGAGCGGCACGAGGTGGTCGATCGCGTCCGGGTTCGGCGTGGACAGGTCGATGTGGCAGCGCCATATCCAGGACCCCGACTTCTCCGGCACGTGCGCGCGGATGCCGGCGGGCTGCGGGTCGTGGACGATGATCACGTCCCAGCCGCCCTCGACCTCCTTCGCGTTCAGCTCGTTGTAGCGCGCGTAGACCTCCCACTCCTCGTCCGTCAGCGAGTCGGGATTGCCCTGGAGCGCGTTGTGGAGCCGCTTCGTGGCGTTGTAGAACTCCTCGCGGCCGAGCATCACCTGCCACTGGGCGTCGATGCCCACGTCGTTCATGAGCGGGATCAGCGTGTAGAGGATCTCCGACACGCCGCCGCCGAACGCGGTCGCGGACAGGTGGAGCACTCGCAGGCCCTCGAGGTCCTTCGAGAGCTCACGGATCTCCTCGATCAGAGGCCTTCCGGCCAGATGGGTGTAGTCCGCGAGGCTCTTGCTGCCTACGGAAACCGGCGTCAGCACAGCGCGGCAGACTATCCAGTCTCGCTCAGGTACTTCACGAGCCGGGTGTGGCTACCGCTGAAGGCGGCCTCGTCCACGGTCGCCTCGATGATCGCGCGACTCAGCTCCTGCTCAGAGGACGCCACCGGGCCGGTCGGGCCGTCCAGATCCATCACCAGCCGGTCGTCGCCCAAGTTGAAGGAGAAACTCAGCCGGCTCTCGTCGTCGAGCCCACGGCTCTCGTCCACGAAGTCGTTGGCCGCCTCGGTGATCGCCAGCTTCAGGTCCGCAACCTCCTCGGGCGACAGCGGCGTAAGCCTGCAGACCGCGGACAGCGCCAGCCGCGCCAGCACTAGGTAGTCCGGGCGGGCGGGAATCGTCAGCGAGACGTCCCGACTGTCCGTCGCCTGCGATGCGTCCACGCTCGGCACCCTACCCAGAAACGCGGCGAAAGCCTGCATCGAGCGCGCGCAGGATCGCGCCGTGTAGCTCGGCGTTGCCGCTCGCCACCACCGACATCTGGAACTCGTGCGCCGAGCCGAGCAGCGGACAGGACGACAGGGGGCGGCCGTAGGCGTCCGTGACCACCGCGCCGGCCTCCTCGAGGATCAGCGTGGCCGCCGCGAGGTCGTAGGGCGAGTTGTTGAGGACCGACCCGCCGCCCACGCGCTCGAACTCGGCGCGCATCCCGGGGATCTCGTCCACCAGCCGCGGGCCCGGCTCCACGTACGCGTCGAGCTGCCCTGTGGCGATGCGCGTCATGTCGAACGCGGCAGAGCCGAGCTCGAAGGTCGCGCCACCGACCGACGACGCGTCGATCAGGTCACCGAGCACCTCGGCCATCGGCCGCGCCGGGCGTCCGCGGAAGCCGTAGGTCCAGAACATCCGCTCGATCCGCTCGTTCGATGACAGCATCACGGGCGGTCCCTCCACCACGCCCGCACCGCGCTCCGCGAGGAACACCTGCCCCGAAGGGATCTCCACCACGCAGCCCACGGTCACGTCGCCCATGGACGGCTCGCCGTCCAGCGCCGCCGCCGCCACGGAGACGCAGCAGGACTCGAGCCCGGCCAGGGCGGGCCTCGTCCCGTCGATCGGGTCGACGACCAGGACGAAGCGGGCGCCGCCCGCCGGCTCCACAAGCCCGCGGTCCTCCGAGTAGAAGGCCACGTCCGGGGCGCGCTCGGCGAGGAAGGACTCGAGCTCGCGCTCCGCCTCGGCGTCGATCGCGAAGGTCACGTCGCCGCCGGCCGCCTCGGCCTCGTGGATCCGGCCGGCGTGCGAGCCCACGTGCGGCAGGACATGCTCGCGGAGCCTCAGCGCGAGGTCGCGGACGAGCTGCCGCACGCTAGGGCGCCGCGCGCGCCGGGCGCTTGCCGAGCACGACCTCGACCGAAATGCGGTTGCCGTCGCGCACGAGGTCGAGCTGGACGCGCTCGCCGGTGCTGTGCGCGCTGATCTCGTCGGCCAGGTCGTGCTCGCGTGTCAGCTCGCGCCCGTTCACCCCCACGACCAGGTCACCGCCGACCCGTATCTGAGTCTGCCCCTGGAACTCGAGCTCGCTGGTGCCGGCCTCGAGTCCCGCCCGCTCGGCTGGGCTGCCGTCCACCACCGCCTGCACGAGCGCACCCGCGTCGGCGCCCAGGTCGAGCTTCGCGGCGAGCTGCGGCCAGAGCGTCAGCGTCTCCACGCCGAGGTAGCCGTAGTCCACGCGGCCCTTCGCGCGCAGCTCGCGCAGCGAGCGCCGCACGGCGCCCACCGGCACGGCGAAGCCCACGCCCTCGCCGCCGCCGGACTGCGACTTGATCTGGGCGTTGATGCCGATCACGCGCCCCTCGGCGTCGAGCAGCGGGCCGCCTGAGTTGCCGGGGTTGATGGCGGCGTCGGTCTGGATCGCGTCGCCGATCTCGAACTGGGTCAGCGACTCGATCGTGCGGTCGAGCGCGGAGACGACGCCGATCGAGAGCGACTGGCGCTCCCCGAAGGGGCTGCCGATGGCTGCCACCGGCTCGCCGACCGACAGCGACTTCGACTCGCCCAGACGGAGCGGCGTGAGCGACAGCCCGTCGGGGTCGACCTTGAGCAGGGCAACGTCCGCGTTCAGGTCGTGGCCCACGATCGTGGCGGCCGCGCGATTGCCGTCCGAGAACTCCACGTAGACCGCGTCCGCCAGCGCGGTGCTGTCGCCACGGGCCGTCGTGACCACGTGCGCGTTGGTGGCGATGAAGCCGTCGCCGTCGAGCACGAAGCCGGAACCCTGGCCGCCCTCGCCCGAGGGGTCGAGCAGGTTGCCGCTGCCGTCGAACAGCGACAGGACCGTCACGACCCCCGGTGAGAGCCTGTCGTAGATCGCCGCGGGATCGAACGTGCCGTTGCGTCCAAGACCCTCGACGACCTGCACCCGGGTGGTGGTGACCTCGCTGCGCGACGCGCCACCGGCGCCGTCGCCGTCGCCGTTCACGTCGCAGCCCGCTGCGGCGATAGCCAGCGCGGCGGCGGCCGCTGCCGCCGCCCGCCTCACCCGTCGTTCCCGTCGGCGGGCAGCTCGAGCGTGAAGGCGGTGTTGTCCGTGTGGGTCTGAAGCACGAGGCGGCCGTCCATCCGCTCCGCCAGCTCGCGCGCGATCGCCAGGCCGAGGCCGGCTCCGCGCGCGGCGTCGCCCGTGTAGAAGCGCTCGAAGACCTTGTTGCGGGCACCCGCCGGAAGGCCGGGACCCGAGTCGGCCACCGTGAGCTCGGCGGCGCCGTTGTAGCGGGATGCGCTCACGGTCACATCGGTGCCGTCGGGCGTGTGCCGGAGGGCGTTGTCGAGCAGGATACGCATGATCTGGGCCACTCGCTCCCGGTCGCAGGAGGCGCTCGGCCCCTCGTCCGGCACGTCGAGCACGAGCTCCGTATGGTGGTCCGCGAGCCGCGGATGGAACTCGCCCGCGATCGACCGCGTGAGCTCCGCCAGGTCGACCTCCTCCGTGTGGAGCTCGACGGACCCCGAGTCGAGCCGCGACAGGTCGAGCAGGTCCACGGACAGCTTCTGGAGGCGCTCCACCTGCTCGCTCATCGTCTCGAGGAACTCGCGCCGCGTCTCCTCGTCGAGCTCTTCGTCCTGCAGCAGCTCCACGAAGCCCCCGAGCGAGAAGATCGGGGTGCGCAGCTCGTGCGAGGCCGTCGCGATGAACTCCTTGCGCGCCTGGTCGACACGCCGCAGCTGCCGCTGCATCCGGTTGAAGGTGTCGGTGAGCTGTCCCAGCTCGTCCTTCGAGGTCGCAGGGAGCGGCTCGACGAAGTGGCCGCGCGCCACCTGGCGCGCCGCACGTTCCAGCCGGCCGACCCGGCGCGCCAGCCGGGCCGCCACGAGGTAACCGCCGACGAGCGCGATCAGGAGGGCCGCGAGCGTCGCGATCAGGACGCGGTTGCGGACGAAGCTCACCGTCTCCTGCACGTCCTCGAAGTCGCGCGAGTAGAACGCCACGCGTGGGTTGCTGCTCGGCGACTTCACGAGCTGGGCGACCATCCCGATCTGCCCGTCCCGGAACGTGCCGAAGCCGCGCTGCAGGCGCCGCGTCTCGATGGCCCGGCGGGCGAGGTTCTCGTCGAAGGGCGCTCGCTCGTCCTTCTCGCCGACGGGGTGGAAGCCGGGGAAGCGCTCGTTCGTGGCGTGCTGTTGCCAGTCGCGCAGCGCCAGCTTCGCGTCGGTGGCGTCCTCGGCGGCGGCGATTCGCCCGGCGAGCTCCTTCCTAGACGGCTGCCGGGGGCCGCCCACGAACGGCAGCTCGAGCGCGGGCCGAGCGGCACGCGCCTCGTCCTCGAGACTGTTGAGCCGCTGCTCCTTCAGGCTCTGCTCGAGCTGTGGCACGACACCGAAGAAGATCGCCGAGAAGGCGGCCGCGGTGATGAGGAAGAAGATGAGCGCGAGCTTGTGGCGGAGCGAGCGCAGCTGGCTCATGAGTCGCGGAAGCGGTAGCCCACCCCGCGCACGGTGAGGATCAGCTCCGGCGTCTTCGGCTCTGCCTCGAGCTTCTCGCGCAGGTGCCGGATGTGAACGTCGATCGTGCGCGGGTCGCGGTAGGCGGCGTCGCCCCAGACGCGCTCCAGGAGCATCGTCCGGCTGAACACCCGCCCGGGCGCGCGCGCGAGCGCGGCGAGGATCTCGAACTCCACGTAGGTGAGCCTGGCGGCGTCGTCGCGAACGGTGACCATGCGCTTCTCGAAGTCGATCTGGAGCTCGCCGGCGTTGATCGGCTCCTCGAACTGTGTCTCGGGCTGCGCAAGCGCCGCACGGCGCAGGACCGCCTTGACGCGGCTGCGGAACTCGCGCACCGAGAACGGCTTCGTGATGTAGTCGTCCGCGCCGAGCTCCAGGCCGAGCACCTTGTCGGTCTCCTCGGTCTTCGCGGTGAGCATGATGATCGGCACCGTGCTGCGCGAGCGGATCGCGCGGCACACGTCGAAGCCGTCCATGCGCGGGAGCATCACGTCGAGCACCACGAGGTCGAAGTTGTCCTCGCGCAACCGGTCGAGCGCCTCGCGCCCATCCAGTGCGGGAATGACGTCGTAGCCCTCCTTGCGGAGCGGATAGGTCAGGAGCTTCTGAACCGACAGCTCGTCATCGACGAGCAGGATGCGTGGGGCCGTAGCCGACAACCCTCTGAATGGTAGGGCTGCGCACCGTGCACCGCCCGGGTGCTTGCCCACGGCTTGTAGGTTGAGCCGCCTTGATTGAGCCACGGATCTACCGCGCGGCGTTCGTCCCGGCACTCCTGGCGCTCGTCCTGACGATGTTCTCGTTCCAGAGCCGGCCGGGGCCGCTGCCCCAGGGCCTCGCTGCCGACGTCCTGTTCGACGGCGCGCAGGCGAGCGAGCTGGCGTCGCGAATCGTCGCCCAGGCGCCGGATCGCCGTGCCGGATCGGCCGGCGACAGGGCGACGGCCCAGCTCGTGGCTGACACGTTCGCCGCGCGCGGCTTCGAGGGCGGTGGCGGCCCGCGGCCGGTGCTACAGCGCTTCACTCACGCCGGCCACGAGCTCGTGAACGTGATCGGCCGCCGGGCGGGCAGCTCGCGCCGCCAGATCGTGGTCGTGGCCGCGCGCGATGCCCTGACGGTCCCGGACGCGCCGGGGAGCGCCGCGGACACGGCCGCCCTCATGCAGCTCGCTCGCGTCTACCAGGGGCGCCCCTCCAGGAAGACGCTCGTGCTGGCGTCGGTGGACGGCTCGACCCTCGGCGAGGTCGGCACGCGCGAGCTCGTGGACGCCCTCCCGGCACCCGACCTGGTGGACGCCGTGCTCGTGATCTCGGATCTCGGTTCGGCCACGAACCACGGGCCGATTCTCCAGGCGTGGTCCAACGATTCGACGCGTGCGGGGATCGGCCTCCAGCGCACCGCGGCGGCGTCGATTCGCCAGGAGCTGGGCCGCTCACCCGGCGGGAGCAGCACGTTCGGCCAGCTCGCGCGGCTGTCGTTCCCGCTCGGGATCGGTGCACAGGGGGTCCTGCTCGCGGAGGGCTACGACGCCATTCGCATCTCCGGCAGCGGCGAGCTGCCGCCCGACGGCAACGGACCCGTCGAGGCGATCGACGCCGACCGGCTCGGTGAGCTCGGCCGCGCAACGCTTCGCACGCTCACGGCCGTGGACGAGGGCGGGCGCCCGGAACACGGTCCGCCGAGCTACATCCAGGCGGTGAGCCAGGTGCTCCCAAGCTGGGTGCTGTCGCTGCTCGCGGGCTCGCTCCTCCTGCCCGTGCTGGTGGCCTCGGTCGACGCGTTCGCGCGCGCCCGCCGCCGCCACGTCGACGTGCTGCGCTGGTTGCGTTGGCTCGGCGCGTGGATCGCCCCCTTCCTGGCCGCGCTCGCGCTCGCCCAGGTGCTGGCGCTTGCGGGCGCCACGCCAACGCCGCCGCCGGCGCCCGTGCCCCCGGCCGCGCTACCGCTCGACGGCCCGGCGCTGGCGGTGCTCGCGGGCGTGCTCGTGGCCATGGTGCTTGCGTTCCTGCTGGCGCGCTGGCTCGCCACACGCCCGGACCCGGAGCTCGAGCAGCCGCCGGATCTCGGTGGAGGCGTGGCGCTGGGGCTCACGATCGCGGCGGGCTCGATCCTGCTCTGGCTGGTGAATCCGTATGCCGGCCTGCTGGTGGTGCCCGCGGCGCACCTGTGGATGCTGCTCGCCCTCACGAGGCCGCTCCCGTCCCGGCGCATCCGCCTCACGCTGATCGCCGTGGGCGCCGCGCCCATCCTGCTCGTGGCCGTCTACCACCTGTTCGCGCTCTCGCTCGATCCGCTCTCCGGGCTCTGGTACGTGCTCATGCTGGTCACGGGCCACAGCGTCGGGATCGTCACGTCGCTGATCGGCTGCGTGATGCTGGCGGCCGCGTGCGCCACGGCCGAGGCCGCGCTCAGGTGGCCGGATGTTCAGGTGTAACTCCGCCGGGGTGCGGCCGATAACCGGGTTGTCCAAGGAGGGGAGACCGCATGTCAGCTAGGGAAATTGATCCGACGCTCCTGTCGAGCGTCGAGCGGGACGAATATGTCGTGGAGCCGAGCGTGGTCGCCGAGGCGGTCCTGCGCTCATGGATGCTCGTAGCCCCGGAGCCCTTCCACGGGTCCGTCCGGGCCGAGCAGGAGGAGCCCCGCGCCGCCTGAGACCTCGCCGACCCACCTGAGTGGTGCCGCGGCCTCTGCCGCCTCGCGCCGCTCGGGTGGGACGGTCACGAGCAGCTCGTAGTCGTCGCCACCGCTGGCGGCCTGCTCGGCGCTCACGCCGGCCGGTCGCGGCAGCTCGTCGAGCCGGACGCGCAGCTCCACGCCGCTGCGGTCGGCCACATGGCGCGCGTCGGTGGCGAGGCCGTCGCTCAGGTCGATCATCGCTGTCGCGCCCGCGGCAGCCAGCGCGCGGCCGGCCTCGAGTCGCGGTCGCGGCCGGAGGTGGCGGGCGATCAGCTCCGCCGGCTCTGACTCACCGGACTCGATCAGGCCGCGGCCCGCCTCCGAGCCGCCCAGCTCGCCGGTCACGCCCACCAGGTCGCCCGGGCGGGCACCGTCGCGGCCGACGAGCTCGTCCTCCGAGTCGGCCCAGCCGGTCACGGCCACCGTCAGCACCAGCACAGGGCCGCCGACAACGTCGCCGCCGCCGATCGTGGCGCCGCACTCCGCCGCCAGCTCCTCCATGCCGCGCACCAGCTCGAGCGGCTCGTCGATGTCGCCGGGCAGCACCACCGAGACGTAGGCCTCGCCCACGTCGGCACCCATCGCGGCGAGGTCGGACAGCGCCGTGGCGAGCGCCTTCCAGCCGATGTCGCGCAGCCCATGAGTGGCACGCGTGAAGTGCACGCCGTCGACGAGCGTGTCGATCGACGTCACGGCGTACGGCCGTGCTCGTGTCACCGCGGCGTCGTCGCCGGTCCAGCGCACCAGCCGGCCGCTCCTGTCGGAGAGCGCGGTCTCGATCGCGGCGATCAGCTCGAGCTCGCCCACGGCGTCAGCTCGCGCTCGGGTGCATCAGCCCGGAGCGCCCACGCCGCCCTGGTTGCCGTTGCCGTTGCCGTTGCCGTTCCCGTTCCCATTGCCGGGCGCGGGCGCCTCCGGGGTCACCTGTTCCGGTGGCGGTGCCTCCGGCGTGTCGAGCGGGGCCTCTTCGTAGAAGCGTGGGTCGTACTTGTCGTCGGTCGTCGTCGTGTCGTCGCCGTTGGGCGTGTAGAACTCGCCCGTCCCCTCGGCGCCGGTGGTGGCGTACTTGCCGAAGAAGGGCGAGAACTCGGCCGGCTCGGTGGGCACCGGGAAGTCGTCGCAGTCGGTGCCGTGGGCCGTCGTCATGAAGTCGTGCCAGATCCTGGCCGGCCAAGTGCCGCCCGCCACAGAGCCGATGCGGGTGGCCGCCATCGAGACCTGGGAATCCGGGTAGCCGACCCATACGGCCGTCGACAGGTGCGGCGTGTAGCCGACGAACCAGGCGTCGTTGAAGTTGTCGGTGGTGCCGGTCTTGCCGGCCGTGGGGCAGCCGATCTGCGCCGCGGTGCCGGTGCCGCCGAGCACGTTCGCCTGGAGGATCTGGGTGACCGCATACGCCTGGCCGTCCGTGAGCACACGCTTGCGCTCCGGCTTGCCGAGGTCCTCGGACTTGCCGTCGGGGAACACCACCCGCTTGATCGCCTTCGGCTTGTTGCGCATCCCGCCCGAGGAGAGCGTCGCGTACGCGTTCGCCATCTCGAGCGGCGACACGCCGAGCCGGAGGCCGCCGAGACCTTCGGCGGCGTAGCAGTCGAGCTTCGTCGTGACGCCGAGGTCCTTGGCCGTCTCGCAGACCTTCTTCGGGCCGATGTCGAGGATCAGCTGCGCGTAGACGGTGTTGTCCGAGACGAGCGTCGCGCTCTTGATCGTCATCGCGCCGCCGTAGGAGTGGCTGTAGGTCTGAACCTCCCAGTCGTAGACACCGGCCTCCGGGTCGTTGATCTTCAGCGGCTTCGACACGTAGGTCGTGCGGTTCGGGTCCACGCCGGCCCGGATCGCGGCTGTGAGCACCATCGTCTTGAACGCCGATCCCGGCTGGCGGTGACCCTCTGCCGCGAGATTGAAGTTGCGCGTCTGGTAGGTCCCGCTGGACGCCATGGCGCGGATGTAGCCGTTGGACGGATCGATCGAGACGAGCGCGCCCGACGGGTCGTTCGGGTCATAGAGCTGGCCCGTGATCGCCTGGCGCGCGAGGTCCTGGACGCCGGGGTTGATCGTGGTGTGGATGCGCAGGCCGCCGCGCCGCACGACGCCGACGCCGTAGCGGTCCACCAGCTGATCCTGGACGTAATCGAAGAAGTAGGGCTCGCGCCGCTTTATGTAGCGCGTGCCGTGCCGGAGCTTCACGGGTTGCCGCGCAGCGTCGGCCGCCTCGGCCCGCGTGATGAACCCGTTGTTGGCCATCGCGCGGAGCACCTCGTTGCGGCGCGAGATCGCCGCCTCCTGGTTGCGGAACGGGTTGTACTGGGAGGGCGCCTGGGGCAGCCCGGCCAGCAGCGCCGACTCGTCCAGCGTGAGGTTCTTGGCGTGCTTGTTGAAGAACGTGACAGCCGCGGCCTCGACGCCGATCGCGGTCCTGCCGCCGACCGTCCCGTAGGGGACGGAGTTCAGGTAGTTGTGGAGGATCCAGGTCTTCGAGTGCTTCTTCTCGAGCTCAGAGGCGAGCTTGGCCTCGCGGATCTTGCGCGAGAAGTCGCGCTTCGGGTCCTTGATGTAGAGCGCGCGCACCAGCTGCTGCGTGATCGTCGAGCCACCCTGGAGGTTCTTGCCGGAGCGCAGGTTCTTGAGGGCGGCGCGCACGATCGCGTTCAGGTCCACGCCGTCGTGCTTGTAGAAGCGCTCGTCCTCGATCGCGACCGTGGCGCGGCGCAGGTCCACGGGCATGTCTCGCCACGGGACGACGCGGCGCAGGGTGTCCGACTGGATGAACCCGAGCCGCGAGCCGTCGGAGGCGTAGACGACCGAGAGCTGGCCCTTGTCGGCCGGCTTGAGCTCCGAGAGGTCCGGCGCCGTGGCCGCGATCGCGAGCACATAGCCCACCGCGGCGAGCACGCCGATGACCGCAACCGTGGTGAACACGCCGACGCCGAGCAGGACGGTGTTGCGCCCGGTATGGCGCCTCCGTCGACTCGTCTTTCGCTGGCGCTGCGTCATTGGAAGATTCGGTGGCGAACCGAGCTCAGGCCTCGGCTGAGGATAGTGCGTGCTCGCGGAGCAAACGCAGCCAGCGGGCGCGCAGCGCGGCGGCGGTCTTGCCGCGCTCGGAGGGGCTCGTGGCCCAGGTCGTGGCGCTCAGCCGGACGGCGTCCTTGTCCGTCTCGGCGACCGATACGGAGACGCCGGCCTCATCGTCCGCGATCAGCTCCATGGCCTTGTCGAGATCCGCGTCGAGCGGCAGCCAGATCGACACCTCCACCTGGACGCGCGGATCCAAGATCGTGTGGTTCACGACCGAACTCTGGGCGAGCCGCTCGTTCGGCACGATCAGGCGGCGGCCGTCGTCGAGCCGGATGTAGGTGTAGGTGAGCCGCATGTCCTCCACCTGGCCGGTCTGTTCCTCGAACGTCACGAGGTCGCCGATCCGGATCGGCTGCGTGAGCGCGAGCAGAATGCCGGCAACCGCGTTCGCCAGCGTCTGGCGCGCGGCGAAGCCGATCACGAGGCCCAGCACCGCGGAGGAGGCGAGGATGCCCTGCGCGAGGCTCGACAGCTCGGGGAAGCGCGAGGCGGCGATGGCAGCGCCGATCAGCAGGATGACCATGGACACGAGCCGCCTGACCAGGCGCAGGCGCGTCTGCGTCGCGGGCGAGAGCTCGCCGCGCGTCACGAGCTCGCCCACCTTCGTGCCGCGCTTGGCGATCAGCCGGTCCACGATCTGGGCGAGGAGGATCGCGACCGCGATCGTGACCCCGGTGTTGATCCAGGTGTTGGTGCTCAGTGCCGTGTAGAAATGAGGGTCCGGCATGGCGTATGAGGCTACCCCTGAGGCTGTTCGCGCCGCCCTGCGCGTAGGCCTCTCTACCCGCCTGGCGGTGCTCCTCGTGGCGGTCTTCGCCGCGCTCTCCTTCGGTCCTGCGAGCGGTGGCCTCGCGCGCGAGAACGCGGACAGGTTCGACGACCCCTCGCTCACCCACGCGATCGCCGACCCGGTGCTCGCGCCGCTCGCTCGCTGGGACTCGGTCTGGTACCTGCGGATTGCCGACGGCGGCTACGGCGACGATCCCGCACGCGCCGCCTTCTTCCCGCTCTATCCCTTGCTCGTGCGCGCGGTGGGCACGGTGCTCGGCGGCTCGCACGCGGCCCTCCTGATCGCGGCGTTCGTGATCTCGCTCGCCGCGTTCCTCGCCGCGCTCGTGCTGCTGTACCGCCTGGCCGAGCTCGAGCTCGGCCGGCCGCTGGCGCGGCCGACGCTGCTCCTGCTCGCCGTGTTTCCCGCGGCCGTCTACTTCGGGGCGCCGTACTCCGAGAGCCTGTTCCTGCTGCTTGCGGTCGGGAGCTTCTACGCCGCCCGCACGGGGCACTGGGCGTGGGCTGGGGCCTGCGCGGGTCTCGCGTCCGCCACGCGCAGCGCCGGGCTGCTGCTCCTCGTCCCGCTCGCGCTCGTCTGGTGGAGCTCGCGCCCGCGCCGCGCGCGCGATGGCGCATGGCTCCTCCTCGCGCCGCTCGGCATCGCCACGTACGCGGCCTGGCTCGGCCTGGTGGAGGGGGACGCGCTCCGCTTCCTGGACGTGCAGGACGCCTGGTCGCGCGAGCTGGTCGTGCCGCTGGCCGGCGCATGGGACGGCCTCGTCGCGGCCTTCGACGGCGCGCGCCAGCTCGCCTCCGGGTCGCGCACGCCCGTCTACTTCGAGATCGCCGCGGGCGATCCGTATCGGATAGCCGCCATCAACCTGATGCTGTTCGCGACGCTCGTCTTCGCGGTGGTGGCCTGCGTGGGCGTCCTGCGGCGGCTGCCGAGGCCATACGGGATCTGGGTGGCGGTCTCGCTGGTGCTGCCGCTGAGCTTCCCGGTCACGCCGCAGCCGCTCATGTCGCTGCCGCGCTTCGTGGCGGTCCTCTTCCCGGTCTTCATGTGGCTGGCGCTCGTGTGCGAGGAGCGTCGCGTGACCGACCTCGTGGTTGCCGGCTCCGCGATCGGCCTCGGGCTGTTCACGGCCCAGTACGCCACCTGGCACTGGATCGCGTGACCGAGCTGCGGGCCGTCCTCATCGACGCGCTGGGCACGCTCGTCGAGCTGCAGCCCCCGGCGCCGCGCCTGCGGCGCATCCTGCGGGAGTCCGGCTTCGAGGTGAGCGAGGAGCAGGCGGCCGCGGGCTTCGCCGCGGAGATCGCCTACTACCTGGATCACCACCTCGACGGCTCGGACCCTGAGCGGCTCGAGCGGCTGCGCGACCGCTGCGCCGAGGAGCTGCGGAGCGCGCTCGGCATTCCCGAGCTCGATCACGTCACGGCGCGGCGGGCGATGCTCGGCGCGCTCGAGTTCACGCCCTACGAGGACGTGCTGCCGGCGCTGCGGGAGCTGCGCCAGCGCGGCCTCGCGCTCGTGATGGCGAGCAACTGGGATTGCTCGCTCCCTAACTGGCTCGAGCCCACCGGCATCCTCGAGCTCGTGGACGGCGTCGTGACCTCGGCGGAGGTGGGCGCGCCCAAGCCGAGCACGCGCGTGTTCGAGCGGGCGCTCGCGATCGCGCACGCGGCACCTGCGGAGGCGGTGCACGTGGGGGACAGGCTCGACAACGACGTGGAGGGCGCCGCCGCGGCCGGCATCAGGCCCGTGCTCATGCAGCGCGAGGGCGAGCCGCCACCCGGCGTGGAGGCGATCAGCTCGCTTCTGGAGCTCCCCGCCCTACTCTGACTGGCCGTGGAGGACGCAGGAAACCACCCACCGCCGCCTCCGCCGCCCGAGCACCCGGAGCTGCCCGAGGGCGCGGAGCCGCGCTGGCCGGCCTGGTACGCCGGCGTCGGCTTCGTCGTGGCGCTGATCGCGACGCTCATAGTTGTGGGGATCATCGCGGCCGCCACCGGTGCCACCAGCGACGACGAGAGCCCGACCTTCACGGTCCTCGCCACCTTCCTCCAGGGCCTGATCTTCATCGGCACCGCGGTGCTGTTCGCCTCGTTTGTGCGAAAGCCGCGGGCGGAGCACTTCGGGCTCCGCCCGACCCGCCTCTGGCTCGGCGTTGGCTGGACCGTGCTCGGCCTGGTGACCTTCTACGTGCTGGTCGCGATCTACAGCGCGATCGTCCAGCCGGACGCCCAGCAGACGGTCGCCCAGGACCTGGGGGCCGACCAGGGCACGTTCGGGCTGATCGCCGCGGGCTTCATGGTCGTCTGTGTCGCGCCGGTGGCCGAGGAGTTCTTCTTCCGCGGGTTCTTCTACCGCGCGCTGCGGAGCCGCTGGTCGCCGCTCGTCGCCGCCGGGATCGACGGGCTCCTGTTCGGCGTCATCCACTACGACTTCTCCGGGGCCGACGCGCTCCTGATCCTGCCCCCGCTCGCTCTGCTCGGCTTCATCTTCTGCGTGGTCTACGAACGCACCGGCTCGATCTATCCGTGCATCGCGATGCACGCGCTGAACAACGCGATCGCTTTCGGGGTGACCGTGGAGGACGCCTCGGTCTCCCTCGTGCTCGGTCCGCTGATGCTGCTGGCCTGCCTCACGGTCCCGCGAGCACAGCGGACGGCCATGGCATAGTTGCGCGGAAATGAGCATCCGCCACCTTCTTCCGATCCCGCTTGTCCTGCTGGCCCTCGCCCCCGCCGCGGCGGCGCAGACGGTCACGACTCCGACCACGCCGGTCACTCCGCCGCCACCGGGCAAGGCGTCGCTGACCGTCGACGGCGGCGTCGCTACGAAGAAGGCGCGCTACTTCGCGCCCTCGCAGGAGGTCGTCGTGCGCGGTGTGGTCAAGCCGGCCGTGCAGGGCGAGGTGCTCACGCTGTACGCGATCCGGGGCAAGAAGGCGAGCAAGCAGGTGCGCCGCAGCGTCGGGCGCGGCGGCCGCTACGAGTTCCGCTTCAAGGTGGGGAACGTGGGTCCGGTGCGGCTTGTCGTGAAGCACCGCGCGAGCGACGGCCAGCGGGCCTTCCGCACGCGCAGCGAGACGATCCAGGTGGTGAACTGGAGCTCCGGCGCGGGCGAGCGCGGCGTGAAGGTGCTGCTGCTCCAGCGCGGACTGGCGAAGCTCGGCTTCGCCACGCCGGTCACGGGCTACTTCGACTCCCTGACCGCAAACGCGGTGAACGCGTTCCGGAAGACGAACGAGATGGGCCGCGACGGGTTCGCCACGACGTCTGTCTTCGCCATGGTCCTCCGCGGCCGCGGTGCGTACAAGCTCCGCTACCCGAACTCGGGAACCCACGGCAAGCACGTGGAGTTCGACTGGTCGCGCCAGGTGCTCGTGCTGGCCGACCGCGGGAAGCCGTACCGCGTCTACCACACCTCCTCGGGCTCTCCTGTCACGCCGACCGTGTTCGGCAGCTACCGCTTCTATCGCCAGGACTACGGCACCAACGCCAAGGGCATGGTGCACTCGTCGTACTTCATCGGTGGGTACGCGATCCACGGCTACCCGTCCGTTCCGAACTACCCGGCGAGCCACGGCTGTCTGCGGGTGCCGATCCCGAGCGCCCTGTCGATCTTCAACTGGATCGACATCGGCGACCCGATCTACACCTACCAGTAGCCCCCCGCGGTTCCCCCTTTTCGCGACAACAGTCCTGCCTAGGGGTCCGTATGCGACCCCTATCCAGGACTGTCGCCGCTATTCGGTGCTGTTGACAGCCACCGAAGCGTCGACCGGCTCTGCGGCGACCGGCTCCGCGGCGACCGTGGGCTCAGCCGCCGGCTCGGCGGCGACCGGCGTCACGGGGACCGTCTCAGCCTCCGCCGCCTCCGTCCCGGCCGCCGGGACCGCGGCCTCAGCCGCGGCCTCCGTCACCGCTGCCGTGTCCGCCTCGGTCGAGGCGTCCGCCGGCGCGACGGCCTCCGTCGCCGCTGCCGTGTCCGCCTCGGTCGAGGCCTCCGCCGGCGCGACGGCCTCCGCCGCCGCTGCCGTGTCCGCCTCGGTCGAGGCGTCCGCCGTCGCGACGGCCTCCGTCACCGCTGCCGTGTCCGCCTCGGTCGAGGAGTCCGCCGGCGCGACGGCCGCCGTCGCCGCTGCCGTGTCCGCCTCGGCCGAGGTCCCCGCCGTCGTGACGGTCGCCGTCGCCGCCGTCGCCGCCGTCGTGGCAGCCGGGGTCGCGGTCGCGCTGGTCTTCGTCCCCGAGCTGCTCGCTCCGGCCACGTCGGCCTTCGCGCTCGAGGCCGACGCACCCGGGATCGACGCGCCGCCGACGTAGCCGTTCGGGTTCTGCGCCTGCCCGCCCACGCGCGTCTCGAAGTGCAGGTGCGGACCGGTGCAGCTGCCGGTGCACCCGACGTAGCCGATCACCTGACCCTGCTGCACGCGCGCCCCGTTCGACACGCCGAAGCGCGAGAGGTGCGCGTAACACGTCGAGAACTGGCTCGTGTGCGTGATGCAGACGATGTTCCCGTAGCCGCTCTGCTGCCCAGCGAGGCTCACCGTCCCGCACGCCGCCGCATGGACCGGCGTGCCGGTGGGCGCGCCGATGTCGATGCCGTCGTGGTTGCGTCCGCCGCGTGGGCCGAACTCCGACGTGACGGTCCCGCGCACGGGCGACGCGATCGTCGACGAGCCGCACGCGCTACCGGTCGAGACCGGCGTCGGCGTGGACGTGGTCCGCTCGGGGGCGACCTGGGTAGTCGTATCGGACGATCCGGTCGTGCCGAGCTCGGCACCGCCCTGAACCTGCCCCTGCGCGGCCAGCTCGTGCCCGGCCTGCTCGACGGTCTGCTCGACCTGCTGCTTCACCTCCGGCGGCACGTTCGAGCCACCGATCGCGGCCCCGGTCGCGCTGTGGGTCTCGAACAGCGAGCCCCAGGTGGCGAGGCCAACGATTCCGTCGACCTCCAGGCCCGCCGCGCGCTGGTAGCTGCGCACGGCCGAGTCGGTCTGGGCGCCGAAGACGCCGTCGGCGCTGATGTGGAGCTCGCGCTGGACCTCGGCCACGAGCGCGCCCTGGCTCCCGACCTGGAGCGGCAGGCCGCCCTCGCGGACCTCGATCGCTCGGTTCGCGGGCGATTCCGCAGCGACCGCGGCGCTCACGTTCCCCGAGACCTGAGCCGCCGCAACGGGCGTCGCGGGCCCCACGACGGCCGCGGTGGCGAGCGCGGCGGACAGATGCTTCCTGCGGTTGTGCTCCCGCCGTGCCTTCGGCAGCAACGCGCGTCGCTTGCGCGAGCGCTCCATCGAGCGAATCCAGGGCTCAGCCGTGGCCAGATCCCGGTGGGCGTGCGTCATCCATGTCCCCTTCCGTTTGGGGCCTACGGGGTTAGCTGACGGGCTCGCGCTGGAAGATGCGCTACTCGGACCTGTGTCCGCGATTCGCCCCCGGACGGCACGGCAGCCGTCCAAGTGGTTCCCCCGTTCCGGCCGCCTCGGAAAGCGGCCGGACTCGGCGCTTGACTTACTTTCTACGCAACAGCCCCGGGTCGGGGAAGTTGCGATGTGGGCACCCTAGCGAACCGGTACGACTGCTTCAGGCGGCGTCGGGCTGGCGCCAGTCGGCGCCGTGCTCGCGGTACTTCGGAAGCATGTTCGCGAGCATGCCGAGGCCCAGTCCGTACAGCAGCAGGGCGAGCAGCGCGGGCACTCCGTGCTTCACCCACCTGGTGTCCTCGGAGCTGGCGAGCCCGATGAACGGGCGTAGGAGGACGTCGTTCGCGTCCTCGACCGCCTCGCGGAAGGGGCCGTTGAGACGCTGGCGGTCGGCCTCCTCCTCAGGCGAGGGGGCCACGGGTACCGGATCGGCTGTGCCTGCCAGCTCGCTCGCGAGAGCGTTCTGCTGGTTCTGGGAGCCGCGGCTCATCTCGTCGGTCGCGAAATACGCGAATCCGAGCAGCACGAGGCCGGAGCTGACGATCGCTATGACGCGGACTAGCGAGCCCATCGCGGACTACTATCGGCGGCCGCCGGCCGAACCTGACCAATTTGTCGCGGATCTGAACACATGACCGAGAGCGCCCAAACGCGCCTTGTGGAGGCGCTTCGCGAGCACGCCCTCGTGATCGGCGAGGTCACGCTCACGAGCGGCCAGACGGCGCAGTACTACGTCGACGCGAAACGAGCGATCCTGCTGCCCGACGGCTTCCGGGCGCTCGGCGAGCTAGTGGCGGCCGAGGCCGAGCGCGTCGGCGCCACGGCGGTGGGCGGGATGACCATGGGCGCCGACCCCGTCGCGTGCGCCGCGCTGGCGGCCGGCGCGCCCGTGAAGGCGTTCTTCGTGAGGAAGGACAAGAAGCAGCACGGGCTGCAGCGCTGGATCGAGGGACCGCAGCTCGCCGAAGGCGAACGCTGCCTCGTCGTCGAGGACGTCGTTACCACGGGCGGGTCGACCGTCAAGGCGATCGAGCGCATCCGCGAGGAGGGCCTCGAGATCGTCGGCGTGGTGAGCGTGCTTGACCGGCTCGCCGGCGGCGGCGAGGCGATCCAGGCCGCCTCGAACGGGGCGCCCTACACACCGCTCGCGACGATCGACGACGTCTATCCGGAGCGCCCGGACCGCTAGGCGCCGTCGGCGAGCCAGTCGTCGATCAGGCGGCGGGCGATCGAGTAGCCCGGCGAGAGCTCGAGGGCGCCCTTGCCTCGGGCGGACCGCGCGATCTCCGCGCGATCGAACCAGCGCACCTCGGCCAGCTCGTCGTCGCCGGGCGCGGGATCGCCGTGCGCGGCCAGCGCGCTGAAGCCGAGCATCAGCGAGCTCGGGAACGGCCAGGGCTGCGACGCGACGTAGGAGACCGAGTCGACGGCCACGCCGGACTCCTCGAGCACCTCGCGCCGGACCGCCTCCTCGAGCGTCTCGCCGGGCTCGACGTACCCCGCCAGCACCGAGAAGCGGCCCTCGGGCCAGCTCGCCTGCCGACCGAGCAGGAGCGCGTCCGCGCCGTCCGAGACGCGCACGATCACCACGGGGTCCGTGCGCGGGAAGTGGTGGGTGTCGCAACTCGGGCAGACGCGCTCGTGGCCGCCGCCGCGGGGCTCGGTCGGCGCTCCGCAGTTCGCGCAGAACCGATGACGACGGTGCCACGAGAGCATCGACCCGGCGTATGCGGCGAGCGCGGCCTCGTCGGCCCGGAGCGCCGTCGCGGCCTCGCGCAGCCCGGCGGGACGGCCGCGCTCGGGCTCGCTGCCGCTCACGTCCATGGCGAACAGCGGCTCGCCGCCGCGCAACCCCAGGAACACGGCCTCGGGCGCCGGCGCCGGCGCCGCGAGCACGAGCCGCCCGTCTTCGACCCACACGCCGCGCTCGGACATGAGCACCGCCCGCGCGCGTGGGTCGCGGAGCTGCTCCTCCACCCAGCCGGGCCGCCCGCGCAGCGCGGCAGCACGGTCGATCTCGGGTCCGGCGAAGACGATCACCGCGACACCGTAACCGGCCGCGCGCCCGTTAGTCGGAGCAGACCTCGCAGAGCGGGTCGCGCGGCACGGCCTCGTCCGAGACCGTAAGCGTCCGCGTGTCGAAGACGCGCACGCTGCCCTTGCTCGCCGGCTCGCACAGCCCGGTGAGCTGGTGGACCACGTCGAGCGCCACCTGGCCGCCCACGAACGCGCACACGGGACCGAGCGTCGCGGCCGGCGAGGGGGAGCCGCGGCGTTGCTCCACGAGGTGGTCGTAGAGCTCGTAGGACTGCCGGTACGCGCGCTCCTGGCAGTTGAAGCACCCGGTCTCGCCGGGCACGTACAGCGGTCCCACGCGGGCGAACGGCGGGAAGTGGCTCATGGTGATGTAGGGCACGCCGTGCTCGAAGCAGGCGGAGTTGACCCAGCGCTCGATGTCGTGTGCGGGGCGGTCGGCGGCGTCGACCACGAACGAGCTGCCGCGCACCGCGCCGGCGATCTCGGCGGGCGTGTCGAGCGTCCGCACCACCGGCAGGACGCGGATGCCGGGGTTGAAGCGTCTGATCGCTGCCGCCGCCACGTAGGCCTTCGGCAGGCCGATGTCGGCCTCGGAGAAGAGGATCTGCCGGTTCAGGTTGCTGAGCTCGACCGTGTCGCCGTCGATCAGCGTCAGCTCGCCCACGCCGCAGCAGGCGAGGCTGATCGCGGCCCAGCTGCCGAGCCCGCCGACGCCGAGCACCACCACGCGCGACTCGCGCAGTCGCAGCTGGCAGTCCGGCGCCGACAGCTGCTCCGGCGCCACGTCCGCGAAGTAGCGGAGCTGCCGGTCGTAGCGGCCGCGCTCGGACTCGGCCAGCGCGTCGTAGGCGCCCGCGTCCTCCACGAGCCCCTCGCCGTCGAGCAGCTCGAGCAGCTCGCCGACCGTATCCGCGCCGAACTCGGCGTCGAGCAGCGGTCGTGCCCTGGTTCCGTCGAGCAGCGCGACGAGCTCACGGTCGCGCTCTGAAGCGCCCTCCAGGACCAGGTCGCAGTCGGAGCTCGGGCGAAGCAGGCAGATGTCGCCAGCGGGTGACTCGAAGACCTCTGTCGTCGTCTTGAGACGTGGTCGTTGCATGGCTCCCCTCTTGGGGCCCGGCCGGCCGTGGCCGA
Source organism: Thermoleophilaceae bacterium (assembly GCA_034664005.1). GTDB lineage: Bacteria > Actinomycetota > Thermoleophilia > Solirubrobacterales > Thermoleophilaceae > JACVRW01. The sequence goes on along the minus strand of JAXDIL010000030.1, from coordinate 13,085 downwards.
GCCCCAAGTGGAATAGGGATGGCTAGGAGGCCTTGGTGATGGACGTCGCGGGCAGGAGCCGCGTGGCGCACTTCTTCAGCGTCATGTGAAATCACCTCCTCTCGCGACTCGCTGGGCGAAAAACACGAGCTTGTGGTGGCCGTCCTCGCTTGGGAGCGGGTCGAGCGATCCGTCGGGCAGCAGGCCGAACACGCCGCTGGCGGCGAGCCCCGCTCCGGCCAGTGCCCTCTCGACGTCCGGCCGCGGATGGTGGCGCTGGGTGTGGCGCGTGGTCACCCGCTCGTAGAGGCCGGGATCCGTCTCGGCGAACGCCTCGACGATCAGCTCTGCCGTACAGCCGGGTTCCTCGGCGCTGCTGCACCCGCCGCGCCAGACGAGGAGGACGCCGTCCCCCTCCAGGGCCATGTCGCGCGCGAACGTGGTGCGGTAGGTCGACAGCGTGTTCAGATCGAAGACGAGCACCCCGCCTGGGGCGAGGTTCGCCGCGAGCGCCGCGAGCGCGTCGTCGAGGTCGCCGTCGCCGGTGAGGTAGTTGAGCGAGTCGTCGAGGCAGGTGACGAGGTCGAAGCTGCCCAGCTCGCCAAGCGCACGGATGTCCGCGACGAACAGCTCCGCCTCCGGCGCCTTCGCGGCGGCCAGCGTGACCATCTCGGTTGAGATGTCGCACGCAGTAACTGCGTAGCCGCGCTCCAGGAACGGCAGGAAGCTCTTGCCGGTGCCGCATGCGGCGTCGAGCATGGTGTGGCCGCGGAGGCCGAACAGCAGGGCGGTTTCCTCGAGGTGCCTGGTCCAGCCCTCGTAGTCGTGGTCGCGGGTGAGCTCGTCGTAGAAGGGGGCAAGAAGCTCGTAGGCCTCGGCAGCGGGGCTCGTCAGTGGTTGCATCGCCAGTTATGACCCCCACAGCGCTGCAGAAGGTTTCATGCACTTCCTGGGACTGGGACGAACTGCGAAGCTTCTGCTTCCGCCAGGCCCTCCGCGTGACCGGCTGCCCTGTGGCCGCCGACGAGGCCGCGCAGGAGGCGATCGTGCGCGCCTGGCTCCACCGCCACAGCTGCCGGCAGCCGGAGCGACCGTTCGGCTGGCTCCGGCAGATCGCCCACAACGAGGCCGTGCGGCTGGCCACGAGGCGACCCAACGAAGTTTTGGTCGAAGCGCCGCTGACCGCGCCGAGACTGCCGGTAGCGACCTACGAAGCCCTCGAAGACAGGCTTTTGGTCACCGGAATTGTGGGCTCGCTGTCCGCTTCAGACCAGGAATTAGCGCGTTTGAGGTACTACGAGGACTTCACTTGCGCCAAACTTGCTGAGCATTTCGGGCTGAGTGAGGGTAACGTTAAAGTGCGGCTGCACCGGTTGCGGCTGCGAGTGAAGAAAAAACTGGAGGAAGAGACTTGAAGCGACAAATGGCCAGCGCTGTTGACTCCCGGCTCGCGAAGGCGCTGGCGCACCCGCTGAGGGTGCAGCTGCTCGCCGCCCTGAACGAGGGCGTCGCCAGCCCTAACGAGTTGGCGAAGCGACTCGGAGAGCCGCTCACCAACGTGAGCTACCACGTCCGGATGCTTCACGACCTCGGCTGCATCGAGCTCGTGGAGACGGAGCCGCGACGCGGTGCGCTCGAGCACTACTACCGCGCGATCGTGCGTCCGTTCTTCGGGGATCGCGACTGGAAGAAGCTTCCGAAGAACGCCCGCGGCTCGATCTCCGACGCCGTCCTGCAGCTCGTGTGGGAGGACGCGGCCGAGGCGATCAAGGGCGGTCTGTTCGACGAGCGCGACGACAGGCACCTCAGCCGCAGCGTCCTCGTGGTGGACGAGCAGGGTTGGGACGAGCTACAGGACGTCCTGGCCGAGGCGCTCGACCGCGCGATGCAGATTCAGGCGGACAGCGCCGCGCGCGCGTCGAAGGACGGCGACGGCGATGGCACGTTCAGCGCGAACCTCGTGATGATGACCCACCCGACTCCCAGCTCGGCGAAGGACACGACCGCGCCGGCGTCGGGCACGCGCAAGCAGCGCGGGAGCACCACAAAGAAGAAGGCCAAGGCGAAGGCCTAGGCCTGGATCAGGCGGCCACGAGACGCGTGGCCGCCGCCTTCCAGGTCGCGACGACGGCTGCGCCGGCGCGCAGGCCGAGCCGCTCGGCCGAGCTCCGCGTGATCTCGGCGACGAGCGGCTGCGGGCCCGCCAGCCCGAGCCGCACGCGGTTGCCCACCGTCGTCATGGAGACGATCTCCGCGGCCACGCGATTCTCCGCAGAGCCGTGCGGCTGCTCGCCGGCGGGCTCGATCGTGATCTCCCAGGGGTAGATGCTCACCGCCACCGGGCCCTCGGCGACGTCGGTGCTCGCGACGCTGCCGCCTCCGTCGAGCTCCACGCTCGTCGTCCCGCCGGGGCCGCGGCGCGCGATCCCGGTGAGGACCACCGCGCCCGTGAAGTCCGCGACGAACGCTGATCTCGGCGCCGCCGCCAGCTCGCTCGGCGTGCCGACCTGGACGATGCGACCGCGATCGACGATCCCCACGCGGTCACCGAGCTGCGCCGCCTCGCCGAAGTCGTGGGTCACGAGCAGCGCGGGCGCCTCGCTCTCGCGCAGCACCGAGCCCAGCACGCGTGCCGCGGCCGTGCGGGTGCGCGCGTCGAGCGCGGACAACGGCTCGTCGAGCAGCAGCACCTCGGGCTTCCGGGCCAGGGCTCGCGCCACGGCCACGCGCTGGCGCTCGCCGCCGCTCAGCGTCTGCGGGCGAGCGTCGGCCCGCGCGCCGAGCCCGAACCGCTCGAGCAGCTCGACGGCGCACGCACGCCGCTCGCTCCGCGGCACCCCGCGGAGCGGATAGGCCACGTTCTGCCATGCGGTCATGTGCGGGAACAGCGCGTAGTCCTGGAAGACATAGCCGCAGCGCCGCTGCTCCGGCGGCACGTCGATGCCGCGGGCGGTGTCTAGCCACGTCTCCTCCGCTGTCTCGACGCGCCCGTCGTCGGGGTGGAGCAGCCCGGCCGCGACGCGCAGGACGCTGGTCTTGCCCGCCCCGGAGGGACCGGCGAGCGCGAGGCACTCGCCCGGCTCGACCGAGAGCTCCACGTCGAGCGCGAGGTCGCCGAGCGCCGTCCTGGCCTGGACGCCTACCACTGGTCGCTCCCCACGAGCTTGACCGACAGCAGGATCGCGGCCGACACGGCCACGAGCACGGCGGACAGCGCGAGCGCGGCCTCGAAGTCGGTCGCGAGCCGGTCGTAGATGGCGAGCGGCGCGGTCTGGGTGATCCCCCGGAACGAGCCCGCGAACATCAGCGTCGCGCCGAACTCCCCGAGCGCGCGCCCGAGGGCCAGCGCGGTCCCGGCCGCCAGTCCCGGGAGCGCCACGGGGATCATCACGCGCAGGAAGCCGTGGGCCTCGGAGCGCCCGAGGGTGCGTGAGGCGTCGAGCAGCGAGCGGTCGACCGCTCCGAAGGCCGCCATCGCCTGGCGCACGTAGAACGGCGAGGCCACGAACGTGATCGCCACGACGACTCCGGCGGTCGCCAGTGAGAGCTCGATCCCCGCCGCCTCGACGGCGCCGCCCAGGATCCCGGAGGGTCCCACGGCCGCCAGCAGCGCCACCCCCGCGACCGCGGGAGGCAGTACCAGCGGGAGCTCGATCATTGTCACGACGAGCGCCTTGCCGCGGAACGAGCGCGTGGCGAGCAGGTACGCGGCTGGCGTGCCCACGAGCAGGATGACCAGGATCGAGACCGTCGTGGTCTTGAGGCTCAGCCAGAGTGCGTCGAGCGCGCCCGGCTTGCCCAGGCTGCCGATCAGCTCGCCGGGGCTCGAGTCGACGAAGATCGCCACCACCGGCAGTGTCAGGAAGGTGAGCGCCGCCGCGAGAGAGACCGCGAGCAGCGCCGGGAACCACGGCCGCCGCGTCAAGGCGCCGGGCCGAAGCCTGCCCTGCGGAGCGCGTCGGCGCAGGCGCCGGTCGTGAGGTCGTCCACGAACTTGCGCGCCAGGTCGGGCTGTTGGGCCTTGGTCACCACGGCGGCGGCGTAGGTCGCCTGCGGCTCGAGCTCCTCCGGCAGCTTGACCGCCCGGAGGGCGCCGCCCGCGGCCTTCACGTCGGTCACGTAGACGAAGCCCGCGTCCACCGCGCCCTGGGTCAGCTTGCCGACGATGCCCTTCACGTCCGGCTCGTTCGAGCGCACCTGCGCAAGGATCGCCTGCTCCTGATCGGACGGCAGCTTCGCCAGCGTCTCACGCGTATAGATCCCAATTGGGACGGACTCCGAGCCGATGGCCAGCTTCGCCCGCTCCCGGGTCAGGTCGTCCAGCGAGCCGATGCTCGAGTCCTCCGGCACGGCGAGGACGAGCTCGTTGGTCGCGAACTCCACGGGCTCCTCGACGAGCAGGTCCCCGTTGAGGTCCGCGGGCAGCCTGGTGTTGGCGGCTGCGTACACGTCGATCTTCGCGCCCTGGCGGATCTGGGCGGCCAGCTCGTCGGAGCCGCCGAACGAGAGCCGCACGTCGGCGTTCTCGGCCTTGCCGAAGTCCGGGGCGCACTGCCCGAGTGCCTCGTTCATAGAGCTCGCGGCGGAGACCACGAGCCGCGTGGAGCCATCCGAGCCGCCACAGCCCGCGACGAACGCGGCGAGCAGCACCGCCGAGCAGAGCCGCCTCACGAAGAGCCGCGCTCGATCATCACCGACGTGGCCTTGACCGCGGCGGTCGCGGCGACACCGGGAGCCAGTCCCAGCTCCTCGACCGCGTCGCGCGTCACGGCGGCCGTGACGAGGAACGGGCCGGCCTCGAGCTCGACAAGCGCCATCACGCCGTCCACCTCGACCGAGCGCACCACGCCCGGGAAGCGGTTGCGCGCCGACAACCCATCGCCGGGCTCATGGCGCGCGGGATGCCCCCCGAGCCGCTCCACCTCACGCCTGGGCACGCGCCGCCGGTTCGCCGAGTCCCGCCGCGTACGGATCTTCCCAGCGCGATCCCAGCGTCTCAGTGTGTCCTGGCTTACGCCAAGAGCTTGCGCCGCCTCGCCAAGAAGCATGCCTTCGTCGCGTGCCATGCGCATAAGCATTGCATAGGCGATGAGAACGCCCCGAGCTGGATTCGAACCAGCGGCCTACTCCTTAGGAGGGAGTCGCTCTATCCGGCTGAGCTATCGGGGCTCAGGCCGAGACGATAGCCCGCTGTTCGAGGCGCGGGTGGTGCAGCTCGGCGGATTCGACCAGCGTCTCCACGAGCTCCTCGATGTCGGCGGTGCGCTCGATGCGGCGCAGGTCGTCCGGCAGGCCGCGCGTTACCGCGAGCTTCGAGGAGAAGAGCTGGCAGCAGTCCTCGTCGGGAAGGATCGAGATCTCGTAGGTGCCGAGCTGCTTTGCGATCTCGACGATCTCCTGCTTGTCGCGGTCGATCAGCGGACGCAGCAGCGGCAGCTCGGCCGCCTCTTCCACGACGGCCAGGTTGGGCAGCGTCTGCGACGCGACCTGGCCGAGCGAGTCGCCCGTCACGAGTGCCTCGGCGCGCTCGCGGCGACCGAGCTCGGACGCCACCTTCACCATCAGCCGTCGTTGCGACAGCACCTGCAGGCGACCGGCGCCGGCGGTCGCGAGCCGGCGCTGCGCGTTGCCGAACGAGACGACGAACAGCCGTGAGTCGCCCTGGAAGCGGTCGAGCCGGCCGGCCAGCGCGTAGGCCTTGTAGACGGACTCTGGGCCGGTGAAGGGCTGTCCGCTGAAGTGCACGAAGTCACAGCGCAGGCCGCGCTTCATCATCCGGTAGGCGGCCACGGGCGAGTCGAGCCCGCCGGACAGGAGGACGAGCGCGCGGCCGCTCGACCCGACGGGGAGCCCGCCCGCGCCGCGCAGGCGATCGGCGGACACGAGCAGCTCCTTGTGGTCCACCTCCACGTACGCGACGAGATCCGGGTTCGACAGGTCCACCTCCAGGCCGAGCCGCACGCGCACCGCTTCGCCGATCACGCGCGAGAGCTCGACCGAGCGGAGCGGGAAGCGCTTGTCGCGTCGGCTCGAGCGGATCGCGAAGGTGCGCCCGGGGCGGTCCCGGAGGAGCGCCACCGCGGCGTCGGCCGCGGCGGCGGCGTCGCGCTCGCAGCGCAGGGCCGGCTGGACCACGCTCACACCCGGGAGCGCCAGGCAGCGCTCCACGAGGGTGTCCTCAAGGACGTCGCCCGTCACGATGAACACGCCGCCGCGGTGGCGAATCTCCAGATGGCCGAGGTCGGTGGTGAGCCGCCGGAGGTTGCGTTCGAGCGCGTTCACGAACAGGGGCCGGTTGCGCCCCTTGAGCGCGAGCTCACCGAACTTGAGCAGCACGCAGCGCTGTCCGCGAACTTCCTGCATATCTACGAAGAAATTACTCGTCTTCGTAGAGGGACTCGCGCGCGAGCTCCGCGCCGCGTGCCCCGTACAGGCGCACTTCCACGTAGTCGCCCGTGTAGGCATCGAGCGACACGAGCGTGAAACGGTCCTCCACGAGCGTGCACTGGTCCGTGGTCGTGGGCCCGAGCTCGGCGGTGGCCGCCACGCCGTTCGCCACGAGCGCCACTCCCCACACAAGCGTGATCACGCCGCGGCGCCCCTCGGGCCCGCGCCAGTGGCCGATCTCGTGGTCGGAGAGATCGAGCGTCCAGTCCGGGTTCTCGGCGGCGGTTTCGTCGGTGTAGTCCGCGGCGGCGGTGAAGTTGGTGGCCTGGGCGCCCTCGTGCTCACGCGTGTAGGAGACGTAGCCGAACACCTCGCCACCCTCCTCGGCGGGCGCCGTGGCGGGCACGTAGGTGCGTCCCGCCCAGGTGCGATCGGGGAACCAGGTGATCTCTCCGATTGCGCTCTCTGCCGCACTCGCGAAGTGCTCGGCGAGCGCCTCGCCCCAGCGCCCGTAGGGCAGGGGCTCCTGCGGCGGCTCGCCGGCGAACATCGGCACCTGTCTCGGCACGGGCGGCATCGGGGGCGGGGAAGCTAGCGCAAGCGGGCTATACGTCCGCGTCGCGCAGCCGCGCGGCGGCGTCCTCGGGGGCGAGCACGTTGAGGTGAACGCCCGTCCCGATCTCGAGCCCGGCCAGCTGCGCGAGCCGCGGCATGATCTCGATGCGCCAGCAGAAGTGGGCGGCGTCGCGCGGCGCAGTGCGCACCCACATGTTGAGCGGCGGCAGCGTCCCGAGCGTGGCCCGGAGCCGGTTCAGCACCTGGTGGAGCAGGCGGCCGCCGAGCGGCCCGTCGTCCGAGAAGCGCGCGGTGGGCTGCCGCGGCGCGAGCACGACGTGGAAGGGCACCCGCGCCGCGAAGGGCGCCATCGCCACCGCCTCGTCGTCGATCGCCACGATGCGCTCCCGCCGGCGCACCTCCTCCTGCACGATGTCCTCGAGCAGGTTGCGGCCCTGGGTGCGGTCCGAGTAGGCGGTGAAGCGCTCGCGCTCGCGGGCAACGGCCGCGGGCACGAACGGGAGCGCGTACAGCTGCGCGTGCGTGTGCGGAAGCGAGGCGCCCGCCTCCTTCCCCTCGTTCACGATCACGTGAACGTAGGCCGCGCCCGCGTGCGTGCGCATGCGCTCGCGCCAGACCGACATGGCGGTTTCTACCTGGTCCGGTTCGAGCTCGGCGAGCGAGGTCACCGGGTCGGGCGCGTTCACGACGACCTCGTGGGCGCCCACTGCCGGCCGGCTCGCGAACAGGTCGGGCTCGCCGCGGCCGCCCGCGAGCGGGTCGCCGCCGGCCTCGGTGCCGTCGCCGCCCGACAGCGCGGGATACAGGTTCGGCACGACCCGGACCTTCCAGCTCCCGTCGTCGCGGAGCGCATACAGCTCGGGCGGCGTGCGGTCCTCGTGCCCGGCCGCGAATGGGTCGGTCTCGGGGTCGATCGGCGGGCGCGGCGCCACGTCGAGGAACGCGCCCGGGCGCGAGCCGCGCTCACCGGCCACGATCACCCGCAGCCCGGTGAGCGGATCGATCCGGAGCTCAGGCAAGCCGCTTCTCCATGGCCACGTGCTCGATGCCCTCCTCCACGAACGGCGGCCCGTACTCGGCGTAGCCGGCGTTCTCGTAGAGCGCGAGCGCGTAGGTCTGGGCGTGTAGGGCGATCGACTCGGCGCCCGCCTCCACCGCCACACGGTCGGCCTCGCGCAGAATTGCGGCGGCCACGCCGTCGCCGCGTCGCTCGCGCTCCACGGCGAGCCGCCCGAGCCGGGCCATGTTGCTGCGGAACAGGAGCCTGCAGGTCCCGACTACGACCTCGTCCTCCACGGCCACGATGTGGGTCGCCTCGTCGTCGCGCCCGTCCTGATCCGCCTCGAAGGAGACGCCCTGCTCGCCGCAGAACACGCGCGAGCGCAGCGCGAGCGCCGCTGCCAGCTCGTCGTCGCTGCGTGCCTTGCGGACCTCCACGTCAGCGGGCGTAGCGATCGATGTCCTCGGCGAGCGCGGCCTCGTTCGGGTAGCCGCCCTGGTGCACGAAGGCGAGCTTCCCCTTCGAGTCGTAGAAGGCGGTGGCGGGGAAGGCCTGAACGGCGTTGAAGGCAGCCGCAATCTCGAGCTTCGGGTCCTCGAAGTGCTTGTACGGGACCGGCTCCTCCTTCAGGAACTCCTCCGCGTCGCCGCGGTTGTCGTTCGAGTTGACCCCGATGAACAGGACCTCGCCCTTGCGCTTCTTCGCCTGGTCGCGGAAGAACGGGAACTCGAGCCGGCACGGCCCGCACCAGCTGGCCCACTTGTTCACGACGATCGGCATGCCGCCCTCGCGCTTCAACACCGACTCGAACCTGTCGCGGCCGCCTGGGACGAAGCTGGCAGACGGCGCCGCGTCGTTCGAGTTGCATCCCGCAAAGACGATCAGAGCCAGGAAAAGAGCGGCCGGCCGGCGCACGCGCCGAAGGATGGCAGAGTCGCGAATGACCCCATTTCGCACCTCGGTGTGCTTCAATAGAGGCACGCCAAGGTGCCCACACGGACCTGGCCCGTCGTTACTCGCGGGACTCAAGAGAACGACGGCGCAACACGGGCGTACCCCGCTGTCTCCTGACGAGCAACTCGGTACGTCCCCCTCTGACCGAAGAACGCCTGACCGTGGCTGAAAGAAGCTCCGTGGCCGATGCCTCGCCGGTTTCCGGCGATGAACTGAAGCGCGCCGAAGAATTTGCGCGCGAGCCCTTCGTGCTCGAAGGGGAGGACCCCGCCAGCGCCCTGGCGGCGAACAGCGCACGCCGCGCGGCGTTCGACGCAGCCCTGAAGGAGATCGAGGAGGGCCGCACCGAGCCGTCCGTCGAATGGCGGCGCGAGTTCTCGCTGATCATGGGGCTCGAGCGGCTGCTCGCGGACGACGAGCCGCACCTGGCCGACGGCACCACGCTGTCGGCCCACCAGGTGGACGCGCTCTCCGGCACGCTGATCGCGCTCGAGTCCGAGCTCACGATCGGCCGCAACGGGAAGGGCAGCGGCGCGCTCGAGGAGCTCCACTCCGGCGAGGTCGAGATCGAGGGCGACGAGCTGCCCGACGAGGAGCCGCTCGACTGGGATCCGGCCGAGGAGGCCGAGGAGGAGGCAGCCGCCGAGGCGATCGACGAGGACCCGGGCGCGGCGCGCCGCGTCTGGTTCGAGCATGCGACCGGCGCCGGCAAGACCGTGGCCGCACTCGGCTTCGTGGAGGCCTCGCGCACCGGCGGCATCCTGATCCTCACCCACCGCCGCAACCTCGTCGACCAGTTCCTCGGCGAGCTGCGCGACCGCGGCTACAAGAAGCGCATCGCGCCGCCGCTCTTGAAGAACGGCGACGGCGAGCCGCCCGCGGGCGGCCCCGTGACCGTCGAGACCTACCAGTGGTACGTGCGCAACGCGGGGAAGGTCTCGGACGCGTACACGATCGTCATCTGCGACGAGGCCCACACCGCGCTCGGCGAGAAGACGAGCGCGTCGATCCGTCAGTGGATCGGCCCGGTGTTCGTCGGCATGACCGCGACGGGTGCGCTGATCGCGCGCCACGTCACCGATCTCTTCCCGACCCAGACCTCGCGCTTCGACCTCGCGCAGGCCGCGCGCCGCGGCGTGATCGCGCCGCTCCGCTGCGTGCGCATCCCGCCGGGCGTGGGCGTCCGCTCGATCGCGAATGTGCCGCTCCGGCGAGGCGAGGTCGACCAGGACTTCGACCAGGAAGAGCTGGCCGCGCTGCTCGACCAGACGCCGTTCAACCTGGCGGTCGCCGACCTCTACAAGACGCGCTTCAAGGACGTGCCCGGGGTGGTCTACTCCGCCGGCGTGAAGCACGCACACAACGTGGCCAAGGCGTTCCAGGACGCGGACATGAAGGCGATGGCCGTCTCGGGCGAGACGCCGAAGCGTGAGCTCACGCGGATCCTCGCGGCCTACGAACGCGGCGAGATCGACGTGCTCGTGAACGCGCAGCTGCTCGCAGAGGGCTGGAACTCGCCGCGCGCGACGGTCTGCATGCACCTGGCGCCGACGGCCTCGAAGCGGATCTACCAGCAGCGTGTGGGCCGCGTGACGCGCCGGAACCCGGGCAAGGAGTCGGGCATCGTCGTGGACTTCGTCCACCCGGCCACGCCGAACGACGATCCGGTCGTGACGCTCCACTCGCTGCTCGACCGCGACGTCTATCGCGGTGGCGCGATCGTGGTCGGCCCTGTGCGGCGTGGCCGCGGCAGGCGCCTGCGGGTCGAGCGACGGGTCGTGCCCGTGACCGCCGATCAGGAGCGGCGCGCGCAGGTGTTCGAGCGCGAGCTGTGGCGCATAGCCGTGGAGCACCTGAGCTGGGGCGAGCAGCAGGCCTGGGCCATGCTCGCCGGCGCGCGCGTGGCCTCGAACAACTGGCGCCGGGCCAAGGCGATGCTTCACTTCGACGCGACCGGCGAGCTGCGCCGGCTGTTCCTCGTCACCTGCCTGCGCCGCAACCGCAACACGCAGCTGCGCGTGCGTGCGCTCGGCGAGGTCGGCAACCTGCGCGACGCCGAGGCGTTCGACGACGCCGTCGAGATCGTCGGCAGCTGGTCCCGCGACGAGCGCCGCGAAGGGGTCAAGGTGCTCCTCCAGGCACTCACGGAGCGCCAGATCGGCCGCCGCGACCAGGCGTCCCGCTGGCTCTGGCACCTAGCCGAGTACTCGCGCGAGGTGCACGAGGAGTACGCGGTGCAGCGCTGGCCGGAGACGAAGCGCCTGCTCGGCCTACTCGTGAACTCCGCGGGCGCGGCCCACGCGCGCAACGCACGCCGACTGGTGCAGGCGTCGCGCAAGCAGGACCGCCGCCTCTCGGCAGCCCTGCTGGCCGCCGCCCTGGCGCACACGCCGGAGGCACAGCAGGTACTGGACGGCGCGCGCATGCGGATGGCCCGCAAGCCGAGCGCGCTGGCCCGCGAGCTCCTGCGGAACTTCCCCAAGGGCAAGCGCCGCCGAGGCGGCCGTCGCCGGAAGAAGAAGGGCGCCGGCGAGTCAGAGGGCACGACGGAGGCCGTGGCGACGACGCAGAACGGGGCGACTGACGCCGACGCCCCCGAGTCCGCGGAACACGAGGCGAACGACAGCACCGAAGACCGCGACGCCGCCTAGCGCCCGCCCGGATTTCAGGGCCCGCCCGCCCGCGCGGCGGTGGCTTCAGCGCCGCTTCAGCGTGACCGTGCGGGAGCGGCTCAGCTTGCTCTGGCCTGTGCCGGTGAAGCTGAGCGTCAGCTTGCCGCGCACCTGCTTGCCCTTGCGCAGTAGCCGCACGCCGGCCTTCGTCAGCTTGAGCTTGAGCGTGTAGGTGCCCGCGCCGGTCGCGACCTTCCGGCCCTTGGCGATCGCCACGCTCCTCGAGGCCTTGGCCTTGGTGGTCTGGCCGCTGAAGACCAGCGTGAAGGTGCCGGCCGTCAGCGCCTTGAGCTTGAGGCCCTGTCCGCGCGCCTTTACGAGCGTGCGCTGCTTCTGGAGGGAGAGCTTGCGGGCCGCTGCCGCTAGGTCCAGGCCGAGGGCGTCCAGGATGGCAGCGGAGCCGATCGTGTTTTCGCCGCCGCCGGTGTTCCCGCCGCCGATGTTCCCGCCGCCGGTGTTCCCGCCGGATCCGCCCTGGTTCGGCTGCTCCTGGCCCGGATCTGGCGTCTGCGTCGCCGCGTCGATCACGAAACCGCGTGTGACGGTCGCCGTGTTGCCAACGGCGTCGGTCGACGCGATCCGGACCCGATACTCACCGGGAGCGCTCGCCGCGGGCGTATAGCTCGACGTGCACGGCGACTGGCCGAGACTCGTCTCGCCCGAGGCGCCCGCGAGCGTCGTACAGGTGGCACTTGCGCCGTTCTCGATGGAGAAGCTGAACGCCGGCGCCGACTCGGAATGGGCGCCGTCCGCGGGGCTCGTGATCGAGACCTGCGTCGAGCGATCCACCGTGAAGGTCGCAGCGTCAGGCGACGCGTCGCCGCGGTCGGCGGGATCGAAGGCCTGCGCTGTGATCGTGTGGGTGCTCCCATCCGTGTACAGGCTGGGGTCCACCGAGAATTGGAAGGGCGCTGAGGTGTCATCGGTGCCGACCCCGCCGTCGATCCTGAACCGCACCCGGGGAACAGAGCCCGAGTTGTCGGTCGCAGACGCCGTGAACGTCCTGACCGCCGGTCCGACAACCGCCGGCTCCGACGAGAACGACGTATTCGGATCCGTGGTGTCGTCCCAGGTGAGCTCCACGCGGGTGTCGTCGTACATCTGGACGCCGCAATTCCCGCTCGTGCTCGAGTCGCACGGGAAGCGGGTCAAGTTCTTGCACGCCCCCGTCGAGTCCGCGGCGCACAGCGTCCAGTGCGGAGAGAATCCCGGGGGACCTCCGAGCGCAACGAGGGTGACCGTGTCGACGTTCTGATAGGTGCACGCGCCGCCGTCGCAGGTGCTGGTGTAGCTGTAGGTGCTCCCGCCCTGGAAGCAGTCTGCGCCGCAGTCGATGTTCGCGAGCGGCGAGTCCCGAATCGTGCCGGACGTCCGGGACACGGTTAGCTCAGGGGTGACCGTCGTGACCACCTCGCCGCCGCCGGGGTCGGGGCAGTCCGTCTCGCACTCGGGCGGGAGCGCCGTGGCAGCCGCCGCGGAGCTGAGTGCGATCGCCGCGGCAAGCGGCGCGAGCTGAA